>PMCH01000220.1 GCA_003154055.1 Acidobacteriaceae bacterium
GGTTGCCGATACGATTACGTCCCTCTGCTCCAGACGCCGGATGATGCCCGGAAGCACGTTGCGCGCGCTCAATCCACGTGGGCTTTCGGTCGCCAGCAGCAAATCGCCAGCGCGAATTCCCACCCGCAGCTTCGTTCCTGCTTCGGCGTGGACCAGCGGAGTTTCCAGTTCAAGTGCGCCGTTTTCCATCTTGCAGGTCATGGTTCCGCGATCTTCGTGCAATGCGGTTACGGTTGCGTCAAAGATATTTTCAAATCCGGATAGTTGCGCTACCGTTTCCAGCCGAGGCGCCCGCATCACTTCATGCGGCGACCCCTGCGCCACGATACGTCCAGCCTCGAGAACGATGACCTGTTCGCCCAGCGCAAACACCTCTTCGCTGCTGTGCGTCACGTAAAGGATCGGCACCCGGTGAGCCCGGTTCCACTCGCGCAAGTCATCGAGCAACCTGGACCTCGTCGGGCGGTCGAGCGCGGCTAGAGGTTCGTCGAGCAGCAGCGCGCGTGGTTCCGTCACCAGAGTGCGGGCCAGAGCCACTCGCTGCCGCTCGCCGCCAGAAATCTGCGCNNCTGCGTGCGCGGCGTTCGGGGGCCGGAAGCGCACGCAGCCCATACTCGACATTTTCCTCCGCCGTCAGGTGCGGGAAGAGAGCGAGATCCTGAATCACGTAGCCGATGCGCCGCTTCCAGGCCGGGACGTTCAGTTCGTGCTCGGAGTCAAAGAGATCTTCACCGCCAATCGAGATGCGCCCCTCCTCGGGGTTGCCCAGCCCCACAATACAATCCAACACCGTAGTCTTGCCCGCGCCCGACGCTCCGAAAAGAATTGTGAAACCCGGCTTTGCCCGGAAGTGGACATTCAGGTCGAACGCGCCCTCGGGGTTCGGAAAACGCCTGCGCATGCGGACTTCAAGATCCGTGACCGCAGGCGTCCGCACGGAAGATGGAATCGCTTTCACTTCCAAGGCCCCACCGCCCACGGACGACGGTTCAGTCCGTACACGATCGAGAGCACGACAAACGACATGATCAGCAGCACAAACGCCGTAGTATTGGCGGCAGAGTATTGCGCTGCCTGCACGCGATCGTAGATATCAATTGAGATGGTGCGTGTCACCCCGGGAATGTTGCCGCCGACCATCAGCACCACGCCGAACTCGCCCAGTGTGTGCGCGAAGCTGAGCGCGAATCCCGTGACCAGTCCGGCCTTTGCCAAGGGGAGGACGACGCGTCGAAACGTCTGCACCGGCGATTGTCCAAGCGANNCCGAGAGCCATCAGGACATAAAAGCCCAGCACCGTGGGCGGCAAAACGATGGGCAATGCGACCACAGCCTCAATCAGAAATTTCCCTCGCCATCGCGAGTAGGTGAGCCAATAGGCGATGGGGATTCCGATTGCCACCAGCAAGAGGGACACGGTCGCCGCGAGTTGCAGCGTCAGCCAGAAGGCCTGCCAGTTCATTCAGTGCGTCTCCGCCGAAACGCCGAACCCGTAATTCTTGAGCAGGGAGGTCGCCTCCGGACTGCGCAGGAACTCCAGGAACTTCCGCGCGGCTGCTGGCTGCTTGGATCGCGACAGCACAACCGCCGCCTGGTTCAGCGTCGGATAGGAGTCGAGCGGAACGGTCCAATACTGCCCTTTGCCTTTCATGGCCGGCGCGAGGGCGTGCGAGAGCGCGATCAGCCCGGCCTGCGCGTTGCCCGATTCCACGAACTGCGCCGCCTGCGAGACGTTTTCGCCCAGCACCAGCTTGTCAGCGATCTGATCGTAGATCCCGAAATGCTTGAGCGCAGCCTCCGCCGCTCTTCCATAGGGCGCGTGTTGCGGATTGGCGATTGCAATCTTCTTGATCGACGGATCGAGAAGCGCCTGGATTCCTAGTTTCGGGAGATCGAGCGCTGTCTCAGTCGGCACCCACAGCACCAGGCGTCCAACGGCATAGCGATAGAGAGTGTCTTTGTCGGCCAACCCAGCCGCGATCAACTGCTTGGGATAGTCCTCATCGGCCGAGAAAAACACGTCAAAGGGCGCGCCATTCTCGATCTGGGTGGTGAGGTTACCGGATGAACCGAACGTCAACTTGATGTCTTGCCCAGTCTGCTTCTTGAACTGCGCGGTGATTTCGGGCAAGGCGGTGCTAAGATCGGCTGCGGCTGCCACGGTGATCTCCTGAGCGGTTGCGAACGACGCGGCGAGCAGAAACGAAATTGCCAGTTTGTAGAGCACGTTCATTGATCTCCGGAAAAAAAGGGATTCATGCGTGGAATCTGTGGCGTGGCAATTCCCCCGCCCCTCGCGGGGCTGGGCCCGTCGGACAATAGCCCACGGCTTGCGCCTTGGGCTGCATTCTTACGCCGCTTCGTGGCTTCACACCAGAACAAAACAGGCGGCGAAAGCCTAAAGCCGGGTTTTCGACAGCGGCAGCTCCCGCACCCTCTTTCCTGTCGCGGCGAATATTGCATTGCACAGCGCGGGAGCAACCGGCGGCAAGCCGGGTTCGCCAACACCTGCCGGCGGTGCCTCGCTCTCAACGATGTGCACCTCGGTGTGTCGCGGAGCACGGTTCATGCGAGCGATCGGATAGTTATGGAAGTTGTTCTGGTCAATCACGCCGTTGGTGGCCGTGATCTCGCCAAACAAGGCCAGGCTCGCGCCGAAGCTAGCCGCTCCTTCGAACTGGTTGCGAACGTTGTCCGGAGCAACGACGGTGCCCGCGTCCACCGCGGTCCACACGTTCGGAATGTGCACCTGCCCTTTGTTGTCCACCTCGACCTCCACCACGGTGGCGACGTAGGTCAGGAAGCTGCGATGCGCCGCAATGCCCAAGCCTCGTCCTTTGCCCATCGGACGCTTGCCCCAGCCGGATTTCTCCGCCGCGATCCCCACCACATGGCGTAGCCGCGCCGTATCGAGCGGATAGGTTTTCGCTTCCTCGGCCTCGTCGCCCTTTTGTTCGAGGTCGATGATTCGCGCGGGCCCGATGAGATCGAGCAGGTACTGAACGGGGTCCTTGTTTGCAGCTTTCGCAAGCTCGTCAGCAAAGCAGTGAATCGCAAACGCGTGATAGACGTTCGCCACGCTGCGCAGCCAACCGATACGAACATGGAAGTCAGCCGGTCCGTTTTCCGCGCGATGGTTAGGAATATCAAATGGCAGATTGTTCCATCCCAGGCCCATTTCGTCGTCGGCATACTTTGCGGCCGGGTCAAACGTTGAATTGATGGGTGGATACACCGTGCGCTGCAACCATGCCGTCGGCTTCCCATCCGCTCCAATCGCCGCTTTCATGTACATGGCGGCAACGGAGTGGAAGTAGTCGCAGCGGATGTCGTCCTCGCGGGTCCATACTACCTTCACTGGCTTACCGAGTTGCTTCGACAAGACGGCCGCTTCGGCCACCTGGTCGGGTTTCGACTTGCGTCCAAAGCCCCCGCCCAGCAGCGTNNTGCGCCAGGTGCGGCGTGTAGTACTCCGCTTCGACGATCTTGCCGCCCTTGGCAAATGCAGCATCCACATCGCCCACGTTGCGAGCGACTTTGCCCGGCTGCCGCGAGGTCGCTTCCAGAGTCTTACGATATTCGGCAGAGTTGTACACCGAATGCGGGCTGCTGTCCCAGTCAATCTTCAGCGCTTTCCGTCCCTGGAACGCCGCCCAAGTATTGTCGGCAATCACCGCAACGCCGCCGAGAGGCTGGAACGCGTGTGGCGGTTTGAAAGTNNTCGTAGGACTTGATCTTCTGTCCAAGAACCGGTGGATGCTCGACCGACGCGTAGACCATGCCCGGCATCGTGGCGTCCATGCCGAAAATGGCCTTGCCGGTGACGATATCGGGCAGATCGAACAGGGCATTGCCCTCTTTCCCGATGTAGCGCCACTCGGAACGCGGTTTGAGCGCGACTTCTTCTTTCTTGGGAACGGGCAGCTTGGCCGCGGCCGAAGCCAGTTCGCCGTAGCCCAGCTTCCGGCCGCTAGCGCGATGCACGACAAAGTGCGGCTCGGTCGTGCAATCCTTCGCGGAGACACTCCACTGAGCGGCGGCCGCGGTGATCAGCATCACGCGCCCGGTGGCCCCGATCTGGCGCATCTGGTCGAAGAAGCTCCGGACGGAGTGTGAACCATCTGTATCCTGGTCGCCGTACTTCGGGTCCCCGACGGCCTGGTCGAGCTTCACTTTCGACCAGTCGGCATCAAGTTCGTCCGCGACCACCAGGGGAAGGGCAGTACGGCTGCCGCAGCCCATTTCCGAGCGAGCCGCAACCACAGTTACGGTTCCATCGTCGGCAATCGACAAAAAGAG
>PMCH01000247.1:0-4191 GCA_003154055.1 Acidobacteriaceae bacterium
CCGGTCACGATCGCCGTCGATTCCTACGGCCCGGTCACCGACAACGCCCAGTCCGTCTACGAGCTTTCGATGATCGAGCAGGTGCCGAACATCAAGGCGGAGATCAAGAAGGACTTCAACATCGACGTGAATTTTGACCGCTCCAAGGACTTGCTGGAAGAGAACGACGGTGCGGGCAATACGTTCAAAGCAACCGCCAAGCCGGTGCTGATTGGAACCGCTGTAGTCGGCGCTACGACGATGATTTTCTCGATCATCATGGCGCTGACGAATGGGCTGACCACGAATGTGGACAAGCTCTCGTTGCTGCACGCTCCATTCTTCCTCGGCCTGATTACCGGCGGTGCGATGATCTACTGGTTCACCGGCGCATCCACGCAGGCCGTAACCACCGGTGCCTATCGTGCGGTGGAGTTCATCAAGGCCAACATCAAACTCGATAGCGCGGAGAAAGCTTCCGTCGCCGACAGCAAGAAGGTGGTTGAAATCTGCACGAAGTATGCGCAGAAAGGCATGTTCAACATCTTCCTGGCCGTCTTCTTCGGGACCCTGACGTTTGCGTTCGTGGAGCCGTTCTTCTTCATCGGCTACCTGATCTCGATTGCGATCTTCGGTCTCTACCAGGCAATTTTCATGGCTAACGCCGGCGCCGCCTGGGACAACGCCAAGAAGATCGTCGAAGTGAAACTGAAACAGAAAGGCACTCCGTTGCACGATGCCACTGTGATCGGGGATACGGTTGGCGACCCGTTCAAGGACACCTCTTCGGTAGCCATGAACCCGGTCATCAAGTTCACCACGCTGTTCGGATTGCTGGCGGTGGAACTGGCCGTCTCGCTCACCCGCGACCAGGGCGTCGGCCTGACCCACATCCTGGCGATTGCCTTCTTCGCGGTCTCGGTCTTCTTCGTCTACCGGTCGTTCTACGGGATGCGAATCGGATCCGAGTAGGCAAGTTGCTTGGTAGGGGAAACGCAAAAGGAAACGCCATCCATCGCAAACTGGATGGCGTTTTTGCTTTTTTGAGACGCGGCTACTGCTTGGTGAGTGTTAGCGATTGAGATTGGTCGCAAACTTCGCTGCTGAACTCGTATGTCCCCGTCATGTTCTTTGGCGCCGTGATGCTGTCCAGAGTAACGTTGTCGTAGAAGACCGTGCCAACGCCGTCATCGGTCGAGCCACTGAACGAGATAAAGTTGCCCGCCAGGTATCCGTTGGAAATCGTTCCGCTCACTGCGCAACCGGAATTAGTATAGGTCAGGGTACCGGTCAGCGCGAAGGTTCCATCCTCCGAGGCCGTTGCGGCTTGCGACAGAGCGACCGAAAGAGTAGCTTCCGCGGCGCCATACCCTTTAGCGCGGGTCACATTGGAGATCGTTCCATTCCAGGTCCCACTGATCGACGGTACCGCACTGGCCGTCACGGTGCCTGAATCGGCGCACTCGCCCGTAACTGTGTAGGTCCCCGTCAGCGAGTCCTTAGTTCCTGAAGCGGTGACCGAAATCACCTGTCCCCCGAAATTCTCGGAAGTCAGAGTGACATTCTTGTCTTTCACGGTTCCAGTAAAGCCGACGAACTGAGGGGCGATGCAGCCCGATTGGGAAACGTACATTGTGCCCGTCAGGTTGGTTCCGCTCTGGGTAAGGTTACCGCCGACGACGAATGTGGGGCCACTCCTGAGGACTTGTGCCGCGGTTGACGATGCGCTGAACGCCCAATTGCCCTGGGTTAATCCCAGATTGTTGGTTCCACCGCATCCTGCGAGCGCCAGGGCGAAGACGCCGGCCAGCAGTGACAAGACTGAGAACTTGGAAAAACCTGCGAACTTCATGAAGCCTCCTGGGGGCATGTCCTTTGGGACTAGCACCAACGGAATGACTTTCTACGATGCAAGTACCTTTGGGAAGATTACTTAGGTACTCAACGGGCCTTTGGCGCTAACCAAGGTCACGGAGGGCGCAGCACGTCGCGGTCGTGCTAACTTGTTTGCCATGTTCATCGGACACTTTGGTGTCGCGTTGGCGGCGAAGCGCCTGACGCCGAAAAGTTCACTTGGCGCTTTGATGTTTGCGGCGGAGTTCCTGGACTTGCTGTGGCCGATTTTTCTTCTGTTGGGCGTTGAGCATGTGCGAGTGGTGCCGGGAATCACCAAGGTGCAACCGTTCGATTTCTATGACTATCCGTTTTCGCACAGCCTGACCATGACCCTGCGCTGGGCGCTGGCTGTCGGGTTGATCTATTACCTGGTACGCTGCCACGTTCGCGGAGCCTGGGTGCTGGCGTCGCTCGTGCTCAGCCACTGGGTGCTGGATTTCATCTCGCACCGCCCCGACATGCCGCTCTGGCCGGGCGGCCCCAAAGTTGGATTGGGTTTGTGGAACTCGTGGCCCGCTTCGATCTCGGTGGAACTCCTGCTATTCGGCGTGGGCTTATGGCTCTACCTTGGGTCCACCCGTGCGCGCGACCGCGTTGGCACCTATGCATTTTGGAGTCTGATGGCATTGCTGGCTTTGGGATGGTTGGGAGCGCTATTTGCGCCCCCTCCGCCGGATACGCATCAGCTCGCACTCGGAGCGCTGGCCATCTGGCTGACGGTGCCGTGGGCGTGGTGGGCGGACGCTCATCGCGAGTCCACGAGCACGGGCTGAGACGCAGCAAGCTGCGTCTCCACATTGACGAATCTACATTGACGAATCGGCGGCAGGCTCAGTACGCGTTCTTCATCTTGTCCTGCACGCTCTTGGCCAGCTTCTGGATCTCCTGTGCCTTCTTGATCACGTCCATGGACAGGATGTTGGTGTTCGTCTTGTCCACGTTCTGTTTGAGCTCGGTGACGAGCGCGACCAGTTTCTCGGTATCGCGCTTCAGTTCGGCCTGCCGCTCCAGGACGGCCCGTGCAATCATCTCCCGTTCTAGCTGTTGATGGGGTTCCACCCAGGTGCTGGGAAGCTCCGCCTCCCGTGTAGCAGCGATTTGTTGAATCTGGGCGTGGTTCGCAGGGGCTGGTTTCGATTGTGCCTGCGCCAGGGAAAAGAAAAACAGCGAGGCGAGCGTCAAGGTGAAGACATACTTGGGCATACCGTGCTCCCACATGGCAGCCAGAATTTTTCTGGTGTCAATCGTGGTTTAGCACGGTTACAGAAAGCGCAGTCTGCACAAAGAGGCGTATCTCAGAACGAAGGTAACGATCGCGGAGAAAAAAAAGGCGAAGCTGAAAAGCTTCGCCCCCTTGAACTAGCAACCAGAAACCAGAAACTACAACGAACTCATCTTCGCCAGGAACTCGCTATTGGTCTGCGTCTTGGCCAGGCGCTCAATCAGCAGTTCCATGGCTTCCACCGGCGACAACGGGTTCAGCACTTTGCGCAATACCCAGATGCGCTGCAGATCTTCTTTCGGGATGAGCAGCTCTTCTTTTCGCGTGCCGGAACGCTGGATGTCGATGGCCGGGAACGTCCGCTTATCGACCAGCTTGCGCTCCAGGATGATTTCCGAGTTGCCGGTACCTTTGAATTCTTCAAAGATCACGTCGTCCATGCGGGAGCCGGTGTCGATGAGTGCCGTCGCAATGATGGTCAGCGAGCCACCCTCTTCGATGTTGCGCGCCGATCCGAAGAAACGCTTCGGACGCTGCAAGGCGTTCGAGTCCACGCCGCCGGAGAGCACTTTGCCGGAGGGCGGAACGATGGTGTTATAGGCGCGCGCCAGACGGGTGATGGAATCAAGCAGAATGACCACGTCGCGCTTGTGCTCGACTAGGCGCTTGGCCTTTTCGATCACCATTTCCGCGACCTGCACGTGGCGGGCGGCGGGCTCGTCGAAAGTCGAAGAGATCACCTCGCCCTTCACCGAGCGCTGCATATCGGTAACTTCTTCCGGACGTTCATCAATCAGCAGCACCATCAGCACGACTTCCGGATGGTTGGCGGTAATCGAGTTGGCCACGTTCTGCAGCAGCATGGTCTTGCCGGCGCGTGGCGGAGAAACGATCAGACCGCGCTGGCCTTTGCCGAGCGGGGTGAGCAGGTCCATGACGCGCGCGCTGATGTTCTCGCGCGTGTTTTCCAGCTTCAACCGTTCCTGCGGATACAGTGGCGTCAGGTTGTCGAACAGGATCTTGTTGCGCGCCTCGTCGGGCGATTCAAAGTTGACCGCCTCGATCTTGACCAGGGCAAAATACTTCTCGCCCTC
>PMCH01000247.1:4201-7239 GCA_003154055.1 Acidobacteriaceae bacterium
TCGGCGAAGATGTGTCCTTCTTTTTCGCTTTGCGCCTGCAGGATCTTGAAGATGAGGTCCTGCTTGCGGAGTCCGCTGGCGCCCGGCAGTTCCAAAGATCGGGCGATCTTGGTTAGCTCGGTAATATTCTTTTCTTTCAGTTCTGCGATGGTCATATTCACCTACAGGATGGATTTCTCAGGAGGGTCTGTCGGGGGGAGTTTCGCCCGCCGTGTGGGCACACGGCGGAGCTGGTTAAGCAGCCCGCCGTTGTGCCTCGGCAACATTTTCTGGTTCGCTCAGGATGTCCTGACGCTCCGCGTCTGCGATGCGGTCAAACACCAGGTTCATGGTTTCTTGAATGCGGGTATTCGGCCGGTGAAACTTGCGCGTTGCCTTGGAGGCAAGCTGGCAGAGCATATACCGGTTCCGCAGGGTCAGCAAAGCTTCAAAAACTCGATCAGAGCGCATCGTTCGTAATTCTCCTAAGGGATAAATTCGGCCCTGGATTTCCATCATCCGCCCTTGGGTTGATGGTCACCTTTTATAGCTGGCCAAACTGCAATTTGGGCTGGAATGGAACGGGATTGCCAGAGTCACCCAAATAGATGCCCCGCCCTACCCTAAAGTTGCTCAATTCTTTGGGGTTTGCAGCAATTGCGGGCAGAGATTCGTCAGGACCGCGAGAAGTCTGCGATGTCCTTGGAACGCTAAGTATAACAAACTACAAAGCCGGGTCAAGAACAATCTTGGCGCTGCCCGGCGGGTGCCTCCGCTGCTACTTAAGAGCGCTCAGACGGGCCGACAGACGGGACTTATAGCGATTCGCTGTGTTCTCGTGCAGGGTCCCCTTCTGGATCGCCTTGTCCAGCATCGATGTCGTTTCCCGGTACACCTGGGTGGCGGCCGTTTTGTCGCCCTTTTCCAGGCTCTCGCGCAACGTGCGCAGGGCACTGCGCAGGCGGGAGGTGTGGGCCCGGTTGCGGGCGGTTCGCTTCTCGGTTTGACGGGCGCGTTTGAGCGCCGAAAAATGGTTCGCCATGCTGCTCTATTACCTTCGTTTGTCCTGGAGATGCCAGGAAGATGTTCGGGTGGGAATCCGAAACTATGATTCTACGGTAGCAAGTCACACCCGGTCAAACAGATATGGATGCCCTCGAGCGGCTGAAGGTCCTGATCAACTCGTCCACCCCGATCGTCGTGATGGAGACGGTGGAGGAAGTTCGCGCTCTTTCGCTGATCCACGCCGCCTGTTCCGAACTCAATATGGCGCTATTCGAGTGGACGGTTGCCGACGGGCTGGTGCGTTCCGGCGCGAATGCTTCGAGTCCTCCGCCCGTTGATCTCCAGGCGCGGATCAACGCCGCCCGGCACACCGCCGATCCCGCGGCTCCAGACTCGAGCAAGAGCGCCATCTACAACACTGCCGACCCGGTGCAGGCCCTCGCCAACATGGAGTCCATGACGCTGGAGGCCGTGTTTGTCCTGAAAGACTTTCACCGGCACATGGACAGTCCGGTGATCGTCCGCAGGCTGCGCGACGTCGGCCAGAAGTTTTCCGCCAACCGCCGGACGCTGGTGCTCACCGCGCCCGCCATCGAAATGCCGCGGGAACTGGCCAGCCTGGTGGAGTACCTCGATCTGCCGTTGCCGGATATCGATCGCCTGCGCGAAATCATCCGCGAGACCTATACGCGCATGGCCCAGACCCACGCGCTCAAACTCCAGCTTGACGCTGCGGGCGTGGACGCCATGGCTGCCAACCTGCGCGGCCTGACCGAAGAGGAAGCCGAGCGCGCCGTTTCGCAGACAGTGGTCAGCCGCTACGCGCTTTCGCCGGCGTGCGTCACCGATGTGCTGGAAGCCAAGAAATCCATACTGAAGCGCTCCGAGATGCTGGAGTTCGTGGACGCGAGCGACACCATGACGAGCGTCGGCGGTCTCGACAATCTGAAAAACTGGCTGGCCCAGAGGCGCAATTCCTGGGACCCGCAGGCGCGCCAGTTTGGCCTCGATCCGCCCAAGGGCGTGATTATCCTGGGCGTGCAGGGATGCGGCAAGAGTCTGTGTGCGCGCGCCGTCGCGGGAGAATGGAAGCTGCCGCTGGTGAAGTTCGACACCGCCGCCGTGTACGACAAATACATAGGCGAAACGGAAAAGCGCATCCAGAAAGTCTTCCGCGTGGCCGAGGGGCTGGCCCCGTGCGTCCTGTGGATTGACGAGCTGGAGAAAGTGTTTGCCGGCAGCGGCCCGGATTCGGCATCGGCGGACGCCGGTGTTTCGTCGCGCCTGCTGGCATCGTTTCTTTCCTGGATGCAGGAGCGCAAGTCTCCGGTCTTTGTGGCCGCGACGTGCAACAACGTCACCGTGCTGCCGCCGGAGCTGATCCGCAAGGGTCGTTTTGACGAACTCTTCTTTGTCGATCTGCCGAGCCAGACCGAGCGGAAACAAATTTTCTCGATTCAGCTGACGAAGCGGAAACGCAATCCTGTGGATTACGAGCTGGATCGTGTTGCCGCCGCGGCCAAGGGCTTCTCGGGAGCGGAGATCGAATCGGCGGTCCAGACCGCTCTATACGCAGCGTTTGCCCGCAAGCAGGAACTCGCGACCGAAGATCTGCTGCACGCGCTCGAAACTACCGTTCCGCTCTCAACCACCCGTGCCGAAGAGATTGCCGAGCTACGCAACTGGGCGCAGCAGCGGACGGTATGGGCGTCGACGCCGGAAGCGAAGGGCGAAGGCGCAAAAGCGTAGCCACCATTGACTCCCACCCCCACCCGGGGTACGCTTTATCCAATGATTGTCGTCCGCCCTGTGAGGGCGCGCGTTTCGTCTGGTTTTACCTCCACAGTAAACTCTTTGCGCGTCAAAATTGTGTGCCAAGAAATGCTCGCCGAGGTGGTTCCTCCGAGCGAGCTACGACATCCAAGTGTGGGCCCCATTTCGCTGCAGGAGGCGGCGCTACGACCCTGAATGAAGAAGAGCATTGAAATCAGCCCCAACATCGAAGCCCTGTTCGGCACCCGCGATGAAAATCTGCACGTGCTTGAAGACGGCCT
>PMCH01000134.1 GCA_003154055.1 Acidobacteriaceae bacterium
TTCTCGGCTTTGGAGTTCTTCACGCCAAGCGCGATGCCCATGGCAGCGGCAACGCCAATGGCAGGAGCACCGCGCACCACCATGTTACGGATGACGTCGGCAACCTGCTGATGCGTAACGCAGGTCACGTACACTTCTTCGGTCGGCAGCTTCGTCTGGTCGATGAAGCGAACGCCTTTTTCGGTCCATTCCAGGGTTTGGATCATTTGGATCATAAGGTTGTGAGGGTTGAAACCTGTCTAACCACTGATTTCAGACTGCATGGAACTGAGCTTCTAAGACTAACGGATGATCGGTACCTGCGGCGCGGCATCTTCCGACAGCATCCCGCGGATTCGTGGATCGTTTGCCACCTCGATCGCCCGCTTGTATGGGCGGAAGCCGCACTTCATGTAGAAACTCAGCGCCGCCGGGCCGTCCAGCGTGCAGGTATGCAGCCACACCCGCGCCACGGAGCCGTCCCACGCCCGGTTCAGCAACTTCGCCATGAAGGGGCGGCCAAGGCCCTTGCCGATCATTTCCGGCAGCAACGCGAAGTTTGTAATTTCCACGTTCGGAGGTTCCGAACGGTCCAGTTCCGCCAGCCCGATCTCGGCTCCTTCACGTTCGCCGACAAACAGCTCCGTGGTAGATCGGTTCAGGATCGCTGCGAGTTGCTCGTCCGTGATCTCCAGACGGCTGAACCACAACCAACGCGCGCCCGCCCGCCGGTACAGCGCGCGATACCAGTCGAGGCCAGGATTGTGGACGTGCCGCAAGCGCACTCCGCTTGATGAATCGTCCGGTGCGGGCCGATCGCGCATCTCGAGATAGGTCACTACCGACGCGATTTTCCCCGGAGCCAAGTCTGTATGTCCGTCGGGAATCATTGGGCGGCGTTCGATTTCCGTTGCTCCAAGTGCTGCCGGCGCACATCGCTGGCGGTAAAAACCGCAATGAAGGGAGCCGGAGTTGCAGCGTTCTCCACGTTCTTTCGGCCCCCCGCTTCCTGTCGCTCGACGAGGCACATCACCCCGACGATCTTGAATCCGAGTTCACGGGCTGCTTCGATGGCCTGCACGGTGGAGGAACCAGAGGTGCAAACATCGTCCACGATCACCACGCGCGCGCCCTTCTCGGCGAAACCTTCGATGCGGCGGCCGGTGCCGTGCTCTTTTTCCGCTTTGCGCACCAGGAATCCGTGCATCGTGCCGCTGGTGACGGCGACCGCCACGACGATCGGATCGGCACCCATGGTGAGACCGCCAATCGCGTCAGGTTCCCATCCCTGTTCGCGGATCTCCTCCAGAAACACCTGGCCGGTGAGTTGCGCGCCGCGACCGTCGAGAGTGGTGGTGCGGCAGTCGATGTAGTAGTCGCTGGTCGAGCCCGACGACAGCTTGAACTCGCCCAGGCGGAAGGATTTCTTGGCGAGGAGTTCCAGTAGTTCCTGGCGAGCGGTGGACATGAATTTTCTACGATAACAGAGAACGGCTACTCGTTTCTCGTTGCCAGTTGTCTGGTCAGTTTCACCAAAATCGACAACAAAGAGTCTACTGACTCAGCCTTTCCAAATGCCGGAAGCCGCTGGTGGCGACGAAGATGATCGTGATGATGGTCCCGTTGTAGGCGGCGTGCACCAGGAACGAGGCGGCCAGCGAGTTTGTCTTTTCTCGAACCACGGCGAGCACTACGCCGACTACAAATATCAGCAGGACCGAAGCCCAGGCACCGCCGTACTGGGCGGCATGCATCAGCGCAAACGGAAGTGCAGTAGCCACAATCGCAGCCATCACACCCAAGCGGCGCTTCACAACAGGGTACAGAAACCCGCGAAAGAACAACTCCTCCATGAGAGGGCCCAGTGTGATGCTGAAAGCCGCAATCAGGAGAAGACTATAAGGGCGCTTGAGGAGGGCCTCAAAGGGCGTGTCTTTCGGAAACGGAAGGAAGCGCTCAACCAGCAGAAAAACCGCTTGCATCAGGACGCCACCGACAAGGTAGATCCAAAGGCTGGCGGGCCAATGCCAATGAATGGCGTCCCAAAAACGCGACTGGCGTCGCTCCCGGGTCACGAGAATGTACATGTAGCCGAGCAGGACCAGATAGGCAGCCATCTGCCCGATCATCAGGAGTTCGGGTTGAGCGTTGAGGTGGTTCAGGCGGTCACGAAAAGTGGACCCCGAGACAACTACGGCAAGCACCACAACCGTGACAAACAGGGCGATCACGGCGATGAGAAGTACCCGCAGGACGTCCCACCCGCTCCAGGCCGGGTCGCGGGGTGGAGAAGGCGGGGATTCTACGGGCGGGCCGAGCACCGGTTCCGCATCGGGGCTGTGAGTCTCCGAGATTGCTTCCGGGTTTTCGGGGAAAGAATTCAATGCACGTCCTATGCGCTGATCGTGTTGACGCCCGGCTTCGCGCCATTAAAGTATGAGGCCAGCGCCTGCCCGGTATACGACTTCTTCACCCGGGCGACTTGTTCCGGCGTGCCCTGGGCTACGATGCGGCCGCCCTCTTCGCCGCCTTCCGGACCGAGGTCGAGGATCCAGTCGGCGTTGCGGATCACGTCCAGGTTGTGTTCGATGATGATGACCGTGTTGCCAAGATCGGTAAGCCGGTGCAGGACGTCGAGCAACTTGCGCACATCGTCGAAATGCAGTCCCGTGGTCGGCTCATCCAGCAGATAGAGAGTTTTTCCCGTCTGACGTTTACTGAGTTCGCGGGCCAGCTTGATACGTTGCGCTTCTCCGCCCGAAAGAGTAACGGCAGACTGGCCGAGGTGAATATACCCCAGGCCGACATCCACCAGGGTTTGCAGCTTCTGCTTCACCTGCGGAATGTTTTCCAGCGTCTGGAGCGCGTCGGAAACGGGCGTTTCGAGCAGGTCGGCGATTGAGTAGCCGTTGTAGCGTACGGTCAATGTTTCGTGATTGTAACGGCGGCCGCCGCAGACCTCGCATTGTACGTACACATCGGGGAGGAAATTCATCTCGATGCGGCGCTGGCCTTCTCCCTGGCAGGCCTCGCAGCGCCCGCCGGAAACGTTGAAGGAGAAGCGTCCTGGCTTGTATCCGCGCTCGCGCGATTCAGGCAGCATGGCATAAAGGTCGCGAATCTGCGCGAAGATACCGGTGTAGGTGGCGGGGTTCGAGCNNCCGATGGGCGACTGGTCGATGCGGATGACCTTGTCCACCAACTCCGATCCGCCGATGGACTTGTGGATGCCGGGCTCCTCGCGCGACCGGTAAAGCTGCTTCGCCAGGGCACGGTAGAGGATGTCATTGACCAGAGTGGACTTGCCGGAACCTGAGACGCCGGTCACCACCGTCATCACGCCCAGGGGGAACACAACGTCGAGATTCTTGAGGTTGTTCTCGCGAGCGCCGAGTACGGTGATCGNNTCCATGATTTGCGCGGGAGTTCCGCAGGCGACCAACTCACCGCCGTGGCGACCGGCGCCGGGACCGAGGTCGATCACATAGTCGGCGCGGCGGATGGTCTCTTCGTCGTGCTCGACCACCAGGACGGTGTTGCCGAGGTCGCGCAGGTTTTCGAGCGCGGCCAGCAGGCGGCCGTTGTCGCGATGGTGCAGGCCGATGGAAGGCTCGTCCAGCACGTAGAGCACGCCGCGCAGCTTGGAGCCAATTTGTGTGGCGAGGCGGATGCGCTGCCCTTCTCCACCGGAGAGAGTGGCGGCCGAGCGGTCGAGCGAGATGTAGCCCAGCCCCACTTCGTGCAGGAACTGCAGGCGCTCGGCGATCTCGTGCACGATCCGGCCGGCGATGGTTTCTTCCCTGCCCGTCAGCTTGATTTTTTGGGCCGTTTCGACGGAGCGGGACACGGGCAGCGCCGTGAAATCGGCAATCGACATCCCATTCACCTTCACGGCCAGGCTTTCGGGGCGCAGGCGCTTGCCATGACACACCGGACATTGTGTGGCCGACATGAAGTCGAGCAGGTATTCGCGGTAATTGTCGGAAGTGGAGGCCTCCAGATTTTGCTTCAAATAGCCAATCACGCCGAGAAATCCGGTCTTACCGCGGCGTTCCGGTTCGCCATAAAGCAGGAGGTTCTGGATCTTGTCGGGAAATTTCTCGAAAGGCGTGCTCAGGTCGAAACCGTAGGCCTCGGCGACCAACCGCAGGCCATGCACTAGATTCTGCGACGACGAACCGGGGCCAAGGCCGCCATCGAGCAGGGGCTTCGCCCAGTCCACGATCACCTTGGCGGGGTCAAAGTCGTAGCGGCTTCCCAGACCATGGCACTCAGGACAGGCTCCATACGAGCTGTTGAAGGAAAACGAGCGCGGCTCGAGTTGCGGGACGTTGATGCCGCAATCGGGGCAGGCGAGGCGCGAGGAATACAGAGTCTCGTCGCCGCTCACGACCGCCACCAGAACCAGGCCGCCTCCCAGTTTCATCGCCAGTCCAACGGAGAGTTCGAGGCGGTGCTCGATTCCAGGCTTGACCAGCAGGCGGTCAATGACGACTTCGATGGTGTGATTCTTGCGTTTGTCGAGCTTCAGGTCATCTTCCAGGTTGACCAGTTCGCCGTCCACGCGGGCGCGGGTAAAGCCGTGCTGGACGAGTTTCTCCATCTCTTTCTTGAACTCACCTTTACGACCGCGAACGATGGGCGCCATGATCATGACACGGTCATCAGGCGTGAGCGCCATCACGCGCTGCACAATCTGCTCGGCAGACTGCCGGGTGATGGGCTTGCCGCAACTCGGGCAGTGCGGCACTCCAATGGAGGAATAGAGCAGGCGCAGGTAATCGTAAATCTCGGTGATGGTGCCGACNNTAGGCGGAGAGCGTTTCGACGTAGCGGCGCTGGCCTTCGGCGTAAATCGTGTCGAAGGCAAGCGAAGACTTGCCCGAGCCGCTTAACCCGGTGATCACCGTGAGGGTGTTGCGGGGGATCTCGACGTCAATATTTTTCAAATTGTGCTGGCGCGCGCCCCGCACAGAGATCTTTGTAATTGCCATCAGACGCAAGAATATTGGACTTCCGTAATGTGGACGGTCCCCCAGAAATGTTGGAGAGTGAAATTACGCAGTTCGACTCCCGTATCTTATTTGCTAACAGAAGCGGGCGTCAAACGCGGATAAAGTAAGAAATTTGGGGCCGCAGCAGAAAATGCGGCCGCCGGCAAGGTGTCAGGCGTGACCGCTCTTCTTATTGCTCTTCTAGTGTTTGCTACGGCGATTACCTGTGTTGCCCTGGGAGTGTTCGGGGCCTATCTTGCCGTCACCGGCCTGTTGGCTGCTTTCAACCCGTCCCGCCTGTCTTCTGTCCCGGTTCCGGCTCTTGTACCACGGCAGAGCCACGCAAGCGGCGACTAAGCGGCCCGAACTTCCCTGCCCTCACGCCTGAGCATGAACTGTTTCCCAGCCGCGAGCTTCGTTGCGCTTATTCGGGTGGGTCCTGAGGAACGTTGTTCTGTGGCTGCTGCGGCATCGACTTGCGCAGCATCTCCATAATCTGCTGGGGATTCTTGGGACCTGCATTGGGCTGCGACGGATCCGGTGTCGGCTGGACTGAGTTATTGGCATCCGGCAGTACCGGCTGCCCGGGCTGTCCCAGCTGTCCTGGGGCCGACTCCTCGTCGTCTTTGTCTTCAGCATCCTCGGAATCATCGGCGCTGTCGTCGGCGTTTGCCATTACCGGCGACCCCATCGGCGGTGGAACGAACCCGGTGCGGACCGGAGGCTGGTAAACCTCGGCCGTCTGGGTCACCGCCGCGATTGCGCCCCCGGTCCTTGCCGTGAGCATCAGACTCGTCAGGGCGGCCGGATCGGTGACGGAGCCGACCATTACGTAGTTGAAAGAGCTGCCGTTAAGCAGACTGGCGAGCACGTCGCGCGCCGGCGCCGGGCCGAGCCGGGCCACCACTCGCTCGTTGGCGTTCGCCGGGACGTCAATCGAAGCCCCTGTGGCCTTATGCACTTCGCGCAGGATGTCGCCCAAAGTGGAATTCTCGGCGATGATGGTCAACGATCCGTTTTGATAGCTGACCTGCGGGGGGGATGCCGGAAGCTGGTCCAAAGAAACCGGGGCGACCGGGCCGCTCGGCTGGGTGGGCAATACGCCTTTTTGCTGCTGCCCATGGGGGCGCATGGGATGAAAGTCACCGCTGGGAAAACGGCTCTGGGCAAGGAGGGCGGGCGCTACCACCAGAATGCCTAACCAAACAACTGCCCACTTGCCTCTATGAGTCATTGCTACCCCCATTTTTCGCGCCAGAAGCCGGTTCAGCGGCGGTCGCAGCCTGGCTAGATTCTAGCACTGCTTTAAAGAACGATTGTGGGGGTTATTTCTTGCGTTTCTGGTCCTCTGGCTTGCCCGGCTTGTAAGACGCACCTCCGGCAAGCTTTACATCCCCCGCGGGCTCGCGGGCGTCGTAAAATGCTGGTAGAGGCGGGGCGTGAAAGATCATTTGTTTTCCGCAGATGGTTACCGGCAGTACTGGCATGGCTTACTGCTGGGCGTCCTGATCGGGATGGCTCCGGCAGCGGGGGGGCAAACCTGCCAGAGTGCTGCCGACATGGATGCCGCCACTCGCACTGTCCTGGAGAGCACCGGCAGGCGGTATTTCGACCTGGCGGCGCGGGGGGACACGGCTGCCCTGCAACAGAATTCCATTCCCGCGGTCGCCGCCAGCTTCGCCGGCATCGAAGCCGCCGTGAAAGACAACCAGGCCGTGTTTTCGGGAGCACAGGCAACCGTCCGACCACCCTACCTCCTGACGGCGGATGGCAACGAACCGCTGGCCCGTGCCGAGTTTCTATGTGGAGTGTTCGGAAAAACGGGCCAGACCACCGACAGCGCTGTGTTCGTTTTCAACAATCTGCCGGCTGGCAAGTATGGACTGGCCATTCTGGACGTGAAGGGTAGCCCGGATTCGCGGACGCTGACGCTGATCCTGCAGCCCATCGGGCCAGACTGGAAGCTAGCCGGCTTCTACGCGAAACAAGCGCAACTCGGTGGACACGACGGCACCTGGTTCGCACAGCGCGCGCGGGAGTTCAAGACCAAGGGGCAGAACCGGAATGCGTGGCTGTACTACCAGCAAGCAATTGCTCTGAGCTCTCCCGTGGACTTCATGAGCACGCTGGGTACCGACAAGCTCTACGATGAGGCGCAAGCGGTTCAACTCAGCGACCTTCCGTTGAACGGACAAACCATAGACCTGGCCGCGGGAGGCAAGACTTACAAGTTGACCACGGTATTTCCCCTGATAGTGGGGAACGATCTCGATCTGCTGGTCAAGTACCAGGCGGCTGACGTCTCCAACACGGGCCAGTGTTTCCAGGAAAACACCGCAGTCGCAAAGGCCCTGGTGGTAAAGTTTCCAGAATTTCGCGACGCCTTTGCCGGAGTTGTCACGCGGGCAGTGGAACCTGCGGGACGGGACTATGGGTCGCTGCTGTTGATGAAGGATATCAAGTAGTTTCTGGTTGCTGGTTTCTAGTTGCTTGTTCTCGCTGCGAGCCGCATTGGTCGAACCCCGATCAGCAAAACTGGAAACTAGAAACCAGGTACTGCTTCTTCCAGCCTGCACTCTTCCGGCGCCTTGTCCGCTCTGAGGCCCATAAACACTGGCGCTCGCAGCTTCATTCCGCCTTCGGCGGTTTCGTGGGTCCACTCGGAGAACTTGATTTCCGCGACCAATTTAGGCCGTACGAAGTGCACCTTCTTCAAGCCGCCGATTTCACCGTGGAGCGGATTGGTCTTCGTTTCGAGCGATTGCAGCCGTTCGAATATTTCCTTCAGACTCTTTTCATCGAAACCAGTGCCGGCCTGGCCCACGTGGATCAAGCGGCTCTTTTTGTCATAGAGGCCGAGTACCAGCGAACCGAAATATTGCCGGCTGCCTTCGGGATCGGTGTAGCCGCCGATCACGCACTCCTGGCGTTGGGTGATCTTGATCTTGAGCCATTCGCGCGAGCGTTTCTCCTCGTAGAGGCTTTTGCGCTTCTTGGCGACAATGCCCTCCAGCCCCCGCTGTTTTGCGGCTTCGAAAAGCGCCAAACCCTTTTCNNGAGATCGAAAGCGTAGTAGATGACCGGGACTCCCTGCCGCCCGGGCAAACGCGGTTTGCCGGGACGGAAGCCGGTGCGCTGCTGCATCAGGCTGAACGATGGACGCCCCTGCTCGTCGAGCGCCACGACTTCGCCGTCGACAACGGCACGCTTCGCCTTAATAAATTTTGGCATGTCGCGCAGTTCGGGATACTGCGCGGTCAGGTCATTCTGGTTCCGCGAAACGAGCCGCACGCCACCATCGTCGATGAACGCCACGGCCCGGTATCCGTCCCACTTGATTTCGAACAGCCAGTTGGGATCGTCGAAGGGCCGTTCGACGGCCGTCGCCAGCATCGGCTGGATTGTTCTCGGCATCNNCCACACTGTCCGCCGCTGAAGTTCGTTTTGATTTTCCGCGCTTGCCTTTCCCTGTGTCCCCCGTGCCCTCCGTGGTTAAAGCCTTTTTCCTGCGATCTGCCTTGGCCACCGCATCCGCCAGCCAGGCCGCTTTCAGCTTTCCGCGGGTCGCAGGACGGCTGCTCGTCCACTCTTCGGATTCTTCATCGCCGGAAATCTGCCGCATGGTGCGACCGGACAGAACCGACGTATCGTATTTCTCGATGTCGAATCCCGGCACGGCATCAGCATCCTTCTTCTTGATCAAGAGCCACTCGTTGCCTTTGCTTCCCGGGCGCCGCCCCTTGATGTGCACGAGCGCGAAGTCTCCGTTCAGCCGCGTCCCTTTCAGACGGAACTTCAGATCGCCTTTCGAGAGCATGGCGGCGGCTTCTCTGTCGGTACTGGGAACGTACTCGCCGTTTACTGGTACCGTGGATAGCGGCTCCCACGTGCCCACCTCCCACACCATCACTGTGCCGGCGCCGTAGTTGCCCTCGGGGATTGTGCCTTCGAAGTCAAAGTAGGAAACCGGATGATCTTCGACCTGCATGGCCAGGCGCTTGTCGGCGGGGTCCAGCGACGGGCCCTTGGGAACGGCCCAGGATTTCAGCACGCCATCCATCTCGAGTCGGAAGTCGTAGTGGAGGCGGGTGGCGGCGTGGCGCTGGACGACAAAACGGTGCTTGGACTTCTTCTCAACTTTCGGTGGAGGCTCGGGAGTGTCTTCGAAGCGCCGTTTTCGTTTGTATTCTTCGAGCGGCATGGAAACCATTGTAGTTTCTAGTTGCTAGTTCTCGCTGGCTGCGGCTTCGCACGATCCGGAAACTGATGTTGCCCAGTACCACGACGAACTGGGAACTACGAATCCTAAGTCCCTGTAAACTTTCTTTCGCATGAGTCGCGAATACCCCGACAATCCGCTGATCGGCGTGGGTGCCGTCATCATTCAGGACAATCGCGTCCTGCTGGTTCGGCGCGGCCAGCCGCCGTTGCTCGGTGAGTGGTCGCTGCCGGGTGGCGTCCTGGAATGCGGAGAGACGCTGCGCGAGGCAACGGTTCGCGAGGCCAGGGAAGAAACCGGCCTAGTGGTAGAAACCGGCGAGATGCTGGGCGTGTACGAGCGCGTCATCCGCGCGGACCACGGACGCGTCCGTTATCACTACGTATTGATCGATTTCCTCTGCCGCACAGCGACAGGCGACCTTCAGGCGGCCAGCGATGCCGCCGACGTCCGCTGGTTCACTCGTGAAGAATTACCCGCCCTGAAGCTCTCCGCGGACACCCTGGAAGTGATCCACAAAGGGCTTCAGGCGGCGGTCAACCAGTAATTCAGTTCGCGAGCGCCTCCGCGAGAACTCTCGTTTCGAGCCCCTTCGTCTGCGCGGTTGTCCACTGGGCCGTGAATTCCAGGTTGCGCTTCTGCGCGTGGATCCACAGGTGCCAGCCCCAGCGGGAAGCAAGTTTCTCCTCGATCGCGTGGGGCAGCAGCTTTCCGACGCCCGGCAGCCAGTTCGGATTCCAGAACATCACTTCGGTTTTTACATTCTGAAACTGGTGGAACATCTCCGCCGCCGACTCTCGCGAGAAAACCTGCGACAGCGGATTGTCGGGACCGTCCGTGTTCCGGTTGAGCATGTTCTGCATGTCCAGGTACGAGCCGGGATCCTGCTTGATGAGTTCGGCATGCCGCTTCAGTTCCTCTTCCGGCTCATGCCAGATCATCTTCGCCACTTTCAAACCGGCCTGGGTCCGGAGCATCTGCGCCCGCAAGCGGCGAACAACCCGGAGATTGACCTGATAGTTGAAGGAGTCGCGGTAGTACAGCATGATCTTGGCGCGGCCTCCGGGACCCAGCACACGATGCACTTCCCGGATCGTCCGCGCTGTGTCGGGGGTGTGATGAAGCACACCGTGGGAGTACACCAGATCAAATGAATCGTCGCCGAACGGCAGGTTCTCGGCGTCGCCCTGAACGAAACGTCCTTTCAATCCAGCCAGCTGAAAACGGCGCTGCGTAATGCTGACCGCCGCATTGGTCAGATCAACCGCGGTGTAGTGCGCCCCGGCGCGCGCGAAACGCTCGGCTTCACTGCCACACCCGCAGCCGATCTCCAGCACGCGCAAGCCTCTCGTTTTTTCGAAGCACACGGCTTTGTGCAGGCTCGGGTGCACGGTGTATCGGTGCTCGTCGAGGGTCTGGTAGAAAGCGGCTGTGCCGGGCGCTTCTTCCGTAAACCACGAGTCGCACGGTGAGCCCTGCCAGAAGGTCTGGACTTGTTTCTTGAAGCCTAGTGAACAGCTGGGAATCTCCTCCGCCGCCCGAACTTTGGGACGGTTGGTGGATTCCAAAGCTAAGGTTCCTCCCCTGAGTACCTGCATGATGCGCCCCATTTCCACGGACTAAAGTCCGAATTGGATTTATGGGGACGCATCATGATCCCTGCCAACCGCCCGGTCAAGGGTTATTGCGCGGCCTAATCCGCCATCTTGGTCACGTGTACCGGGTAGCCGGTCTTCGGCAACAGAGACGTCAGTTTGAACACCTTGTAACCATCGCCACTGATTTCGGTTTGACGATAGACGCCGGGCTCGGTGTCTGCCGTCTCATGACGGCCCTGGAGATTGTCGAGAAACTTCTGCGCCTGCCTGGTGCTGACTTCGGCATCCTTGGCGCGAGTTACCACCGCTTCCGTCGCGTAAGAACGCACCAGCTTGGGCCAGTATTTCTGCAACAGCTGCGTGCTCGCGAAAATGTCGGCCCAGACGACCTCGCCGTTCACCGCAACCACTACGCCAACCGCATTCCTGTCGCGCAACTGGCGGATGACACTTTCGTAGTCCCGACGGAGGGGCTCCGCGACGGAATCCACCCTCTTCAGGACCTCGCGGTTGTTGATCACGCCGGAGTAGGAGGTTTCTGCGTTGACCATGGGGGCAGCTCCGGTTACCGTCACTGCCTCCGACGCCCCGCTCTGCGACTTGCGAACCTCGTCCCACACCTGCTGCTGGTTCTTCGCATCCATCGCCTTGCTTCTCACTGCTGGAGCCGCGAACAGAGCGACCCGGTCGGAGTTTGAGGTGTTGAACTCGTTTCTCCCGTTTGCCGCCACCCAGCGTCCGGGCTCAACGCAAAAAACACTCAGATCCACGGGATCGCTCTCGGCAGGCACGATGCGGTCTTTGCCGATGACCCGATCCTGTTTGCCGCCGGTGACAATCTCTCCGGCAAGCAGCAGAAGCGGATGTCTGGAATTGTTAACCAGCACCAGCCGGTTGACCTCAGCATCGCGCACCGGACGAGGAATAGGCTGGCTGCCCGGACGGCGGCGGATCAAACCCTGCGCCTGTCCGGCTTCAGCTACCGCCACCTCGCCCGATTTCAGACCTTCATCAAGAGTGAGAAATTCTTCCGTGTCATAGGACTTACTTGCCACCACGGGAAAGACAGTAAGGTTGCCACTACGGATCGGAGTAAGCAGCGAGTAACCCGACCCTTGCGAAACTTCGCCGGCACGCCCCTGACTCGGAATGACCACGGCCGCCAGCACTAACAAAGCGATTCCTGCAAGCACCACGACTATCCGCATAGAGATCCTCCGGGCAGGGAAGCGCTCAGTCCCTGTATGTTTTCCCCCAGTACAGGTCTTCCAGGAGGGGCTTCCCTGCCCCATAACCGGAGAACGTACGAATTCCCGGTGCTTGCGTCAAAAAATTGCTAGCATTCGATGAGAGCGCATGCCAGGATCGGCACAAACCGGCCAGCGAGAAGACCTCGTCTCCAATGTCTACGAGCGCAGCGGAGCCGCCGCCTACGGAGTGGCGACGGAGCAATTTGCTGCGATCCTGAATGAGATCCGGCTGAAGTACGCTCCGCAGGCCTCGGGTCGCGAAGCAGAGGATTTCTGTTCGGCGCTGCGCCTTGAGGACCTGGCCCTGGCGCGAGCCTGCGCGGCGGGGAACGAACGCGCGT
>PMCH01000110.1 GCA_003154055.1 Acidobacteriaceae bacterium
CCGGCCCGGTATTAGACTGATACATTCAATCCGCGTCTTCCGCGCAGATCCGCGGAACTGAAGTTGCCTGAGGGAATCATGCCAACCGCCACCCGCACCAATCCGCTCTCCTATCTCACTGACCAACTCAACGAACTGAAGGCCAAGGGCACCCACTTCAAGCTGCGCGTGCTTGAAGACGAGCAGGCGCCCGAGTGCACGTTTGACGGCAAGAAGGTCATCAACCTGGCGTCGAATAATTATCTCGGCCTGACGACGCATCCCAAACTGCGCGAGGCGGCGCTTGAAGCGACGCGCAGGTACGGCGTCGGATCAGGCGCGGTGCGGACGATCGCCGGCACGATGAGAGTCCACATGGAACTGGAAGAGAAGATCGCGCGCTTCAAGAACGTCGAGGCGTGCGTTGTGTTCCAGTCAGGATTTACCGCCAATGCGGGAACGGTGTCGGCGCTGCTGGGCAAAGAGGACTTCATCATTTCCGACGAGCTCAATCACGCCTCGATCATCGACGGCTGCCGCCTCTCGCGCGCCAAAATTCTCGTCTTCCGCCACAAAGATGTCGCGCACGCGGAAGAGCAATTGGCGAGTGTCAAAGACCAGCCCGGCCGCAAGCTGCTGATCTCCGACGGCGTGTTCTCAATGGATGGCGATATCGGCCCGCTCCCCGGCCTGTGTGATGCGGCCGAAAAATATGGCGCCATCATGATGGTGGACGACGCCCACTCTTCAGGCGTCCTCGGACGCAACGGCCGCGGCACGATTGATCACTTCGGCATGCACGGACGCGTGGACATCCAGGTGGGAACCTTGTCAAAAGCGATCGGCGCACTCGGCGGCTACGTGTGCGGTACGCGAGACTTGATTGATTTCCTGTATCACCGCGGACGGCCGTTTCTGTTTTCGACGTCGCATCCGCCGTCGGTGGCCGCCACCTGCATTGCCGCTTTCGATGTCCTGGAAAACGAGCCGCAGCTCATGGAGCAACTCTGGGCGAACACACGCTTCTGGAAGAAAGAACTTGGCCTGCTCGGGTTTGATATCGGCGGCAGGACGACCCCCGCGAGCGAGACACCGATTACGCCCATCATTATCGGCGACGGCAGGCTCACCATGGAATTTTCGCGCGAGCTGTTCAAGGAAGGGGTGCTCGGCACCGGCATCGCGTTCCCCACCGTCCCGGAAGGCAAAGCCCGCATCCGCACCATCATGACTGCCACGCATACAAAGGATGAACTCGATCGGGCGCTCGCCGTGTTGCAGCGCGTGGGGAAGCGGATGGGGATTCTGGGATAGGCCTGTGAGTAGGGGCGCAGTTGGAGACACAGCCAGCCGTTTCCCTACGTCGAGAGTTGCCGGTTCCAGGCGCTTCTAAGCTTTCTGGACGAGTGGGTTGCCCGGTGAATTGAATTCCAGGCGGTGCAGTTTGGCGGTGAGGCGATCCTTGTCGGCGGAAGCCGAGGCAGCTACGAGGCGTTTGCGAAGTTTCTGAACTTTTTCTGCGCGCGTGCGGCGGCGGCGAATTTCCGGGCGGCGGCTGGGTGCGGACATGAAGGCTCCTTGGTGAATCTGGAAATCACAGGGCTAGTGCTACGGCTGGCAGCGGTGGCCATGTGTAAACCTTCATTATAAGGGAGAAACCAGATTGCAGAAGGCAGAGGTCAGATGGCAGAAGTGAACCCACCGCACTCCGCGATCTTTGCGCATCCTTTGCGATCTTTGCGGTTAAAAGCTTTTTGCCGCGAGAGTGCGATTCTTTATCGCTCGCGGACAGCAAAGTAAATCAAACTTCCCACGAAGAATAGCGGCGCTGTCCAGGCGGCAATGGAGCGCGCGCTGTCCACTTCCATCCCCAGTTCAGGATGAGTGGTAAACAGGCCCCAGGCGAGGGCGTAAGCGGCGAGCCCTCCGCCAATTCCCAGGAGCAGGCTGAGGACGAGATTTCGTTTGAACGCCATGCTGTAGTCTGGATTCTTCCCCATGATACGTCCGCTGCAACTGTTACAGTTATCAAACTGTAATAGTGCCTCCGCCGCTTTTGGATTGCGAGTGAGATTACTGTAGTAGCACAATTCTCTGACCTCTTCGAGCGTCATGGACATGGTCCCAAACGCGCCCGCCTCCTCGCCGCCCCGGCGTCCGCTGAAAACGCGGCAGCGCGCGTGGGCGCAGGCACTGGCTCGGATACTGACCCGGGCCGGAATCACACCCAACGCAATCTCGGTGGCGAGCCTGGCGTTTGCGGCGGCGGCAGGCATGTGCCTGGGCTGGACTTCCCGCGCCGAGGGTCTCCCGCGGCAGTTGCTCTTTCTGGCTGCGGCGGCGGGTATCCAACTGCGCCTGCTGTGCAACATGCTGGATGGCATGGTGGCCGTGGAAGGCGGAAAGCGAACCGTCTATGGCGAGATCTTCAACGACATGCCCGACCGATTTGCGGACATCGCGATCCTGGTGGGAGCAGGTTATTCGATCTCGAATTTCACTTGGGGCCACGAATTGGGCTGGCTGGCAGCGGTGCTGGCAGTGGTCACGGCATATATTCGTCTATTGGGCGGGTCCATGGGCATCACCCAATACTTCATCGGCCCGATGGCCAAGCCGCATCGAATGGCGCTCCTGACCGCCGCGTGCGTGCTCTCGGTGTTCGAAGACGATCTGGGGTTTCACGGACAGATTATCGCCATGGCGCTCGTCATCATGGTGGTGGGGATGGCCGTGACCTGCGCGCGCCGCACCATGCGGATCGTTGCAGACCTGAAGGCGCGGTGATGAGGAAGGCGCATCCACTGGCCGGGATCATCGCTGGCGCCGCGCGGCTGATCAGCGGAGTGCATGTGCGCTGGCTTGATTCCCAGCCCAATGCGCGCCAGACCATCTATTTCGCGAATCACACCAGTCACCTCGATTTCGTGGTTCTGTGGTCGTCTTTGCCGGCCGAGATCCGCGTGAGAACCAGGCCCGTGGCGGCGCAGGACTACTGGGACAAGGGGTTGCGCCGGGCTCTTGCCGTGAATGTGTTCCGGGCGGTGCTGGTGGCGCGACACCAAAACAGCGAGGAAGATCATGCCGCGGCGGCCAATCCGCGACAGGCCATTGATCACATGCTGAATGCGATGGGCACTGACGATTCCCTGATTATTTTTCCTGAGGGCACGCGCGGCACGGGCGGTGAGGTGGCCGCGTTCAAGAGCGGGCTCTACTACCTGGCCCAGCACCAGCCCGGATTGCGTCTGGTTCCGGCCCACCTCAATAACCTGAATCGCATTCTGCCCAAAGGTGAATTTCTGCCGGTGCCGTTCATCAGCCGGCTTACGTTTGGTCCGCCGATCTCTCTTGAACCGGACGAGCCCAAAGCATCCTTTCTGACAAGAGCGCGCTCGGCAGTTTGCCGTTTGAAGGAAATATGACGAACCTCGATCCACAACTCGTGTGGGCCTTTGCAGGCGTTCTTGGACTGCTCGCCATCTCCACGATCATTGGGCTAGTGCTCAAAGCTGCGATCAAGAAGCCCGAGGCGCAGGCCACCATCGGCAATCTGAATGCTCGCATCGGGGCGTGGTGGATCATGACCCTGATCTTCGCGCT
>PMCH01000093.1:0-855 GCA_003154055.1 Acidobacteriaceae bacterium
CTGAAAGAGCAATACCGTAATGACCCAAATGCCTCGAAAATCACCATCCGCGCGAAAGGCGGGCCAGCGGATGTTCCGGTGGCATGCTCGGTCGATCTCGGACGTGCCATCTACCAGGCCGAGGCCCACCAGGGAGTCGGAGGCGCGGGTGCTGGCGCCTGTTCGGGTGACCTTCTGCTGGGGGCCCTGGCGGCTTGCGCGCAGATCACCTGTCAGATGGTGGCGGCGGCTATGGGCATACCAACCGAACGCATTGAGGTCATGGTGGAGGGAGACTTGGATCTAAGAGGTACCCTGGGCATATCAAAGGAAGTGCCCGTCGGCTTTGAGAGCATTCATCTTCATTTTGATGTCACTGCGCCTAAGGCAACACCGGAACAACTGCGCGGATTGCGGGAGAAAACAGAACAGTATTGCGTGGTGATGCAGACCTTGATGCGTCCGCCGAGTCTGCAGACCGAGTGGGCGGGACACGACTGAACACCCGGCTGCGACCGGTCTTCCTGCCGTAAACAGCGATAACGCCACGGATCAGCGATTTTTTGGCGCTGTTCCTGCCTTCCGCAGCCTTTCCCGTGCCTGCGTCGCCTCGTTCGTCCTGGGATAGCGCTGGATGACGTGCTTCAACTCCTGCGTGCCTTCCTCGGCCTGTCCGAGTTCAAGCAGCGCATATCCCTTCTTCAGTTGCGCGGCGGCAGCCTTGTTTCCACTGGGAAAATTCTGTAGCACCAGGTCGTACTGCTCGGCGGCCTTCTTGAAGTTACCTGCCCGGAACTGGATTTCCGCGAGATAAAAGTAAGCATTTCCCGCCAGGTCGGTGTTGGGATAGAACTTGACGTAATCGGTGAATTCCTG
>PMCH01000093.1:862-17828 GCA_003154055.1 Acidobacteriaceae bacterium
TCCTCAAGCTGCTTGTTCACCTTGGCGAGGCGTACCTTGAGTTCGTCCATGGTGTCGTTCAGCGCCTGGATCTGCCCGGAAATCTGATCAATCTGTCCGGCACGATCCTGCTGCTGTTTGGTGATCACCGCCTGCAGGTCGTTGATCGCAGCCGTCACTTTGTTGGCCGCGTCGGTGTTCTTTTCGACCAGGTTCTTCATGACCCCCATGCGCTCGTTGAAGGACTGATTCATCTGGGTCATCTGTTGCTGCAACTGGTCGACCTGGGTCTGCAGTTGGATCATTTCCTTGCTGGCGCCGTAGGCGGGAGCGAGCCCCATCCAGAGCGTGAGGAGGAGCGCGAGTAGGGCGTGAAGACGATTCGATTTCATAGCTGATCTATTCAATGCTAAAACTCCTGCGGGTGTCCAGCGGGCGGTACCCAGGTAAATAAAGGGCGGCCGAAGCCGCCCTCGTTCGATGCAGTTTGCCACTCCAGCTACTTTTCGTAAATGAAGTGCCCGCGGCGGTTTTGCTGCCAACAGGAATCGTTGGACTCGGTACAGAATGGCTTCTCTTTGCCGTAGCTGAAGGTTTTGATGCGATCGCCACCAACTCCGGCCTGAATCAGCGCATTCTTCACCGCGTCGGAGCGGTTGGTGCCGAGCGCGAGGTTGTACTCCGTCGATCCACGCTCGTCGCAGTGCCCCTCCACCGTGATGCGGATGTTGGGATGCTGCTGCAGGAACTGGGCGTCGGCCTGCAAATCTGCCTGCTGGTCGGCGCGGATGTCCGCCTTGTCATAGTCGAAGTAGATGTCCTTCACGTTTTGCGCGAAGAGCTGTTCTTCGGTCAGAGAAGGCGGCGGTGGTGGTGGAGGCGGCGGAGCGTTGACGGTGACGCGCGCGGTTGCGTCCTGCGTTCCACCGGTGCCTTTGGCTGTCAGGTGATAGGTGGTCGAGTCGGCCGGTGTAACCTGGCGCGAGCCACTTGCTTCCACGGTGCCGATGCCGTCAATGCTGATGTCAGTGGCGTTCGTCGTCTGCCAGCTCAGCGTCGTCGCTTGCCCTTTGTCTACCGTATTGGGATTCGCCGACAGCGAGGCAGTCGGAGAGGCTAGGGCCGGTGGCGGCGGGGGCGGTGGTGGCGCAACTTTCTTCTTGCAGGCGCCCAACATCAGGATAGCGCCGAGTACGAAGACCAGGGTTATCCACTTCTTTATCGGGTGCTTCACCAAGTTCCTCCATTCTTCTGTGCGCCCGGATTGTGGCGTGCTTATTTCAGATTCACGGCGGGGCGCACTCTCAGCCGGCCGCAAAACCGTTTTCCCATAATTGATATTACTTCCAACTCCAGTTCGGTTGTGTATTATTCCCGCTAAACGTTAACTGCTTAACATTTGTGCCGTCGGCCAGCATGCTAAAGATCTGGTCGCTGCCCGTGCGATGCGACTGGAAAACAACATGCCTGCCATCCGGAGACCAGCACGGGGCATCGTTGCGCCCGGAGTCGTGGGTGAGCTGCACCCACTGCTTGCTGGCGACATCCATCAGGTAAAGGTCGTTCGATCCGGGCTCCCCCGGCCCGTACTTGCGCATCCAGGAGAAGGTCAGGAATTGGCCGTTGGGTGACCAGTTGGGCGAAACCGCGTAGCCCTGGTCGGTGAGGCGCTGCACATTGGTGCCGTCGGCCTCCATGGTATAGACCTGCGGCAGTCCGGTACGCCCGCTCACGAACGCAATCTGCGCCCCGGTCTTGCGGTTCCAGGTAGGGGAAACATCGGGACCCTGGCCCGATGTCAGGCGCCGCAAGTTCCCACCCGAGCCATCCACCACGAAAACATTCGGATATCCGTTGCGCGAGGAGGAAAATGCGAGTTTCCCGTCGGGCGACCACGAAGGCGAGAGGTTCATCCCTCCGAAGCGCGGGAAACTGATCATCCGGTTCAGGTCGAACGAGTACAGCATGATCTCCCATCCGGTTTTGGTGACGGAACTGAAGGCCAGCCGTGAGCCGTCGGGTGAAATGCGCGGCGAAAGCGAGATCGCGCCCAGATGGGTGACGGCATGCTGGTTGGCGCCGTCATAATCCATCGTCCAGATTTCCTTTTGCCCGCCGCGGGCGCTGACAAAATAGATCTTGCTTTCGGCAATGCCCGCAATGCCTCCGCCCAGGCGAAAGATGATTTCGTCGGCAAACTTGTGCGCGATCACCCGCACGGCTTCGGCCGTGCCATTGTCGTTGTACTGCTTGCCGAGGACTTGAGGCGAACCGGAACTCTTGACGTCATACAGCCAGCCTTGTACCTGGACCTTGTCCGCGGACACGCCAAGGTTGCCAAAGGCGAGCATCGAGGCGTTCGGCGGCTGCTGGTTCCAGGCCGAGAGGTTGACTTCGCTGGGCTGTCCCGGAACCTGCTCGGGATAGAAGCTTTTCGAAACCAACTCGAAGATGCCGGCGTTATCAAGGTCATTCCAGAGCGTGTCGTTGAAAGTCTTCAGCAGGTCAGTATTCTTGGGGTCCGGCGTTGACGGCTTGAAGTCGGATGCGGCGAGACGCACTTTTTCCACGCCAAGGCCGGTGCCGGTGCGAATCCAGTCCTGGGCAGAGCCGGTAGCGGCCAGCAGAAGCAATGCAGCGACGATGAAGCCTAGAGAACGAGTGCGGTAAGCCGGGTTGCGCAATGTTTGCTCCCTCTTTGCTGCTGCTGCTACCGAGTCCTGCGAACGACTAGCGATGAACAACCAACGACTATCTCTTGTAATCGAACCAGAACTCCACAGATACCCTATTTCCAGAATAGTCGGGCGGCAACGGTCCGAAAGTATCAATGCGCTGAATTGCCCGAACGGCCGAGATGTCGAGCGAGGGAATCCCGCTGGTCTGTTCGATCTGCACGTTGGCCGGGTGCCCGTCCCGTGCAATGTCGAACGTCAGGTACACGCGGTTCGCCGCGCTGATTCCGGGATCCACCTCGTATTTCAGCCAGTTTTCCGAAACCTTCTGCTGAACGACTTTGACATACCAGGAGAAGCGATTGCCGAAATCGCCGCCGCCTCCCGTGAAACCGAATCCGCCCTTCGCCCCGCCCGCGCTGAACATGCCGTACGGCCCGCTGACCGGTCCGCCCTGGCCATAGGGAATCTGGTTCGACTCCTCCGGTTCCGGCGCCGGTTTCCGCTGGGTGGCGCTGGCCGCGGGTTTCGGTTTGATCTTGGCATTCTTGTCGGGAATCGGAATTGCTTCGGGTTCCTGCTCTTGAACCTTGGGCTGCGATTTTGAAAGTCCCTTGGAGTCGGTTGCCAGCACGTTCTCCGTCTGGACGGGATTGGCCGGCAAGGGAACAGTCGACACCAGGACCGCCCCCATCGCGTCGCCTCCTCCACCGCCTCCCCAGCCTTCGCCACGATAGCCGTGCATGAACACTGCGTAGAGCACCACAAAGACGGTGAACGCCACATGCAATCCGACTGACCATGCCAGGGGCCGGCTCAGTCCGCCGTGTTCGGAATAGATGTCAGCGTTTGCCGCCATGGGAGTCGATCGGCTGCGTCACAATGCTTACGTTGCTGATGCCCGACTGCTTGATCGCGTCCATCACCGTCGCGAATGCGCCAAAAGGAACATCCTCATCGGAACGCAAATAAATCGCCTGATGCTGCGGGTCGCGAATGCGCTGCTTCAGGCGCGCCGCGATCTGGTTGATGTTGATCGGGTCATTGCCCAGGTACACCTTCTGCGACTTATCGATACTGATGACCAGTCGCTCCTCGGTGACTTCCTTTACGGTGCGGGTGTGGGGCACGCTGACTTCGATCCCCGACTGCAACACCGGGGCGGTCACCATGAAGATGACCAGCAGCACCAGGACCACGTCCACCAGTGGGGTGACGTTGATATCGGACAGCGCGCTCTGAGTACGCCCGTTGGCAGCGGTAAAGGCCATCAGCGCCGGACCTCGGGCGCTGGCGCCGCCAGTTGGCGCTCCACAAGATTCAGCATTTCGAGACTGAAGTCGTCGTTGCGCGCCGCCAGTTCTCGAATCGATGCATTGATCAGGTTGTAAGCAATCACTGCCGGAATCGCCGCCGCCAGGCCGGCCGCGGTGGTGATCAATGCCTCAGACACGCCGGGAGCGACTGCACGCAATGTGGCCGCCCCGGCCGTACCCAGTCCGTGGAACGCGTCAATGATTCCCCACACCGTGCCAAAGAGACCGATGAAGGGCGTGACCGCGCCCGTAATTGCCAGCCATGGCACATTGCGCTCCAGGCGGGTGATTTCTTCCGAAGACGCGACCTGCATCGCGCGCTGGATCGCCACCACGTTTTGAACCGAGCCGGTCATTCCCATCTGGCGCCGGAACTCCTCCACCGCGCCTCCGAAAACGCCCACCAGGGGGCTGGGGCGAAACTGTTCTGCCACGGACGCCACATCCTGCATGCGCTGTGCCTTGCGGAAGGCACGCACGAAGCGGGCGCTTTGGGTCCGGGCGCGCTGGATCACCCGCCATTTGGAAAGGATCACGGCCCAGGAAATGACGCTGAAGGCGAGCAGCAGCAACAGCGCCGCTTTGGCTACAGCGCCGGTCTGCAGAACCAGATCAACGATTTCGCCACCGACAAAGAGCAAGAAGACTGGAGAACAATGCATGGGCGTTTAGAAGAGTGTCGTTTTGCGATTATAGACCCTAAGAATGCGGGCCCCCGAGGGAGGGTACCGCCGCGGTCAACGCCCAGCCCGCAGATGGCTGCTCGCCACTCACATCATGGCTCCCTGAGGCGGAGGAGAGCAGCGCACCGCAGCCTCGCCCTATTTCGGAACCGTCACTTTTGCTTCGTTGGAATATCCGCTTTCATCCCCGTTGGAGTTCACCGCGGTGGCCACATAGAAATATGTCGCTCCGCCGGTGACGCTGGTATCGGCGTAATTGGTGGAAGCATCCAAAACGGAATTCATGAGTGAGTAGGGCCCACCGTGCGAGTTCCCGCGGTACACGTTGTATCCGACGGCTCCACTGCTGGCGTCCCAGGACAGATCCGCCTCATGGGATCCGGCGGCCACTCCGCCACCTTTCAGTGCCTCGGAAGTCGGGGAGTTCACGGCATTGCTCACGACGATGAAGTTGCCGGTTGCCTGGCCCGAGGCGCTGGGAGTGAATCGAATCGATACAGGCATGCTCTGTCCAGATGGAATCGTCACGGGCAGTGCCAAGCCGTGGATCGAAAACTCGGGATTGTCTGTTTGGGCGGACGAAACTGTTACGTTGCCGCCTATTGCCGAAAGCGCAGCTTGCAGAGTGGCGCTTGACCCAAGTGTTACGGAGCCGAAATCCAGGGTCGCGGGCGAGATTGCCAATCGCACGTCAGTGCTGTTGAAACCTCTTCCTGCCAAGGCCATGGTAAGAGTTGGGTTCAACGCATTGCTGCGCAGAGTGGCAGTACCGGTGACCCGCCCGGTTGCGGCGGGCGAGAAGACAAGAGGAAGTTTGACCACCGCGCCGGGGCCTAGCACCACGGGTAATGGGAAATTCCCGAAGGAGAAACCGGAACCCGTCAAGGACTTGGACTTGATGGTCAGTGGCTTACTGCCGGCGTTGCTCAATCGAATCTGGTACGTCTTTGAGGTGCCAATCCGGGTTAAGCCAAAGCCAATGCGGCACGGCTGACATTGAAGTTGTTGGGCGAAGAGTCCGCCCGGTGCCGCCAGAAACACAAATACTAAGAGTGCGCGGGGAAGGGTACGCATATACCGAATATTCCGGGATCGCGAATTCCATGGCAACTCTCAGAAGTGCATAATTGTGCCTTAAGTCACTGAGAAGGAAGCCGTACAGAACGGCTGGAGGCGGGGTTGGGCCGGGGGCGCCGCTTGATTCGCCGGTCCCCGAGAGTTTCACCCCGCCGAAGGATCGAATGGCAGGCACCTTGCCCGCCACCCGCTGAAATTGACGGCCGCGGCTTTCATGCTATGCTGCGCTCAATCTCAACATCACAGGACGCCCCGTGCTCCAGGAACTGCGACTCGAGAATTACGCCGTCATTGATAACGTCGTGGTCGAGTTCGCTCCCGGGTTGAGCCTTCTGACGGGCGAAACCGGGGCGGGGAAGTCCATCCTCATTGACGCCCTTGGCCTGCTGCTGGGCGAAAAAGCCTCCTCTGACGTGATTCGAACCGGTGCCGAGCGGGCGGTCGTGTCTGCCGTCTTCGAGTCGGAAGGCAGCGCCGCCCAGAGTATCGAAGAGATTCTCGAATCGAATGGCCTGGATGCGGAGGACTCGTCGCTCATCATCCGGCGGGAAATCGCTGCTGGCGGCAAGGGCCGGGTTTTCGTCAACAACCAGCCTGCGACGGTGGCGGTGCTGAAGCAGATCGCGCCCCACCTGGCCGTGATTCACGCCCAGAACGAATCGCTGGCACATTTTGACGCCACCGCCCGGCAATCCCTGCTCGATGCCTTTGCCGGGATCCAGTTGGACGCTGTCTCGGCGGCTCACCAGACCTGGNNGAGGCGGAGAAGCGCGTCCTGGCCAATGCCGAGAAGATCTACAGCGCGGCCATTAGTGCTTTCGACCTCCTCTATGAAGGCAATGCAGCGACCTCGTCAAGCCTGCGCGCCGCCCAGAAGCAGGTCGAGGAACTGGCTCGGTACGAACCGAAATTCCAGGAGGCGCTGGCCGCGCTCGAAACGGCCCGCATCAGCGTGGAGGATGTTGGGGCAACCCTGCGCGACTACGCCGGAGGAATACAGGCGTCCCCGGAGCGCCTTGCCGAAATCGAAGACCGCCTGGCTGCGCTCGGCCGGCTGAAACGCAAGTACGGGCCGAGTTTGCAGGATGTGATTTCGTTTGGCGAGGATGTCCGCCGCAAGCTGTCCGAAATGGAGAACAAGGATGAGGTGCTGCGCGAACTGCGGGCGAAACTCGCGGCCGCCGCGGAAGAGTACCTGAAAACCGCGCGCAATATTTCGCGGAAGCGTGCCGACGCCGCCAGAAGACTCGAGAAACTGGTGGAGGCCGAAATCAACGACCTCGCCATGAAGGCCAGTTTCCGGATCGCCGTGGAAGAGGCCGAGACCGACGCCGACGCACACTGGACCGCTTCGGGCATCAATCAAGTCGTCTATCGCATTGCGACCAACGCGGGCGAGACCATGCGTCCGCTGGAGCAGATTGCTTCCGGCGGCGAACTATCGCGCGTCATGCTGGCATTGAAGGCCAGCGTGGAGGCGGGAGCGAATGCGGCCGGGAAGAGGAAGTCGCCCGCCGCCCAGCGCACCCTGGTCTTCGACGAAATTGACACTGGCATTGGTGGCCGGGCCGCGGAAGCGGTCGGCAAGAAACTGAAAGCGCTGGCGAAATCGAATCAGGTACTCTGCGTGACCCACTTGCCGCAGATTGCGACCTTCGCCGATCAGCACTACCTGATCGAAAAACGGGAATCCGGGGGCCGCGCAAAGGCTACCGTCCGCCAGATCACCGGCGAAGAACGCACCGAAGAGGTGGCGCGGATGCTATCCGGAGCCAAGCTGACCGAAACCTCACGCAAGCACGCCGAGCAGATGATCAAGGCGAACGGGTGAGGTGCGAAAGCCTTTCTGGAATCGACTGCTTTCCTGATCGAGTGGGGGCGTCTAGGCCTACATCACCTGCTGCGCCTCTCCAACATGCGGAAACCGTTGCACTGCCGGTTGTCTTCGTCGTCCGGCTTGCCACAAGTCGTACTGGGACTGCATGTTCATCCACAAGTCGGGGGAAGTCCCCAGCGCGGCTGCTAGCCGAAGGGCCATGTTCGCGGAGATCCCTGCTTTGCCGTTCAACACTCGCGACAGCGTGACGCGAGTGGTCCGCAGGTGCTCGGCCGCCGTGGACACAGGCATGTCTCCGAGATACTCGCGAAGAACTGAGCCGGGATGGGGTGGATTGTGCATGCGCATAGAAGGCTCCCTAGTGATAGTCCTGATAGTCGACGTGTATTGCATCCTCGCCTTCAAACTTGAACGTCAGACGCCAGTTCCCGCTTATGCTGACCGCCCAGTGATCCTTGAGTGCCCCTGCTAATGGGTGAAGCTTCCACCCTGGGGCATTCATGTCACCGGGGCCTTTGGCATTGTCGAGGGCGAACATCTGAAGTCGTAACCGGCCGGCATGTTTCGCCAGGATTCCCGCCTTCGACCCGCTGCGAAAGAACCGCTCGATACCCTTATGGCGGAAACTCTTGATCACCGTGTTAAGTGTAACGATACGCGCTACGAACGTCAAGGGCATCTATCCAGGGCGATTTCATCCCCGCGAGCGAGCGAGGAGCGGTTTTCGCCACGTAGTCCGTAACGCCACGGTGCCTGCCGAGACCCATTCGCTGCTCCAGGCTCCCCATTCCATGCTAATCCTCGCCCTATCAGCGGCTTACGTTGACCCCGAGTGCCTTTTTCGATACCCTTAAAGCAAATTTTCCCAGGGAACCGTGTACCCTAGAAGGTGGGGGAACAGCTTTGTCTGAGAGCAAGACTTTACTGCTGCTGAAGCCGCGTGGGTTCTGCGCCGGGGTGGTGCGGGCCATTGATATCGTCCGGATCGCTCTGGAAGCCTTTGGGCCGCCGATCTACGTCCGCAAAGAGATCGTCCACAACCGCTTTGTCGTTGAGGAACTCCAGCATAAGGGCGCGATTTTTGTGGACAGCGTGGATGAGGTTCCCCAGGGCGAACGCGTTATCTATAGCGCCCACGGCGTTTCTCCGGAAGTCCGCGAAAACAGCAAACTGCGGAAGCTACGCGTGATCGACGCCACCTGCCCCCTGGTCACGAAGGTTCACGTGGAGGCGGTGAAGTTTGCCAAAGAGGGTTATTCGCTGATCCTGATCGGCCACCGCGACCATGATGAGGTCATTGGAACGCTGGGAGAGGCCCCCGCAGTCACGCAGGTGGTCGGATCCCCCGAAGAAGTTGGATCCGTTACCGTGCCAGACCCCAACCGGGTCGCCTATCTGACCCAGACCACGCTGAGCTTGGACGAGACGCGCGACATCATTACCGCACTGCGCAAGAAGTTCCCCAACATTAAGGGCCCCGCCGCGCAGGACATCTGCTACGCCACCGAAAACCGCCAGGTCGCAGTCAAGCATGTGGCGAGCGACGCCGACCTGCTGCTGGTGGTTGGTTCCGACAACAGTTCCAATTCCAAACGGCTGGTGGAAGTGGCGCGCGCACTGCGCACCGAGGCGCATCTAATCGACAATGACCGCGACATCCGTCCGGAGTGGTTAACCGGCGTCAAGACCGTTGCCCTGACCGCAGGAGCATCGGCTCCGGAGCACCTGGTGGAGCAGGTGATGAAATACCTCGCCACCCAGGGATTCGATAACGTGCAGGAACTGGAAATCATGCCCGAGAATGTCCGTTTCGGATTGCCGCCGGAGATCGTGGAAGCAATCGCGTCGGCGCCGGTCAGTGCGGCAGTGGAGTCGTAATGGAAGAACACTCCCCCCTGAACTCGGCCTCTGTGCCGCAAATGCGCTTCGGGAAGATTGACGACCTGGCCAGCCGGGTTGCGGTTGCCGTGGATGGAGCCCGCAAGGTCCTCTTTTCCCAGCAGCACGAAGACGGCTACTGGTGCGGCGAACTTGAAGCTGACACCACGCTGGAATCCGATTACATCCTGCTTCACACCCTGCTCGGTACCGGGAACCAGCAGCGTTTTGAGAAGGCCGCGCGCTATATTCTTCAGCATCAGAACGAAGACGGCGGTTGGAGCATCTATGCCGGTGGTCCTTCGAATATCAGCGCTTCGGTAAAAGCCTACTTCGGTCTGAAGCTGGCGGGATACAGGGCCGACCATCCGGCGATGGCGAGCGCCCGAAAGAAAATTCTCGACCTGGGTGGAGTGACCGAGGTCAACACCTTCACCAAAATCTACCTCTGCTTCTTCGGGCAGTATGACTATGACGCGGTACCGGCCATTCCGCCGGAAATCGTGCTCTTCCCCAACTGGTTCTGGTTCAATATCTACGAAATTTCTTCCTGGTCGCGCGCCATCCTGGTGCCGCTCTCGATTTGCTATGCCAAGAAGCCTTTTAAGAAGATTCCCGACGAGATGGGCGTACAGGAGCTGTTTGTTGGCGGGCGCGACAAGTCGCGCATGCACCTGCACTGGGACAAGAAAAAGAAGATCTCGTGGCGCAACTTCTTTCTCGTGCTGGATCGGCTGACTCATTGGGCGGAACGGGTACATATCCGTCCGCTGCGATCGATCGCGCTCAAGAAGGCAGAGAAGTGGATGCTGGAGCACTTCGAGATGAGCGATGGTTTGGGCGCCATATATCCCTCCATGATGAACGCCATCATCGCGCTGCGCTGCCTGGGGCACTCGGTGGACGATCCGCAAGTCATTCGGGCGCTCGACGAATTTGAAAAACTGGGGATTGAGGAAGCGGATACGTTTCGCATGCAGCCCTGCAAGTCCCCGGTATGGGACACCGCGTACGCGCTATTTGCTTTGGGAGAAGCCGGTGTTCCGGCGAACGATCCGCGGATGGTGAAGTGCGCCGACTGGATCCTTCAGAAACAGGTGCGCACCGTTGGCGACTGGAAAATCAAGAACCCCAAAGGGCAGCCCGGCGGCTGGTATTTCGAATTTAACAACGAGTTCTATCCGGACGTGGACGACAGCGCGATGGTCTGCCTGGCACTGAGCCGCGCCGAGCACCCCAACGGACGCTATCAACTGGAGTCGGTACAGCGCGCTATTGACTGGATTCTTTCCATGCAGTGCAAGAATGGCGGCTGGGCGTCATTCGACAAAGACAACGACCGGATGGTGTTCCAGTACGTGCCGTTCGCCGATCACAATGCCATGCTCGACCCGGCGACGGTGGACATCACCGGCCGCATCCTGGAGTGCCTGGCGACCTACGGCTATGACAAGAGCCATCCAGCCGTACAGCGCGCGCTGAAGTTCATCCGCCAGGAGCAGGAGGCGGATGGAAGCTGGTTCGGACGCTGGGGCGTGAACTACATCTACGGTACTGCGCTGGTCCTGCGCGGCCTGGAGTCGATGGGAGTAGACAATCACGATCCCATGATCCAGCAGGCGGCCGAGTGGCTCCGTTCCGTGCAAAACTCCGACGGAGGATGGGGCGAGACGGTGGGCTCCTACGACGACCCGAATCTGAAGGGCCAGGGCGACAGCACCGCATCGCAAACCGCCTGGGCCATCATGGGCCTGCTGGCAGCTCGCGACACCCGAAGTGAATGTGTCGCGCGCGGCATTGCGTATCTGCTTCGCACCCAGAAAAAGGACGGTTCGTGGGACGAACCCTTCTACACGGGCACCGGATTTCCCCGCGTGTTCTACCTCGCGTACCACATGTACCGGCAATACTTCCCGCTGATTGCGCTAACCGCATACGCGAAGGTGGAGAAGGGCAGCAGTTAGCTCTTAGCCTTTAGCTCTTAGCTCAATCGGCAATGACCAAGCGCTAATGGTCAGAAGCGAAGAGCGAAGAGCNNAGCTAAGAGCCAAAAGCTAATTGCTAAATGCTTGCTTTCGTCACTGGCGCGACCGGCTTCCTTGGCAGTCATGTCGCCCGTGCTCTTGCCGAGCAGGGAGCGCAGTTGCGCCTGCTGGTGCGGCCCACCAGCGATCTGCGCAATATCTCGGATCTGAACGCCGACCGGGTCGAAGGCGATTTACGCGATTCGGTTTCGATTGAGAAGGCGATGGCGGGATGCGATACGGTGTTTCACGTCGCGGCTGACTATCGTTTGTGGGTGCGCGATCCGCAGGAGATGTACCGATCGAACGTGGAAGGAACGCGTTCGCTGCTGGCTGCGGCTCAGAAGCAGGGCGTGCGGCGGGTGGTGTACACCTCGAGTGTTGCGACCATGGGGTTCACTGCAAATGGATCTTCCAGCGGAAACATCGCCGACGAAAATAGTCCGGTGTCGCTCGAGGATATGATCGGCCATTACAAACGCTCGAAGTTCATGGCGGAGCAGGTGGCATTCGAAGCGGCGCGCGCGGGAGTCGATGTGGTGGTCGTCAACCCGACGACTCCGGTCGGGGAGCGCGACATCAAGCCGACTCCCAGCGGGCGGATCATTGTGGATTTCCTGAAGCGAAAATTCCCCGCCTACGTTGAGACCGGGCTGAATCTGGTCGATGCCACGGAATGCGCACGCGGCCACGTTCAGGCCCTGGAGAAGGGAAGATCTGGCCAGCGATACATCCTGGGGGGCGAGAATCTGACCCTGAAGCAGATTCTTGACCGGTTGGCGGCCATCACCGGCCTGCGTTCCCCCACCGTGAAATTGCCCTATGTTTTTGCCTTCGCTACCGGGGTGGTGGATGAGATGGTGAACGGCCGCCTTCGTGGCCGCGAACCGCGTGCCACCATTGACGCGGTCCGCATGGGGCGCAAGATGATGTTCGTAAATTCAACCAAGGCCGAGCAAGAGCTGGGCTGGCGCACGGTTCCCGTGGATGGTGCCCTGCGCCGCGCGGTGGAATGGTTCCGTGGCAACGGATATGTCTAGGATCGGGGTGGTGGCCGCGTTGGAGCGAGAAGTTGCTCCGCTGGTCCGAAGCTGGAAGACGCGAACCCGCGAACACAGCGGGCGATCATACACGTTCTTTGAAAACGGAGATGTGGTCGTGGTCTGCGGTGGAATTGGCCTGGAACCGGCACGGCGCGCCGCGGAAGCGATGATTCAGGAATTTCAGCCGTCGCATATCGTGTCCGTGGGTTTCGTGGGGGCGCTCGACCCGAAGTTGCGAGCAGGTGCAGTCCTCCAGCCACGGACGGTGATCGATGCGAAGGACGGCAGTCGTACCGACACTGGTTGCGGAGAAGGAACCCTCGTCAGTTTCGGGTCGGTGGCGGGACGCGAGCAAAAGGAGAAGCTGTGCAAGGCCTACGGAGCCGCCGCGGTGGATATGGAAGCGGCAGCGGTTGCCCAGGCGGCGCAGCTTTGTGGCGTTGAGTTCGGGGCTTTGAAAGTCGTGTCGGATGAAGCAGATTTTGATATACCCGCGATGGAGAAGTTCGTGGGCGCAGACGGCAGGTTGAACGCGGCAAAGTTTGCGCTGCATGTTGCGGTGCGTCCGTGGCTGTGGGCAGGTACGATTGCATTGGCTCGAAACAGCGCGCGCGCCAGTCGGGCCTTGTGTGGCGCCCTGGATCGGTACTTGATCCTGGTTGCGGTGGCAGAAATTACAAAGGGTGGGACAACGTGATTCGCTGGATATTGATCGCAATGCTTGCCAGTGCGGCTCTGGCGGACGATTCGGGGAAGGTAGTCTATTCCGAGGCGTTTAAGAAAGGGGCCACCCGGGTTACCGAGCAGACTCTGGATGTCACGCTCACCCCCGCTCAGGCGAAACAAGACTTCAAGGTTCTGGACGCCGCCGGGAAGCAGCGCTACATCCTGCGCTTTGTGCCCGATACCGCTCCGGGGGACACTCGAGTCCTGGGCTGGTTTGTGCGGTTAGCGGATATCCATCACAGTATTTATGACAGCGTGCTGCCCACCTCACCGGATCTCGCTCGCGATCAGACTCAGGCGTGGTGGTTCGACGCCAGGCAGTTTTCCAAAATGCCGCTCCAGGCAAAACGCATTTTCAAAGTGGAACAGTTCTATTGCGTGGTCCAGGTAAAGGATGTGAAACGTTTGGGTCCGGGGCAGCCTTACCTGAATCAAATGAGTGTAGCGGTACAGTTCACCAACACGAAACCTTAATTGACAATGACTGAGGGCATGGCTCTTTCCAGATCGGCAGCAACCGAAGACGAGAGACAGACGATTCCATCCACCATGAAGGCCGCCGTTTATCGCGGCATAGATGACGTTCGGCTGGAAGAGGTGCCCGTTCCTGAAATCGGCCCGGGCGAGATTCTGGTTCGGGTGCACACCTGTGGAATCTGCGGGACCGACCTCAAGAAAATCGCTACCGGCTCGCATTCGGCCCCCCGCATTTTCGGCCACGAAACCTCTGGAGTAGTCGCCAGCGTGGGTGAGGGCGTGCGGAAGTTCAGCGTGGGCGACCGGGTCGTGGTCTTTCACCATATCCCGTGCCGGGAATGCTATTACTGCCGTCACAAAACGTTTGCCCAGTGTGCCACGTACAAGAAAGTCGGATGCACGGCCGGGTTTGAGCCCTCCGGCGGCGGCTTTGCCGAATACGTCCGGGTGATGGATTGGATCGTCGAGAAGGGAACCGTGCGCGTACCCGAAAACGTATCATTCGAGCAGGCCTGCTTTGTCGAGCCGGTCAATACCTGCATCAAAGGTATACAGACCCTTCGTCTGGAGGCGGGAGAGACTGTTCTGGTCATCGGACAGGGGCCAATTGGTCTGATTCTTGCTGTACTTGCAAGGCAGTCCGGGGCCAGCGTGATTACTTCCGATTTGTATCCGGCGAGGCTTACAATATCTAAAAGCTTCGGTTTGGAACATACAATAGATGCTTCGCGGGGTAATACCGTGCAAACGATCCGCGAGAAGACCGACGGCCGCGGGGCCGATGCTGTCGTGCTGGCAGTGGGCGGAACCAGTCTCATCCGGCCTGCCATGGACGCGTGTCGCCCGGGGGGCCGGGTTTTGCTGTTTGCCCAGACCGTGCGCGGCGAGGCGACCATTGATCCGGCTGCGGTTTGCGTGGACGAGAAGACTTTGCTCGGGTCCTACAGTGCGTCGGTGGAGTTGCAGGAAGAGTCGGTGCAGTTCGTGATGAACCGTGAAATGGACTTGGAACGGCTGATTAGCCACCGCTTTCCGCTGCTCGACAGCGTCGAAGCGCTCAATCGCGCTGCCCATCCTCAACCGGACTCGATGAAAATCGTCATTCAGCCGGGTAGCGCGTGGGAAGGACATCAACTGTGACTGGGAAGATGACCGCCGCCGTCTTGTACGGCAAGGAAGACATCAAGATCGAAAGGGTACCCATCCCGCGCGTGGGTGATGGCGAAGTGCTGGTGAAAGTGCAGGTGGCGCTCACCTGCGGCACCGATCTGAAGGTTTATCAGCGGGGCTACCACGCCCGCATGATCGTGCCGCCCGCGCTGTTCGGGCACGAACTGGCGGGAACGGTGGAGGAAGTCGGACCTGGCGTCCGCGGTTTCAAGAAGGGTATGCGCGTGGTGGCGCTGAATTCCGCTCCTTGCGGCAAGTGTTTCTATTGCTCCAAGCATCAAACGAATCTTTGCGAAGACCTGTTGTTCAACAACGGCGCGTACGCTGAGTACATACGCATTCCTCGTCGGATTGTCGAAACCAATATGCTGGTGGTCCCGGCGCATGTCAGCTTCGAAGATGCTGCCATGACCGAACCGCTGGCTTGCGTTCTGCGCGGACTGCATGAAACAGGCGTCGAGATTGGTGACACGGTCGCGGTGATTGGCGGCGGGCCGATCGGTCTGATGTTCGTGCAGGTTGCCAAGGCGATCGGCTGCAATGTCATTGCGGTCGTGAAGCGCGACTCGCAAGTGGCGCTGGCCCGTCGAAAGGGCGCGCACGAGGTTGTCCAGATCGGCCAGGTGAAAGATCCGGTTGAGGCGGTGCGCGAGTTAAGCCCGGAGAAACGCGGCGCCGACGTGATCATTGAAGCAGTCGGCCGGCCCGAGGCGTGGGAATGGGCCGTGCAGATGGTCCGCAAGGGCGGTACGGTCAACTTCTTTGGCGGCTGCGCGGCGGGAACCAAGGTGCAACTGGACACCAACCGGCTCCACTATTCCGAGATCACGCTCAAGGCGACATTCCACCACACCCCGGAGACGGTGCGTCGCGCGTTCGGCCTGATCACCGAGAAAAAAGTGCGCGGCACGGACTACATCACTGGCGAAGCGCCGCTTTCGCGGCTGCATGACGTGCTTCGGCACATGCTGAACCGCAACGGCGACATCAAGACTGCGATCATTCCCGGACACTAAGCACGGAATCAAGTATCAACCGCGAACGACCCGAAGAAACACGAAGGAAAGGCACATCTCAGAATGAGGTCTTCCTGCGTGATCCCGAGCTTACCCTGAGCGAAGCCGAAGGGTGTCATCGGTGGTTAAGGATTTGACGCTGACAAGCATGTCTTCCATCTCGAGTAACAACTCTGAGCAGTTGACGTCCTCAGCGCCCGGCTGGAGCTGCCTGCCCCCGGAATACGCCATTCCGCCTGCAGCGCCTTCGGAGGCCGAAGCTCGCGAATACTGCCGGCGGTTGGCCCGTTCACATTACGAAAATTTTTCCGTCGCTACGTGGTTCTTGCCTGGGCGACTGCGCCAGCACTTCTGCAACGTATACGCGTATTGCCGGGTCTCCGACGATCTGGGCGACGAGGTCGGAGATACCAGCGCTTCGTTGCAGCTTCTGGACCAGTGGGAATCGGAGCTCAACGCCTGCTATGACGGCTACCCTCGGCATCCCGTGTTCGTTGCCCTGGCCGAGACGGTCCGCAAGTTCGACATTCCGAAGCATGAGTTCTCAGACCTGCTCGCCGCATTCCGCCAGGATCAGAGTGTGACACGGTACGCGACCTTCACCGATCTGCTCGGATACTGCCGTTACTCGGCGAATCCGGTGGGTCACCTTGTGCTCTATCTCTGCGGATATCGCGACGCCGAGCGCCAGCGCCTTTCCGACTACACCTGCACTGCCTTGCAGCTTGCCAACTTCTGGCAGGACGTCAGTGTTGACTATGCCAAAGGCCGCATCTATCTTCCGCTTGAAGACCTCCGTCGTTTCGGTGTGAGCGAAGAGGAAATTAGCGCCGGCCGGAACACCCTCGCCTTTTGCGAAATGATGCGGTTTGAAGTCGAGCGCGCGCGGGAATGGTTTACGCAAGGCTTGCCGCTGGTGGGGAAAGTGGGGCGCGAACTCGCCGTTGACCTCGATCTGTTCAACCGCGGCGGCCAGGAAATCCTGAACGCAATCGAGCGTCAGGGGTGCGCCGTGCTCGGCCGCCGGCCCGCCATCTCCAAGACCCGCAAGCTGGCCCTGGTGGC
>PMCH01000189.1 GCA_003154055.1 Acidobacteriaceae bacterium
ACATCGCCGAAGTAAGGATCGGGCACTGGTCGCCGTAGCACAACCTCAAACCAAGCCCAGCTTGCCTGGTTGAACCACCACATCCCCATGGCGGCCGTCATCAGCCACCAGAAAAGCCGGGTGGGGCCCCGGCTCTCGATCGCGTTCCGGAAGGTCAGGATGATGGTGGCCCCAACTACCACCAAAGGCACAAGATCGCCCATCGCTGTCTGGAAGTAGGCGCCCGGGATCACCAGCGGCGCCAGCACAAATCCCGCCAGCAGAGCCGCTCCACCCATCCACCACGAGATTCGATGGATTGCCACCACAGGGCATCATAAGAGTTTCTGGCTGTTCTGTTTAGGTAACCGCGTGGTTACCATGAGTTACTTTGGTAACTTAGCGCCCTCAGGCTTCCCAGCCTCCCCTGTGATTCCCCTCACATCGCCCGGTGATGCTGAGTGCGCTTGCGGCGGCGCTCGTGGCTGCTAGAATCGCCCCATGGCATTCCCCGTCACCCGCCTTCGCCGTCTGCGGCGCACGGAAGCGTTGCGGTCTTTGATTCGAGAGACCCGCCTCACCCCCGAGTCCCTGGTCTATCCCCTGTTCGTCTGCCCGGGATCGGGAATCCGCAAGGAAGTGCGCTCCATGCCGGGAGTCTTCAACCTCTCCGTGGACGAGGCGGTAAAAGAGGCTCGCAGCGCCCACGCTCTTGGGGTTCCCTCCGTTATTCTGTTCGGACTGCCGGAGAAGAAAGACGAAGTAGCGACCGGCGCCTGGGCCGAAGGCGGCATCGTGCAACGAGCCGCGCGCGCCATCAAGAGCGAAGTGCGGGACCTGGTCATCATGGGCGATGTCTGCCTCTGCGAATACATGTCGCACGGACACTGCGGCATCGTAAAAGCGGGAACGCAACCCCTGGGCGCGGCGGCAGCGGCGCCCCCCGCCACCGCCGAGTACGAGATCCTCAACGACGAGAGCCTGGAACTGCTGGCGCGCACCGCTGTTTCCCAGGTGAAGGCCGGGGTGGACATCATCGCCCCTTCCGACATGATGGACGGCCGCGTGGCCGCGATCCGCAAGGCCCTGGACACCGCGGGCCACATCAATACGCCCATCCTTTCCTATGCGGCCAAGTTCTCCTCCGGCTTTTACGGTCCGTTTCGCGAGGCGGCGGATTCCGCGCCCCAATTCGGAGACCGGCGTTCCTACCAGATGGATCCGGCCAATATCCGCGAAGCGATGCGCGAGATCGAACAGGACATTCAGGAAGGCGCCGACATGATCATGGTGAAGCCGGCGATGCCCTACCTGGACGTCATCGCAGCCGCCCGCGAGCGCTTCGACCTGCCGCTCGCCGCCTATCAGGTCTCCGGAGAGTACGCCATGATCGAAGCGGCCGCCCGCAACCAGTGGATTGACCGGGAACGCGTGATGATGGAATCGCTCTTGTGCATTCGCCGCGCCGGCGCCAGCATCATCCTGACTTACTACGCAAAAGAAGCAGCGCAACTGTTGGCCTAGCCATTCCGGCCTTTGCCCGCTCGGCAAGTCTTTGCAACATTCTTGTCAGACTGTTGTAGAATCCGCCCAACTAGGGTAGATCGTTGTCGCGCTATTCGTCGCTCTCTGCGGAAGGCCTGGTGAAAGCGTGCGCCGGGTCCAGTGACCCGGTGGCATGGGATGAGTTCTTCCGACGCTTCCATCCCTTGATTGCTGCTGTCGTGCTGAGGACTGCCCGGCGCTGGGTGGAGCCCCCCCACCAGTTGATTGACGACTTGACCCAGGACGCCTTTCTTAAACTCTGTGACGATGACAGCCGTTTGTTGAGGACCTTCGTGTTCCGTCACGAAGACGCCTTCTTTGGTTTCCTGAAAAAGGTGGCCGCCAACGTCACTCACGATCACTTCAAGTCGCAGTGGGCTCTAAAACGGGGCGCCGACAAAACCGACCCCATCCCTGACCAAGGCGGACTGGAACCGGCGGACGCGGGCCGGAACAGCTCCGACGGGTTGGAGCGCGCCATCCTCCTGCGACAGGTCGGCGAGGTCATGGATCGCGCCTTCACGGGAGAGGATAAGAAGAGAAACGGCCAGATCTTCTGGCTGCATCACCGGCACGGCATGAGCGCGAGCGAAATCGCGGCGCTGCCCTATGGCCTGAATACCAAGGGCATCGAAACCCTTCTCCGCCGAATGCTGATCGTAATCCAAAGTCACACATTGAAGGGGAAGGGTAACTGCGAGACCCCGAGCACCTGACGCAGAAGGCTTTCGGGGAGGGAAATCGTTATATTCACTGGAGGGAGACTTTTGAGCCAAACGCCCAGCGAGCATTTGCAGCCGAACCAGATAGCGGAGCTTTACGCTGCTTATCTTTCGCTGGAACCGTCGCCGGAGCTGTCTGCCGTACACCCTCACCTGGCGGAGTGCTCCATCTGCCGCCAGCGTTTTCAGCAGTGTGCCGGCTTCGAGCGCCAGCTCAGCACTCTGCGCTCGACGGAGTCCGCGCTCCCGCAAGCGGAGTGTCCGGAACCGGCAGTATGGATTGACGTCGCTTGCGGACTAATGCAACCCGATCAGGCGCTGGCGCAGATTCACCACGCCAGCGGCTGCGATCACTGCGGACCCTTGCTGCGGGAAGCGATCGCCGATTTGAGCGGCGCGCTGACGAAACCTGAGGCGGAGTTGATTGCCTCCCTGCCCAGCGCCCGCCCGGAGTGGCGGAAGAAACTTGCGCAACGGGTCACCGGAACACTCGATACTTCATCCCGTTCGTCCTGGTGGCCGCGGTGGGTCACAATTCCGCGACTCGCCACGGCGGCCGCTGGACTGATCGCCGTCGCCCTCGCGGGGACGTGGACAATCCGCCAGAACCAGCCGGAAACGGCGCACAAACTCCTTGCCCAGGCTTTCACCGAGCAGCGCACCCTGGAGTTGAGAATTGCGGGCGCGTCGTATGCGCCGCCCAAGGTGCAACTTGGATCGGCCGGGTCGTTCCTCGGCCGTCCCGAGGCGCTTCTCAAAGCCGAGTCCCTCATCGCCGACAAGATCGCGTCTCATCCCTCCGACCCCTCCTGGCTTCAAGCCAAGGCTCGGGCTGACCTGCTCGAAGGTCGATATGATCCCGCGGTCGAGTCTCTGCGCCGCGCCGTGCAGCTGGCGCCCAAATCTCCGGGACTGCTGGTCGACCTGGGGACCGCGTATTTCCAGCGTGGCCAGATCGCAAACCAACCGGCGGACTTCGGCGCGGCCTATGAACAACTCAGCCGGGCTCTGGCCCTGCAGCCCGACGATCCGGTGGCCCTGTTCAATCGCGCGATTGTCGCAGAGCATCAGTTCCTCTACCGGCAGGCGCTCGAGGACTGGGAGAACTACCTGCGCGTGGATGCAGGCTCGGACTGGGCGAACGAGGCTCGCCAGCGGGCGGAGGCGGTGCGCGCAAAATTGAAGGACCGTGAGGGCAAGGCGGAGCCCCTGTCTCCTGCCGAGGTTACGGCGCGTGCCGGCGATCCCACCTTCCGTTCCCAGGTGGACCAGCGAAACGAAGAGTACCTCGACCTGGCGGTCAGATCCTGGTTACCCAGCGCTTACCCGGAGAGAGGGAGATCTGCGGATCCCAGCGCCAGCTCGGCGCTTTTTTTTTTGGCGGAGTTGACGGCCAAGCAACGGGGCGACTCCTGGCTCTCTGATCTCCTGCGGGGCGCTTCCTCGCCAAACTTCACTTCTGCGGTCGCTGCCTTGTCACGAGCTTCCCAGGCCAATGATGCCGACGAGTATGAACAGGCCCAGGCACAAGCCGACCTGGCCTTGCGACAGTTCCGCGCTTCCGGAAATACCGCGGGCGCGCTGCGCGCGCAGTTTGAGTGGGTATTCGCTGCACAGTTGAATCGCCGGAGCGAGGCGTGCCGTCAACTCGCAACCGCCGCCTTGACGGAATCCGAACGATACCCCTACTTGTGGTTGCATATTCAACTCGGACTGGAGTCCGGCGTCTGCTCCGGGCTGATGGGCAATCTGGGAGCTGCGGTGAAGTTCTCGCAACTGGCCCTGGAGCAGGCACAGCAGAGCGGCTATCCCACCCTCTATCTTCGAGCCTTGGGACTTGCCGCCGAAGATAAATTCGACTCCGGCGACCGGGTGGGCGGTTGGAGGCTCATCCGCGCGGGTCTGCAGCGTTTCTGGTCAGGCCAGTTTCCGGACATGCGCGGCTACAGCTTGTACACGCAAGCGGTCTACAGCCCCGATGCCGCCGCCCGGCCGAATTTCCAGCTTGCCATTCTGCATGAAGCAGTAGCTCTGATTGACTCCAGTCAGGACCTGCCGCTGCGAGCAGCGGCCCACAATGCGACGGGCGACGCGGCCACCGCCGTGCATCAACCCCAAATCGCCGAGCAGCAATACGCGGAGGCCGCTCGCCTCTACGCCCTTGCCCCGCGAACCGAGGCGACCCGGAACGACCGGATTGAGGGCGATATCAGAACCGCACAATTGCAGGCGCGCCAGAGAAAACCTGATGCCGCCTTGGACCGCCTGACCCATGTGCAGAGCGAGATTTTGCAGGTGTCGAACGACTATCTGAAACAGATTTTCTACTCCACCCTGGGGGAAGTACAACTTCGCCGCAGTCGCCCGGAGGAAGCAGATCAGGCTTTTCGCACTGCACTCGCCCTGGCAGAGCACAGCCTGGAGTCGATGAGCAAAGGGGAGTACCGGATCAGTTGGAGCAAGAATGCCGCTCCCGTTTACCTCGGCCTCGCCCAGGCTCAACTTCTGCAAGGCCATGAGCAGGACTCACTCGAAATCTTCGAGTGGTACCTGGGTGCCCCCCAGCGCGCCGGGAAGAAACACTCCATCGCTCGCAACGGGGCCGAGCCGGTTCCTTCCCGGCTACCCTCTCGTCTCCCACTTCTTTCCCGCCAAACCGTGCTGGCTTATGCACCGCTGCCCGATGGCCTTGCTATCTGGCTCTATGACGATCGCGGGGTGCACGCGAAGTGGATTCCAGACCCGGCCCAGGATCGGGAAGAGCTGGCGGCCAGATTCTACGACCTGTCTTCCGATCCCACGTCCGAATTGAACGCGCTCCGCCGCGACAGCCGTGCGCTCTACGATCTCCTCATTGCGCCCGTGGAACAGCTGCTGGACCCGAAACGCACGCTGGTGATCGAGGCGGAAGGATGGGTGGCCAGACTGCCCTTTGAAGTGCTGCTCGATTCCAACCAGCACTATCTCATCGAGCGCGCACCCGTGGTTCATTCTCAAGGGCTTTACTGGGATGAGCGGCTGCGGAGTGACAGTCGACTTTCCGCCGATTCCCCAGCCCTCATCGTAGCCAGCGCGGCCGCTCCGCGAGGTTCCTTTCCGCCGGTCGGAGTCCGCGAGCAGGCGGAGGCGGTCGCTCGCAACTTTCATCGTCCTCGACTGTCCCTGCGCCAGGACGCCACCCTCGGCACGGTGAAGGAACAACTGCAAACCGCGGAGGTCTTCCATTTTGCCGGACATTCTCTGGTCACTCCCCACAATCCGGGATTGATGATGGAAGACATCGACCCGCGTACGGAAAACCCGCGTCTGCTCGATGCAGACTCCCTGCGGGCTTCGTCCATGCCAAACCTGCAACTGGCCGTCCTCTCGGCTTGCAGCACGGCGGTGGCCAGCGCGGGAGATTCCAGCGGATTCGACAGCATCGCTGACACGCTTCTCCGCTCCGGCGTCCCCCACGTGGTGGCCAGCCGTTGGGCGGTGGACGCGGTGGAGACCCGCGAATTTGTCGAAGACTTCTATCGCAACTTGCTTTCGGGAGTCCCGGTCTCAGAGGCGGTTCGTCTGACATCGCGGAGAATGCTCTCCAATCCGCGAACCGCGCATCCCTACTATTGGTCTGCTTTTGCCGCCTACGGGCGGCAGTAAGAACGGTAAATCCGCCCAGGAGATCACACGTTTATGAAAATGCGACGCCCTTTCGCCAGTGCCGCCGTCCTGCTTTCCAGTGTGCTTGCGGTGACGACATTTTTTGCCGGATGTGACCAGTCCAAGAACGCCTCTCCCGCAGTTTCGCAAGCGCCGGTCAGCGCCCAGAAAGTTTATATCCAGTTCGAAGGCCCCTGGGCCTTCGCTCCCGATCCGAAAGATGCCAGCATGGTCTTGGCGATCGCGCCCAAAGCGAAAGGCCATCGCGATCTTTTCGTGAAGGCTTCGAACACAATGACGCTGGCTTCCGGTGCTTACGACTTGGCGGTTCCGCCCCGGAGCGGGACAGCAACCGCCACCTTTGATCCCGGAATCGCTCACGCCAAGACTGACCCCGCCAACTTGCAACACGCGCTTGACGCCAAGGGGTCAAGGTATGTGATCCGCCTGCCCAAACCCGAAGCGTACGTACCCGCCAGCCGTTCTCGCAGCCGGGTCGGTACGACCTATCCTCCCGATGCCACCACGGAAAAGGACTACGCCACCGAGGTGTCACTGCTCTATACGGTCGCCGCGTTGAGCGGTTTCTCTCTCTCGGGCACTTTGGACAGCGGCACCTTTGATCCGATGCTGCTTCAAGTCGAGAACCCAAACGTTCGCTTCGTGATCGAGCCTGACCAGGCCGACGATCCCGCCGACCTCTGCAATCTCCACTCAAGGGCGTCTTTCCGGGACTTGACCAGGTTGCTCAACCTGACCCTTTATGTGGACTACCCCAATGACCCTGTCGATTGCCACAAGAAAGATCCGCAGAATCCGTACCGGGGAAAAGCGGCCTCCGGCAGGCGCTCCACGCTGGACCGGTGGGTTGCCGTACTGAACGGAAACTTACCAGCGCAAGCTGTCACAGTCGAAAATCTTGCCGGGTTAGTGTCCAACCACAGATGGAACGACCTTCGACGCGTAGCGGCCGCAGTATTTTTCTTCGGCAAACCTTCATTAGATTGCAAGGCACCCGTCGTGATCATCGATCCCTAGCCTGAAAGATTCCGGGCTGGAAACTTGCGCCTTAATCCGACCACCGCTGCGGAGCTCGATCCCAGCGGTGGTTTTTCAGTTGGCGGAGTAACCCAGCATCCAGCGCGCCCGCGTCACTCGCCGCCACGTTCTGGCGCACGTGTTCACTTCGCCGCATGCCGGCGATGGTCGTGCTCACATCCGGGTTCGAGAGGATAAAGCGCAACGCCATTTCCGGCAGGCTCATCCCCGCGGGCAGGACTTGCTTCAGTTTGTCCACGCGGCTGATGGTGGCTTCCAGATTCTCCGGGCCGAAATAAGTGGACCGCCAATCGCTCTGCGGAAAGCGCGTATCGCGAGTCATCTTTCCGCCCAGACTGCCTTCATCGAGCGGGACGCGCGCAATNNTGCACCGCATCCACCAGCCCGGTGCGAAGCGCGACCAGGCCATTCTCGGGTTCCCAGCGATTGAGGCTCAGGCCGAAAAATCGAATCAGCCCCTCCTGCTTCAGTTCCTGAACCGTCTCGCGAAATTCCTGCTCGGTTGTCCAGTGGTCGTCCCACACATGGAACTGCAGCAGATCGATGGACTCCGTGCCCAGCTTCTCGCGAATCATCCGCGCGTACTTCAGCACATGCTCGCGGGGGAAGACTTCGCGGTAAGAACTCTTGGGCGACGCCGGCCACTTGAGATTCAGGGGTGGAACCTTGGAGGCAGCATAGAGCCGCTTGCCGCGATTGCGAGCGAGGATCTGCCCGAGTAGCCCATCGCTCTTGCCGTCGCCATACGCCCAGGCTGTGTCAAAGAAATTGCAGCCCAGGTCAACCGCCAGTTGCAGCGAGGCCAGCGATTCCTTGTCGTCCGAGCCCGACCATCCGCTCATGCCCCAGAGACCATAAGCGACGTCTCCCACCTCGAATCCAGTCCGTCCAAAACGGCGATGCTTCATCGAATCTCCTCACTTCCCGAACTTACTTCTGCGATCTTACTTCTGCACTCTGACTTCGCTCTGGATACGCCATCCGAACCAGCGTTCTTTCCGAAAACGGCACGTAGAGCAGAGCCGCGGTCGCCGCGAATGCCAGTCCGACACCGATCCGCGGCAGCAGCAGAAAAGGGGCGACCGCCCACAGTTGGTCAAACGCCAGCAGGAAAGGGAAGAGGCGAGGAAAACTCTCTCCCAGTTTGCGGAAATCAAATCCGACCGACGAAATCAGATAAAAACGCAGGGGAATCCCGGCCGCACCCGTGACCAACACCGCGATCACGATCGAGCGAGCGCCCCAATCCGGCAGGAACGATCCCGCAACTCTGTCTACGTCATGCAGATGATAAAGCCCGCTCACATAAAAAATGAGGTACATCGCCTGGATCAGCGCGAACAGCCCGCGCACCAGTCCGCGGCGCGGAATCGGCACATGCAACTCGGGATGCAGGACCTCCGCGGGTGATGCGTCCAGTTTCGCCGGCGAGTTCTGCGCGTGGGGAGAAGTGGTGTCTGTTTCGACGCCGTTCACGGGCGCGATGAACCGGTAGCCGCGCCGGGCGAGCGTCTCCACAAAACGGGGGCTGGATGCTGAATCTCCCAGCGCCTCGCGAATTTTATTCACCGCAGTATTCAGACTGTGGTCGAAATCCACGAAGGTGTCGGCGGGCCAGATTTTCTGGCGCAGATCTTCACGGGTAACCACGCGGCCGGCATTTTCCAGCAGTACGGACAGAACCTGAAAGGGCTGCTCCTGCAATCGGATGCGCGCGCCGCTCTTCCGCAACTCGCCCGCAGCTGTATCCAGTTCGAAGACACCAAACCGCAGCAGCTTGCCCTCACCGCTGGACGGCCGGCTGCTGGACGGGGGCATGGGCATGAGCTTCGGCCCGTAGTTTACACCGCGCCAAGTGTGGGGCGGACACTCCTGTCCNNCCGCCCCACACCAACAGATAGGGGCTACAATATGCGCGTGGCAACCCCGGCTCCGAACAAGCCTGTTCCCGACGACAAGCACCATCGCCATCCCATCTATGCCGCCGAAGCCACCGGCCTGCTGATTATGGCGCTTCTGCTGCTGGTATTGATCCTGATCCGCTTCTGGTCGAACATCCCTTGGAGCGCCCGCTGAACTTGCCCCATCGCGCGCCGCTGGCCGTGGTCGTCCTCGGCCCCACGGCCAGCGGCAAGACCGCTCTTTCTCTCGCCATCGCGCATCGCTTTCGTGGTGAAATCGTCAACTGCGACTCGGTCGCCCTCTATCGCGAGTTTGAGATCGGCACCGCCAAGCCAACCGCCGCCGAGCGCGCCCAGGCTCCGCATCATCTTCTCGATGTTGTGGATCCCGCCAGCTATTTCACCGCCGGAGAGTATGCCCGCCAGGCACGGCAGATTCTGCACGAAATCGCCGGACGCGGACACTTGCCCATCGTCACGGGCGGCACTGGGCTCTATCTGCGCGCCCTGCTCGAAGGACTCTTCCCCGGCCCGCAACGCTCTGAAGTCTTGCGCGAAAGATTACGTGCGCGCGTCGAGGCACACGGCCCCGGGCATCTTCACCGGATTCTCCGCCGCCTCGATGGTTCCGCGGCAGGACGCATCCATGCCAACGATGTTCCCAAGGTGATTCGCGCGATCGAAGTGTGCCTGGCCGCGCGCCGTCCCATAACGGATCTGTGGCAGGAAGGACGCGAGCCGCTGCAGGGTTTCCGAATTCTGCGGCTTGGACTCAATCCCGAACGCGAAGCTCTCTACGCGCGCATCAACCAGCGGGCCGCCAAGATGTTCGATGAAGGGCTGGTCGCTGAGACCGGGCGCCTCCGCGAAAAATACGGGGAACAAATACGCCCGCTCGTCTCGCTCGGTTACAGGCAGGCTTTGCAGTTTTTGCGCCGTGAAATCAATCGAGAGCAGGCGCTGGAAGCGGCGCAGCAGGCGCATCGCAACTATGCCAAACGTCAGCTCACATGGTTCCGCCGCGAACCGGATGTGCGTTGGCTCGCGGGCTTCGGTGACGATCCCGGAATTCAAGCCGAAACAATATCTGTCATCACGCAGCACAGATTTCCTGAAACCTGATACCTGACACCTGACACCTGATTTGTTATCGTCAACCACATGCTTCGACATCTTCTATTGACGGCCATCATGCTCACCACCGCGTTCAGTTTCGCCGCGGTTAAACAGAAAAGCAGTTTTCAGCAGCCCGGCCCCATCCGTCTCGACAAGGACGGCAAGAAGTGGGTGGAGAAGACCCTCCTGAAGATGTCGCCCGAAGAGAAGGTCGGCCAGCTCTTCATGATCTGGGTGCGAACGCAATTCTTCAACGAGCAGGATCCCAACTGGCTTCTTCTCCGCGACAACGTCCGCAAGTACCACATCGGCTCGCTGGCCATGAGCGTGCCGGTGGACGGCAACGTTCTCCTCAAGAACCAGCCTCTGGAAGCGGCTGAACTGCTGAACCGGTTGCAGCAGTCATCGCAGCTGCCACTCATCTTCGCCGCCGACTTTGAGCGCGGCGTTTCCATGCGCCTCTACGGCAGCACTGTGTTCCCGCACGCCATGGCATTCGGCGCCGCTGGAAGACTCGACGAAGCGGAGGCGTTCGGCCGGATCACCGCCCTCGAAGCGCGCGCCATCGGCATCCACTGGAATTTCTTCCCCGATGCCGATGTCAATTCCAATCCCGCCAACCCCATCATCAACACGCGCTCGTTCGGAGAGGACCCGAAACAGGTCGGCGATCTCGTCGCCGCCTACATCCGCGGCGCGCACTACGGCGGCATGCTCACCACCGCGAAACATTTTCCCGGACACGGTGACACCGCGACCGACTCCCACCTCGGCGTTGCGCAAGTTACTGGGGACCGCGCGCGCCTCGACGCGGTCGAACTCCCGCCCTTCCAGCGCGCCATCGCAGCAGGCGTTGACTCCATCATGGTGGCGCACGTCTCGATCCCGGCGCTCGAACCCGATCCCAACCGCGTCGCCACCACTTCGAGCGCAGTCGTCACCGGTCTTCTGAAAAACGAGATGGCGTTCGGGGGCATTGTCGTCACCGACGCCCTCGACATGGCCGGGTTAACTCGCCTGTACGCCAACGACATCGGCCGCGCGGCCGTCGAAGCCTTCAAGGCCGGCAACGACCTTCTCTTGATCCCCGCCGACCTGGATGCCTCTTACCGTTCCATGATTCAGGCGGTCAAGAGCGGTGAGATTCCGCGCCAGCGCCTCGACCATTCCGTTCGTAAGATACTGGAACTAAAGGCCTCGCTCGGGCTCCAAAAAGCGCGGCTGGTGGACTTGGCGCAGGTCCCCCGCCTGGTTGGCAAGCCCGAAAACCTCGCTGCCGGCCAGCGCATGGCCGACGAAGCCGTGGCCCTGGTCCGCGACAACAGCCGGGTACTCCCTCTGCTCGCTGCGGGAACTACTGGCTCCGCGCTTCCGTATCAGTCTGCAGTGGAGGTGCGCAACCACCTCGTCGTGATCATTTTTTCGGAAGACCTGCGCACCGACTCCGGACGCATGCTCGAACGCCAGATTCTCGCCCGTGTTCCCGACGCGCACGTCCTCTACGTCGATCCCCGTTCCGCCGCCGGAATGAGCGGCCCGGTTATCGAGGCGGTGGATGCCGCCGAGAAGGTGGTCGCCGCCGTCTACGTGATTCCGACCGCGGGCCGGGCCATTCCCGCTGCTGGAGGCCTGACCAATACCGTGTCCATGGCGGATGCAAATGGGGCCTTGCTCAATGCCATCCTCACCCGCGCCGCCAGCCGCACCGTCGTGCTCGCCATGGGCAATCCTTATCTGGCGCAGGATTTCCCCGCTGTTCAGAATTATCTCTGTACCTTTTCCAACGCGACCGTGTCGGAGTTGTCGGCGGTGAAATCGCTTTTCGGCGAAATGCCGTTGCGCGGTCATTTGCCGGTGACCATCCCCGGAGTCGCATCCCGAGGCGCGGGCATCGAACGCCCCGCCCAACCGAGTTCAGGAGGCTCTTCCCATGCTCAGCCGTAGCGTTGTAGCAAAGTTATTTGCCAAGCTTGCTCCTGTCGTACTGCTGGCCGCTGTCATTGTGTTGCCGGCCTGCAGCATCAACGTGAAAGACAAGAAGAATGGCGAAGGCGAGTCGCGCGTGGATATCAAGACCCCGATGGGCGACATCCACGTCAACGAACAGCCCGATATTCGCGAGACGGGCCTGAGTCTCTATCCCGGCGCCAAGCCTGCCGAGAAAGACAACAGCGACGACAAGAAAGGCGCCAACGTGAACATCTCCGGCCCCGGCTTTGCCCTCAAGGTAGTCGCCGCGGAGTTCACATCGGAAGACGCTCCCGACAAAGTCATGGCCTATTACAACAAGGAACTCCAAAAGTACGGCAAGGTCGTAGAATGCCACGGCCGCTGGAACGGAGCCCACATGGGTAGAACCTCAAACGACAAAGGCGGCTCGAAGCCCGTGGCGTGTTCGGACAATGACAAGGGAAACTCTGTCGAGCTGAAGGTGGGGACCGAGGACAACCAGCACATCGTGGCCGTCGAGCCGAGCGGCAATCACACCAAGTTCGCCCTGGTCTACGTCCGCACCCACGGCAAGGACGACACGATCTAGAAATACAGTACCCAGTACCAAGTACCCAGACAGAAGCGCACTGGCAACTGGGTACCGGGTACTGACGGCCGGGCGTCTCCCCGACTTGCTCTCTCCCAACGTCTGCGCTAGTTTCAATCGGTGGAACACCCCTGCGAAAAATGCGGCACCCCGGTCGAGGACGGCCGACCCTTCTGTCCTCAGTGCCGCGCCCCGCAGGTGCGGGTCGAAATCGCTACCCAATCTCCTCTCCCGAATTTCGACATCCCGACCGAAGCCGAATCCGCCCGCGATCCTTCGGATCGCCCACCCACACGCGCTCCGTTCGAGCGCACCATCTTCCGCACCGCCTTGCAGGCGGGACTGGTAGGAGTGGCTGCCAACCTCATCCCCTTCGGCGTGGGGATGGTACTCACCGGCGTCCTGGCGGCATGGCTCCATCGAAAGGCCGTGGGACGAAAATTGACCACCAGAACCGCCGCCCGGCTCGGCGCCGAAGCGGGAGCCATTGCCTTCGCAGTTTCGGCGCTGCTCACGGTCGTCAGCATCGTCCTCCTCCACGCTCAACAGCAGTTTCGAGATCTCATGATGAAAGCGGTGGAGCAGCGCGCAGGTGGCGCGCCCGATCCCGAGATGCAAGCCGCATTGCAGTGGCTTCACACCCCTGACGGCTTCGCGGCAGCGCTGGCTTTCAGCATGGTGGTTCTTCTGTTGTTGTCCGTGCTGCTTGCCGCAGTCGGATGTATGGCGACTGCAGCCCTTTCCCAGGATCAAAAGCATCCCTCCTGAAAGCCGCACTCTGCCGCCCGAGGGGAGGCTGCGCAGCGGGGCGCCTCGTCTGGGATGCCCCCTATCTGCAACCATCGCAGCCCCTTCCGTGCCAGCTTCGCGCTCCTTGTTGTTCCCCCACCCTACCGCAGACCCCTGCGTGTGTGCATAATCTTGCAACGTACACACCCCAACACCTAGCTGAGAGATTTTCTCCAAGAAACTGCTTGACTATCCAGCTCGACTTGTAGCATGATCTGCCCAACGTAAGGGGTTGTGTAGCGCCCTGGTTTCCCCGCAGTTGATTCCCAATTTGTTGTTCGTGTAAGTCAGTTTCCCCGTTGTCACAAATGAAAACCTTCCAGGAGAAAACTATGAAAAAGACGATGTTCGCCCTCTGCATGCTGCTGATCCTCGGCTTCGCTGCCACCGCCAGCGCCGCCCCCACCACCTACGCTTTCACTTTCCACGACACCGCCGGCAATCCGTATTGCGACGGCATGATCGTCCAGCTCTACGGTACCCCGAAAGCTGTGGTGGGCGGATATCACTTCAACTATGACTGCGCCAACGCCAGCTCTGTGGCCGGCTTCAAGCATGGCCTCCCGGCCGTTTACCAGTATGCCGCCACGGGCGCAACGCTCGACATCTCGGACCCGGCATTTGCGCTTGGGGGTTCCAATCGCTCGGAACAGTACCTGGTCAACACCACGTACCACACCTGGATTCTCTGGTCCGGCAGCGATTTCGCCACCAACTCCGTCGTCAACTACGGCACGTGGGTTAACGGTGTTAAGGCTGATGTGAAGAGCGCGAAGCCGTCATCGCAGCGGTAGTCAACTCTCACTCCGGAAAAGCCACGCTGTTCGCATCTGCAGCGTGGCTTTTTTTCTCGCCTAATGGGAAACTCACTTATGAACGTGTGGTCTTGCAAGCTAGCCGGGATCTGCTCCATCGTGGCATTGACGATTTGCCTTCATGGCCAAACGCAGCAAAAGGTAGATGCCCAGTCTGGCGGCGCGGGTGCGCGGAATCCATTCGATGGATTCCGGTCTTTCTCCGCCACCATGAACGGCGGCATCGGCGGAGATCACGACCGGAAGATTTACCGCCTGGGAGATTTGATGCGTGCGGATTTCGACGATTCCTACCGCATTACCGATCTGCAGAAGCTGACCATGTGGGGCGTCCAGCGCGCCACCTGCTCCGAGTTCGCGATGCCCGATGCCGCTGCTTTTCCTTTTTCCGCCTACCACGACCATAAAGTTGCGCGCTCCCCGACTGCGGAAAAAGAAACGGTTGATGGCCACGTGTGCGCAATCGAAAACGTCACCTTTACACCTTCCAACGGGATGCCCGTCGTCATCAAGATGAAGCTGTGGGAAGCGGAAGACCTGGAAGGATTCCCCGTCAAGATTGAAGCCGAGGCGAACGGCCGCAAGATGAATATCGCCTACACGGACGTGAGTCTGAAAGCTCCCGACGCGAAACTGTTCCAGCACCCAGCCAAGTGTGCATCNNAACCGGGGCAGAAGGGCACGATCAGGCTCGACGCCCCCAAGACCGCGCCGAAGCAACCACAAAAACCTCCGCAGCAATAGGCAGGGCGCTGGCTGCTCCTCGCCGGCTCGGGCAAATTCGAGCCTCAATCGAAGCCCCGCTCGATACGGGGAAACAAGCAGTGTTCGCCGCAGTCTGCCCGGCCTCCTTGCCCCGAACCTTCCCGCCCGCGTATGATGCAGCGTTTATGAATTCACGCCACCCGGAACGTTCCTCTGAGATTCGCGAGAAAACGCAATTAATGTCCGCTTCGGAGATCGAGCGCACGCTGATCCGCCTGGCCCATGAAATCGTCGAGAAAAACGACGGCACCGACGATCTGGCATTTGTCGGTATCCGGCGGCGGGGCGTGCCGCTGGCGCAGCGCCTGGCAAAGATCATCCAGCGCATTGCCAAGAAGCCGGTTCCGATGGGAACGCTCGATATCACGCTCTACCGGGACGATCTTTCCACCCTCGGCCCCAAGCCGGTGGTCCAGAAGACCGAGATGGAGTTCCCGGTTGCTGGCAAATCCGTGGTCCTGGTGGATGACGTTCTCTACACCGGACGCACCGCCCGGGCCGCCATGGACGCCCTGTTCCACCACGGCCGTCCCAAGCGCGTACAACTGTGCGTGCTGATCGATCGCGGCCATCGAGAGCTTCCGATCGAAGCGGCTTTCGTGGGGCGCACCGTACAGACCACCGCGCAGCAGATCATCGAGGTCCTGGTGCAAGAGGTGGACGACGCCGAAAAAGTTCTGCTGATGGAGAAGCAGTAGTGCGGCGCGGGCGCCCTCGCCCGCGGACTTTGTAATGGAATAAGGATTCATGAACCCAGCTCGCGGTTCCCTGCTCGGGATCGAACATCTCGACACAGCCGAGATCCTGAAAATTCTCAAGTTTGCCCGGCGCATGAACCCGGACAAGCCGCGGCCCCTCCTTAAGGGCAAGCGCGTGGTGCTGCTTTTTTACGAGGCCTCCACTCGGACCCGCAGTTCGTTCGAAATTGCCGCCAAGGTGATGGGCGCTCACACGGTCCTCATCCAGTCGGCCGGATCCAGCATCGAGAAGGGCGAGTCCCTGCTCGACACCGGATACACTCTGCGCGCCGTCGGCGCCGACATCATCGTCATCCGCCATCCCAACGCGGGCGCGCCCCTGGTCATGGCGCAGCACATCGATGTTCCGGTCATCAACGCCGGAGACGGCCTGCACGAGCACCCTTCGCAGGCGCTGCTCGATGCCTATACCATCTTGCGCAACAAGAAGAGTTTCAAGGGACTCCAGGTGTCGATCGTGGGCGACATTTTTCACAGCCGCGTCGCCCGCTCTGCCTGTCACCTGCTCGGCAAGTTCGGCGTGAAAGTCATCCTCTGCGGGCCGCCTGAACTGGTGCCCGACATCGCAGCCACCATTGCACCCGGAGTGCGCGTCACCCGGCATCTCGAGGACGCTCTCCGCGGCACCGACGTCATCATGCTCCTGCGCGTGCAAAAAGAGCGCCTGGCAGGAATGCAGATCGATCTTCCCGACTACATTTCGCGATACCAGATGACGACCGCACGTCTGAAAATGGCCAAGAAAGACGCCATCGTGCTGCACCCTGGCCCGATCATCCGCGGCCTGGAATTGACCAGCGAAATCGCCGACGGCGCTCAAACGCGCATCCTCGACGAGGTCCACAACGGCGTCCCCACTCGCATGGCAATCCTGGCGCGCGCCGTAGGGAGGATGCGATGAGACGTCTTGCTTTTGTGTTCTTGCTCTGCGCAGCAACCGCCGTGGCACAGCAGCGGTCACGAGTGATTCTTGCGGTATTCGCTCACCCCGATGACGAGTCGTTTGTTGGTCCGGTGCTCGCCCGTTACGCCCGCGAAGGCGCTAAGGTTTATCTGGCAATCGCGACCAGGGGCGAGAAAGGGACAAACGAGCGCGCCGGCATCCCGGCGGGCGAGCCGCTGGCCAAAGTGCGGCGGGAGGAAGCCTCGTGCTCGTGCCGCCAACTGGGAATCGAGCCTCCGATCTTCCTGGAGTTGAACGACGGTGAACTGGGCGCCATGACCAGCCCGCTCGGAGCAAATGTCCAGTCGGTGGCCGACAATGTCGAAAATCTGATCGCAAAGTTGAGACCGGACGTGGTTGTCACCTGGGGGCCGGAGGGAGGCTATGGCCATCCCGACCATCGGCTGGTTTCCGATGCTGTCACCCAGGCGATTCAGGCCGAGAAGGCATCGCCCAGGCTTTTCTACCTCGGGTTTGCAAATGATCAAGTCAAGCCACTGAACACGGTTTGGGCAGCTTCCGTTTTTTCCTGGCACGCTACCGATCCAACCTATCTCACGGTCCGCGTACCATTCACCAGGACCGACCAGTCGGCGTATCACCGGGCGCTTGAGTGCCATAAGTCGCAGTTCTCGGCGGGCGAAATGGAGAAGCTGGAAAAGGCGCTCGACACAGCGTGGGATCAGGGTGTGTGGTTTCGGCCTTGGTTCGGTGACTGGAAGTCGAACGATCTTCTGAAATGATGCGGTCTATAGGATATGGGTAACCACAAATCCAAGTCGGGATCATCGCTTCTGATCAAAGGCGGCCACCTGATCGACCCCGCCGCCCGCATCGACGCGCCCATGGACATTCTCCTGAAGGATGGCCGCGTCGCCGAGGTTGCCGCGCCGAACCAGATCAAGGGTGCCGACGAGAAATTCGATGCCCGCGGCCTGATCGTCGCTCCCGGCTTCATCGACCTGCATGTGCATCTGCGCGAACCAGGCCAGGTCTACAAGGAGACGATCGCCACCGGCACCGCCGCGGCCGCCGCCGGGGGCTTCACTTCCGTCTGCATCATGCCGAACACTGCTCCGGTAGTCGATTCGCCCGAGTGGGTCCACTGGCTGCGGGAACCGGAACGCGGCGCTCAAGTCAGTGTCTTCCCAATCGCCGCCGCCACCCTCGCCAGCAAGGGCGCCATACTGACTGACTTTCGCGCCCTCCAGCGAGCGGGCGCCATCGCCGTCACCGACGATGGTAAACCCATCCTCGACGACGACATCATGCGCGAAGCACTCACCCGCGGCGCCGAACTGAATCTGCCCATCGTGCAACACGCCGAAGACGTGCGGATGACAGAAAACTGCGCCATGCACGCCGGCGCGAAATCCTTCCGCCTCGGGCTGCGCGGCATGACCGCCGCCGCCGAAGCTTCCGTTGTCGAACGCGATGTCCACCTGGCCATGCAAATCGCCAAGTCTCGATACCACGTCGCTCATCTCTCGACCGCGGATGCGCTGAAAGCCGTTCGCCGCGGCAAGCGGGCCAATGCGCGGGTCACCTGCGAGGTCACCCCCCACCACTTCTCGCTGACCGACGAAGACGTTGGCGACTACGACACCAACTACAAGATGAATCCCCCGCTGCGCTCGGCTTCCGATCTCGAAGCGATCCTGGCCGCGCTCGCCGACGGTACCGTGGACGCCATCGCCACCGATCATGCGCCCCACGCCGCCCACGACAAGGAAATCGAGTTCGAGCGCGCCGCCTTCGGCATCACTGGGCTGGAAACCGCCCTCGCCCTGGCCATCACCAAACTGCACCGCGAAAAGCGAATGCCGCTCGCACGCGTGGTAGAACTGTTCACCGCCGGCCCCGCCCGCTGTTTCGATCTCCGCGGACGAGGCTCCCTCGGCCGTGGCTGCCACGCTGACGTCACCATATTTGACCCCAAGAAGAAGTGGATCTTCGAGCGGGCCAAGTCGCTCTCAAAATCAAGAAACACTCCCTTCGACGGCTGGAAGCTAACCGGCAGAGTCGTAGCGACGATTGTGAGCGGGAAGATCGTCTATCCCGCTTAGCCACCAAGAACCAGAAGGCACTCGCGCTTCCGTAAAATTTTCTGAGAACTGAGAACCGGGAACTGAGAGCTATTTCAGTGCTAAAATCCGCCGCCATGAGACGTTTTGTTCCGCTTCTTCTTCTGCTGCTTACGGTCGTCGCGCTCGCCCAGCGCCCAGTCGTGATGATCACTGCCGAGCCTTCGCACCATCTCGCCCTCGAAAATGAGTACGTGCGGGTGTTCAAAGTCGAAGTTGCGCCCAAGACCGCCACCTTGCTTCACTTCCACGGCCACGATTATTGCTTCGTTACGCTGGGCGATTCTCATGTCTCCAACGAAGTCGAAAACAAGGAACCGGCCGATCTGAAATTCGCCGACGGTGAAACGCGCTTCGTTCCCGGCAACTTCGCCCACGCCGCAAGAAATCTCTCCGATCAGCCGTTCCGCAACGTGACCATCGAACTCCTGCAGGACGAAGAACTGCGCAGCGCGCCCTCTCCCTGGCCGATGGAAGGCGGAGACAAGGATTTTCCTGGCGGACACGTGAAGGTCCTCTTCGTCCACGATGGAGCTCGCGCCTTGCAGGTCGAACTTCAACCGGGCGCAACCATCCCCAGCCATCATCACGACGGACCGCATTTGCTGGTGGCGGTAAGCGATCTCGAGCTCCGCAGCGATGTCGACGGCCAAGGTCCCATGCCGGGAAAGTTCATATCGGGCGACATCAAGTGGCTCCCCGGTGGCTACACGCACACGGTGACCAACACGGGCCAGAGAGTTGCGAGATTTGTGACGGTGGAGTTCAAGTGATGCGCGTAGGGACAGCCGCCCTCGGCTGTCCAGCGGGGTGAAGCTCCGCAGATTCTCGCTGTCTGCGCATAAGAAAACGGGTGGCGCCGTGGCTGTTTTCCACTTCAAGTATCTTTTTTGATTCTCCCCTTGCGCAACTCCTTGCATTTTGGTATAAACATCAGGTCGAGGACAGTGACTGAGTGTCTAGGCCTGCCTGTGCATCCTTCGGGCGGCTAGTGGCATCCAATTAGCAAGCCTCCAATTGACCCCGGGTCCCGGGGTTCGCATTCGGGAACAAGGTTCCTGAAGGGTTTCGCGAAAAGCAGAACCTCCAAGCGATCTTTAAGAAGGTTTTGTAGTCTTCCGTTTCGGCTTGTGCCGAAATTGCCAACCGAGAGCGGAAGAGGCGTTTCGTCGCGTTGTCGCAAAGAGTTCTCCACGCTTGATTTTCCAGTCTGGATGGCAACTCCCCGCTGTGCAAAGCAGGTGGAAATCCTGTGATTGCAAAGGGTTGACAGGGTGTCGACGAGCGCGATAGTTTTGAAAGGTTTCGAGGACGCACGGATTTCCTTCTGGGGAGTTCGGGCGGACTGAAGGCGCACCGCTTAGGCGGGAATGCGGATCGGTCTTTGACAACAAGGTTGAACGTGCCAGTTGTGATAGGTAATGTTCGGGCTCAAGTCTGAACGTACTCACAAAATAGGCCTCTGCCCTCAGCGGGCGGAGGTTGTTGGTCTACCCAGACCGACATCAGGTTTCAAACGAGAGTTTGATCCTGGCTCAGAATCAACGCTGGCGGCGTGCCTAACACATG
>PMCH01000335.1 GCA_003154055.1 Acidobacteriaceae bacterium
CTCAAGACGAAGGAGTTCATTTGGCAGCCACAGAGATGGTTCACGTTCGCATTGACAAGCGGATCAAAACACAAGCCGCCAAAACGCTGAAGTCCATGGGGCTTTCTGTGTCCGACGCGGTTCGCGTTCTGCTCACTCGAGTCGCAGCAGAAAACGCCCTGCCTTTCGAAGTAAAGGTGCCGAACGCGGCGACGACCGCCGCCATACAGGATGCGCGCAAGGGACGACTGCGCGCCTTCCATGGCGTCCCCGATTTGATGGCCGACTTGAATGCGGACGATTGAGCGGACGAACGCGTTTCGGCGAGATTTCAAGCGCGAGAAACGCGGACAGCACCGGCGCGATCTAGAGTTGCTGGTGTCATCGGTCGTTTCGTTACTCGCAGACGACCAGTCACTTCCTGCGAGAAATCATGACCATCCCCTGGGCGGTGACTGGCAGGATTGCCGCGAATGCCATCTCAGGCCTGATCTGCTAATGATCTATCGCAAACCGGATGCGGAGGTTTTACAGCTCGTCCGTTTGGGGTCGCACAGTGAGCTTTTCAGGTGAAGGCCCGCACCTGCTAAAATAGAGCTTCCCATATGGCTGAAATTCAACGCAGAAAAAGTGTGACCGCCATGATTGGCGGCGTGAAGGTTGGCAGTTCTGCACCAGTGATGGTGCAGTCCATGACCAACACCGATACCGCGGACATTCTTGGAACGATTCAGCAGGTTGCTGACTTGGCACGGGCGGGCAGCGAAGTGGTTCGCGTCACGGTGAACAACGACGAAGCTGCCAAGGCCATCCCCAATATCGTCAATGGTCTCGAAAAGCTGGGCGTGCATGTCCCAATCGTGGGCGACTTCCACTACAACGGACACCTCCTGCTCACGAAGTATCCCGGCTGCGCCGAAGGGCTCGCCAAATATCGCATCAATCCCGGCAACGTGAGCGTGGGCCGGAAGAACGACGACAATTTCCGCATCATGATTGAGGTCGCGGTGAAGTATCAGCGGCCGGTGCGGATTGGCGTGAACTGGGGATCGCTCGACTCGGCGCTGCTCACCCGCATGATGGACGAGAATTCCCTGCTGCCGGAACCGAAAGACGCGCGCGAAGTCACCATGGAAGCAATGGTCGTCAGCGCGCTCAACTCGGCAAAACTGGCGGAGCAATATGGGCTGCGCCCGGACCAGATCATCCTCAGCGCGAAAGTCAGCGGCGTGCAGGACCTGATTGACGTGTACCGCTCATTGGCGGCGCGATGCAGTTATCCGTTACATCTCGGACTCACCGAGGCTGGCATGGGCGCAAAGGGCATCGTCGCTTCGAGCGCCGCGCTGGGCGTGCTGCTGCAGCAAGGCATCGGCGACACGATTCGCGTATCGCTGACGCCCGCTCCCGGCGGCGATCGCACCGAGGAAGTCCGCGTGGCGCAGCAGATCCTGCAATCCCTGGGCATTCGCAGCTTTACGCCGCAGGTTACGGCCTGCCCCGGTTGCGGACGCACCACCAGCACTTTCTTCCAGGAAATGGCGCAGCAGATCCAAAGCTACCTGCGCGACCAGATGCCGGTCTGGAAAGGCCACTACACCGGTGTCGAGGAAATGAAAGTCGCGGTGATGGGCTGCGTGGTCAACGGCCCCGGCGAATCGAAGCACGCCAGCCTGGGTATTTCGCTGCCCGGAACCGCCGAAGAACCGAAAGCGCCGGTGTATGTGGATGGACGCCTGTTCACCACGCTCAAAGGCAACAAGATCGTCGCTGAGTTCATCAAGATCCTCGACGACTATGTGGAGTCCCACTACGCCGCCAGAGAAAAAGAAGAAGTGGCTATCCGCGGCTGATTTTCTCGACGCGAGAGTCTTTTATTCCTGCCTGAGGCGGCTTGGTAGCCGTCTGTCTCACTGAATATTCCCGGGTCTTCCGCACCACGCCTCGTGATTGGCGTCACTGTGATCCATTTCTGCCGTCCTAGAATGTTATGTTCGCCAAAAGTCAACATTTTCAACCGGGAGCCGCTTATGACACGCATTTCTTCTCTGCTGCTTTTTGGTGCGGTTTTCGTGTGCGCCTTGGCCACGTTCTTCGTGGCACGACCTCAGCAGATCGCATCGGCCGACAATTCCGTCGCACGGCCGGTCGGGACACCTCTCACGATCAAGGCTCCGCTGGGACTGCCGCCAGTTCCTGTGCCCGCCGACAACCCGCCAACTGCGGAAACCATCGCTCTGGGTCGGCGTCTCTATTATGATGCGGGCCTTTCCGTGGACAAAACCGTCTCGTGTGCGACCTGCCATGCGCCCGGCATGGGATTCACCGACGATAAGCCGGTATCGAACGGCGTCCAGAACAAGACCGGCACGCGCAGTTCTCCGACCGTGATCAACTCCGCCTACAGCACATTGCAATTCTGGGACGGGCGCGCTCCAAGCCTGGAGAAGCAAGCCGAGGGGCCGATGGCCAATCCGGTGGAGATGGCTCATACGCTGAAGGGAGTAGTGGAGCACCTGCAGGCCGATGCCGGCTACCGTGAAGAATTCAAGAAGGCGTGGGGCACGGATCAGATCACGATGGATATGGTCACCAAGTCCATCGCATCATTCGAGCGGACGGTGCTGAGCGGGAATTCGCCCTTCGATCGCTTCTACTATGGCGGCGACAAGAAAGCGCTGTCACTCTCGGCACAGCGCGGGTTGAAGGTTTTCGTGAACCCGAAACGCGGCAACTGCGCCGTCTGCCACACCATCGACAAGAAGTACGCGCTCTTCACCGATAACAAGTTTCACAACATCGGCATCGGCGCTGATACGCGCGGCGAGTTTGTCGACACCGGCCGCTACTCGCAGACCAAGAACGATGCCGACATGGGCGCCTTCAAAACGCCGACGCTGCGCAACTGCGCCCAAACCGCGCCTTACATGCACGATGGCAGCATGCCAGACCTGAAGGCCGTGATTGATCACTACATTGGTGGCGGCAATTCCAATCCGCACCTGGACAAGCAGATCCACACGCTGGATTTCTTGAGCGGACAGGAGCGGGAAGATCTGCTGGAATTCCTGAAGTCGCTGACCGCGGAGTTGCCGGCTGCGGTTGGGCCTCCACCGGCAGCGCAGAGTGCACAGGTTCAGAAGTGAAGTTGGGGCGCTGAAACACTGGGGT
>PMCH01000258.1:0-9520 GCA_003154055.1 Acidobacteriaceae bacterium
GTGCGGCAATAGGCCACTGCTGACGCTTCAGCATGATTGGCGCAGTTCATACGTACCTCCTGTTCGTGGTCACCGTCACTACAGGTGGCTCATCCGGGAGGCCGGCCAGAATTGGCTGGTTCTCTTCCCGAGAGTAGTTTTGTTCCTGTCTCTGGTCTGGTTGTCCACTGGTGTTATTTTTCCGGTCTTGCGTTGGTTTCTGAGGCCCGGGCTCGGCAGGCGTGGTGGCCCGTTTGAACTCGCGCACCCGCGATTCGATTTCGTACACGAAACGGATGTTCTCGTAGAACTTCACCACCCGTCCCTGGGTGGTGTAGTAGGTGTGTTTCAAAGCGGTCGGCCGCAGATCAATCCTGGCCACATCCGCCGGCTTCACGCCCGCCGCGCTCAAAGCCAGCGAGAACGAGAAGAAAATCATCCCGAACGACATGACGAAACGGGGTTGGCGCACAAACGTCGCCGCGGGTGCGAAGTACGAGTCCAACCACTCCTTTACCCGTTCGCCAAACGGAGTCTTGCCGGTTTCGGGCCGGGCCGTCTGCAGCCGGGCGCTGTTGATTCCCGACGTCACCGCCAGAATGTTGTGCACCAGGTTGAGGGGAGGCTCGATTTCCCCGATGGAGCGCAGCCACTTCTGGCCAGCCTGGGCATCGGCGAACAGCGGCCCGCACAGCGGACAGACTTTCGCGTGCGCCCCGAAGCGCTCTTTGCCGGCGCCGGTCAGTTGCCCGTCCAGCACCTCGCTGAGCAGGGTTTCGAACTCGGTGCATTCGATCCCGTGTTTGATTTCGCCTGGCATCACATCACCTGCCTATAGGTACGTTGTAGTAGGCGTGCAAGTTCCGCACGTCCCCGGTTAATTCTGGACTTCACGGTCCCTTCCGGAACCTTCAAAGCGGTAGCAATTTCCCTGTAATCCATATCTTGTAAGTCCCGTAGAATCACTGCCTCGCGCAGTTCCGGGGAGAGCTTCTGGAGCGCCCGGTGCACGGTTTCCCGCGTTTCCCGGCTTTGCACCTGGACATCGGGCGGGCGGGAAAGGTCCGCGATTTGTTCGCCCAGGGGCTGCGCATCTTCATGTTCAGAGGGGGGCGTATCCAGCGAGTCCGTGAGCCGGTCCTGCTTGGTCTTGCGGAAATGGTCCACCAGCAGATTGCGCGTGATGGTGGTGACCCAGGTCATGAACGCGCCCTTGCCCATGTCATACGTGCTCAAGGTGCGGTACATCTTGATGAAGACCTCCTGGGTCAGATCCTGGGCGTCGTCGGAGGTCCCGGCAAAGCGGTAGCAGATGTTGTAGATGCGCCGGTGGTAGCGCTGTACGATCTCCTCCCAAGCCGCGGAGTCGCCGCTCACGCAGCGACGAACCAGCAATCCGACGACTTGGGCTTCTTCCAACCCGCACTCTCCGGAACTCCCGCTTGACTGCGCCGGGCCGCTTGAATATTCGGCCTCCGGCTTAACAGCACAGACTAGGTACGTCTATGTAGGACAGGAAGTTCCCTTGAATCATGGAGCTAGCGATTGTAACAGGAGCGTCAGGAATTCAGCGGCGATGCAATCAGGCGTCGGTTCTCTTCCGCGAGACGAACCGCGATTTCGTCAGCTGGCCAAGAAGGGATTCGCCACCACGACTCCGAAATATTTCTGCCCAGCATTCAAATCCTCGGACCAAATGCGTCCGCAGCCGGCGCGCTCGGCAGCGGCGACAATCATGCCATCGTAGAAGTGGATTCCGTAGGACACATGGGCCTCGACAGCCCGACGAACGAGGTCACCATCGGGAGTGATCGTCCGAATCGGTGCCAGCGCGTCCAATCCTCTCATCACCGCGTCCGCGCTCGCTCTGGGAGAGATTTTGTGCAGCAATGCGGCCGCAAACTCAGCCAGCACTTGAGTTGAAATCACGGTCCGGCCGGCAATCCCACTTTTCAGAAGCTCGCGCGAGACTTGTTGTTTCTCGGGATTGCCGTTGTCGAAGGCGTATACGAGCACATTCGTGTCGAGGAAATCAGGACCGCTCATACAAGTCTTCCCGTTTCCATGTTCGTTCCCCCACGCTGATCTGGAGCTCGTTAAAGCTCTGTTCAAGCGCTGCCAGTTCTCTGCGCTTTCGGCCCGACTTGGCATGTTCTGCGGCGAGTTCCTGCAGGTATTCGCGAATCAATCCGGTGAGCGTTGTATCGCGCTCGACGGCGATCTTGCGAATCTCCTTGACCAGCTTTTCGTCGATCGAAAGGGTGACATTCATTGACCCATAATAAGGTAAAACCTTAATATGTGTCAATCGGAAAGGCCGGTCTGGGCAAGACCAGGTGGCCGACTTCTAGGCAAAGCGCACTTTCACATCCGGCCCCTTATCCAGGTGAATGCTCTCAATAAATCGGACTTTGCCGGTCTTCAACGTCAGAATAACGGACGAGGTTCGCTCGCCTTCGCCGAAGAAGCGGACACCCTTCAGTAGCGCGCCCTCGGTCACACCGGTGGCCGCGAATATCAGCTGTTTCCCGGGGGCTAGGTCTTCTGCCTCGTAGATCCTCTTCTTGTCCTTGATCCCCATCTTGGAGATGCGCTCTTCCAGTTCCGGCTTGTCGATGACCAACCGTCCCTGCATGTAGCCATTCAGGCAGCGGATGGCGGCGGCGGTAATCACACCTTCCGGTGCTCCGCCCGATCCCATGACCGCGTGCACGCCGGTGCCGATAACGGCGGCCGCAATACCTGCCGAAAGGTCGCCATCGCCGATCAGCTTAATGCGCGCTCCGGCCTTCCGGATATCGGCGATCAGCTTTTCGTGACGCGGGCGGTCGAGCACCATCACCACCAGGTCGTCCACGCCGCGATGCAGGCGGCGAGCAATGTTCTTCAGGTTGTCGGCAACGGGAGCGTCCAGTTCTACCGCATTCTTGCACGACGGCCCCACGACGATCTTTTCCATATAGCAGTCGGGGGCATGCAAGAGGCCGCCCTTTTCCGACGCGGCCAGAACCGTGATCGATCCCGGTGCGCCGGTAGCGCAGAGGTTGGTGCCTTCCAGCGGATCGACTGCAATATCAATGCTGGGAACCTCCCGCCCGTCGTTGAAAGCGCCACCCACCTGCTCCCCGATATACAGCATGGGAGCGTCGTCGCGTTCGCCCTCGCCAATCACGATGGTGCCGCGCATCGGGATGGTGTCCATGGTCTTGCGCATGGACTCAGTGGCAACCTTGTCGCTCAGCGGACGGTCTCCCTGGCCCATGGTGCGCGCCGAGGCGATGGCCGCCTTTTCGACGACCCGCAGGAATTCCATGGCCAGATCGCTTTCAATGTTCTCTCCGAAACTCTTGGCATGCGGCTCGGAGCGAGGTTGGGTTGGCATGAATGACTCCTGACAAAAAATGCGACTTCGAAATATATCCCCTTAGACTCACAAGTGGAAGTGGGTCGACGGCGACGTGGAGAAGCGCCGGGTTCCCCCGTGGTCCTCTGTGCTCCCCGTGGTAACGGGCTTTCTTGCCACAGAGCACAACAGGGATCACAGGGGCAAGGGGCGTCTTTTCCATATCCCGTTCTGCTACTCTTTTGCCCATGAACCCGGAGCGAAAAGAGCCGACCTACATCTATACCGACAAGCAGGTGGCCGAGAAAAGTGAACTCGCCCGCCGCTTTCTCGAGACGCGCACGCGGCTGAACGAGAGCGTCGACAAAGCCGACAACTTCCTCGTCAAGCGCTTCTACAACATCGACCACAACGCGTATCTTGAAGGCGCGGTTCCGGCAAAATACAAAGAGTTGATGGGCTTGGTGGCTTCCGCGTGCCTGCGTTGTGACGACTGCATCCACTACCACGTCATCCAGTCGTACCGGCTGGGCGTGACGCGCGCCGAGCAGGAAGAGGCGATCAACGTGGCCCTGGTGGTGGGCGGAAGTATCGTGATCCCGCACCTGCGACGGGCCTATGAACTGCTGGGAGAGCTGTACCGGTGAGTGTGGGGCGGACACTCTTGTCCGCCGAAGTTGGGTAGCCTTCAGGCCTCTCCCGCTAGTCAGATAAAAACTTCCGGCGAAACATGGAACCGCCGGCTGATCCGGCGAATGTGCTCCGTGGTGAACTGGCGCTTTCCGTTCAAAACCTCGGAGACGATGCTGGGAGTGCCGAAAACATCAATCAGGTCTTGCTGCTTCAGGTTGTTCGCCTGCATGAGTTCTTGCAGGACATCTACCGGGCTGCTCGCCTTGAGCGCGTAGTGCTTTTCTTCAAAATCCTCGATGAGCAGGGTAAGAAGCTCGGCCATACGCCGCTCGGCAGCGCTCATGCGGCCGCCTTTGCGGTCCAGTTCTTCGAGTCGGCGGATGCAGCGCTCATTCTCTGCCTCGCTGCGAACGACCGCGGGCAGAGTGCTGGAAAGTAGAGCGGCATATTCAGATCGGACTGCGGTCGCACTCATTGCTTCCAACCTCCCCGGTCATCATGGCGCCGTAAAGTGCTTTGATACAACAACTTAAGAAATTCATCACATGTATGTACATTTAATGTACACTATGTCCGGTGAGGGATGACTGCGAGTTCGACTGGGACGAGCAGAACGAAGGCCATCTCGCGAATCATGGTATCAGTCGTGCCGACGCGGAAGACGTGTTGTCCGGAAATCACATCCTCTTGGAATACCAAATGGAAGGGAACGAGCAACGCTGGGTTGCCGTCGGTGCGACTCGTAGCGGTCGGATCTTGGATATCGTGTTTGCAGTCCGATGCGATGCGATGCGTCCAATAACGGGCTGGGCGGCGGACAAAGAGACGACGGATCTATACCTCGAACAGTGGGGACTGGAATAAATATGGCAAAAGCAAAAATGAAACAGGCGGTCATTCCGAAGTTTTCCAGCGAAGCCGAAGAAGCGGCGTGGTGGGACACTCATCGTTCCGAAATCGAGGCGGAAATCCGCCAGCGGATGAAGCAGAAGAAGCCACTGACGCTGGGCAACCTGCTGCAAGGGGCAAAGCCCTCCCAACCTGTCACGTTGCGCATTCCTAAGGAGGACTTGGAAACAGCGCGCCGATTGGCGGCTCAAAAGGGATTGGGCTATCAGACTTATATCAAGATGCTACTGAGGGAGGCGCTGGCCAAGAACGCAGGTGAGTAGACATCATTTCGGCAGGTTCATGGCTACTCGTTAGTTCGCGTTGTAGCCAAATGGTATTCGGGACATCAGGATTTCCTTCCAGTGATTTTCTCTCGCACAGATCAGATCGATCTGAGCCTGAGGGTCGGTGATTTCAAGCACAGAATATTGGAAATTGCCCCTGTAATGCTCCCCCTGCCGCTCGAGGAGGTCCTTTAATTCAGCGGTGCCGCCATGTCCTGTCTCGGCATAAGCCCGCCATCGTTGCCAGAGGCCGCCTTCGCCGGAAGCGCTGCCAACATAGATCTTTCCCGTTAGGATATCCGTGATGAGGTAGACGCCCCCGACGCTGGAGAGCGCCGATCTCCAAGAGGGTTCTTCCTTCGAAACAAGTAGAACGAGTTTGCTGTGCAAAATACGAATGTTGTTGTAACCAGGAAATCTCTCGATAGAAAGGGCGGAGTCCAAAATCTCAGCAACTTCGAGTTCAGCACCATATTTGTTACCCCATACGTAGGACGCTCGGTACTCGCGCTTATATTTGACGACCACCCTGCCAATCAATTCTTCATGACCTGGAAGCAACTGGGTTTCATATTTGAAGGCCGTGGTTTGGCCGGGTTGAACGCCGTTGACTCGGTAGACTCCGGCGAAAAGCCAACGGTCGCCACCGCGGTGAATAAGTGACAGGACCACCTTGCATTCGAAGTTTTTCTTTGTCTGGTCCTCTTGCCACTCCTTGAAAGTGCCCGCTAGATAAGCGTCGAATGGCGACGACTCCACCTCAGTAGTTGCAAGGTGGATCTTGTAGTTCTCATCCTCAAGCGTGACGCCCTGAAGTTTGAGCAGGTCAACCAAACGAATCATAGGTATCCCCCCCGATCTTCGATGTAGCGATATTACCCAATTTCAGACGATAGACAGTAGGAGTGTCCCCGGTGAGCGGGCAGGAGTGCCCGCTCCACACGATCAGAACGCGTCAATCCCCGTCACGCTGGCCCCAATGATCAGCGTGTGGATGTCATGCGTGCCCTCATAGGTTTTCACGCTTTCGAGGTTCATCAGGTGCCGCATGATCGGGTAGTCGTCGGCAACTCCGTTCGCGCCCAGGATGTCGCGCGCCATGCGGGCACACTCGAGCGCCATCCAGACGTTGTTCCGCTTGGCCATTGAGATGTGCTGGTGCTCGACCTTGCCGGCATCTTTCAGGCGTCCTACTTGCAGGACGAGCAGTTGCGCCTTGGTGATCTCGTTGATCATCCAGGTGAGTTTTTCCTGCACAAGCTGATGCGAGGCGATGGGCTGATCGCGGAACTGTTTGCGAAGGAGGGAATACTGGAGCGCGCAGTCGTAGCAGGCCATGGCCGCGCCCACCGCGCCCCACGCGATCCCGTAGCGCGCCTGGTTCAGACACATCAGCGGAGACTTGATCCCACCGGTTTTTGGCAGAAGATTCGCCTCAGGGATGCGCACATCCTGCAACGAAAGCCCGGACGTGACCGAAGCGCGCAGCGACCACTTGCCGTGAATATCGTCGGCCTTGAATCCGGGACGGTCGGTCTCGACGAGGAAACCGCGAATCTTGTCGTCTTCATCTTCCACCTTGGCCCAGATCACGGCCACGTCGGCTATCGAGCCGGAAGTAATCCACATTTTTTCGCCGTTCAGGACGTATTCTTTGCCAACTTTGCGGGCGCGCGTCCGCATGCCTCCGGGATTGGAACCGAAATCCGGTTCGGTGAGTCCGAAGCAACCCAACTTTTCGCCTTTCTGCATGGCGGGCAGCCAGGTGTTTTTCTGCTCGTCCGAGCCGAAAGCGTAGATCGGATACATCACCAGCGCCGATTGCACGCTGACAAACGACCGCACGCCCGAGTCGCCGCGCTCCAGTTCCTGCGTGACCAAGCCATATTCGACGTTCGACATGCCGGCGCAGCCGTAACCCGTAAGCGAGGCGCCGAAGAAGCCGAGATCGGCCATGGGCTTGACCAGTTCGCGCGGGAAGCGGCCGGCGCGATTGCACTCTTCGATGATCGGGACGAGGTTGTCTTCAATGAACTTGCGCGCCGTGTCGCGCACCAGGCGCTCGTCGTCATTCAGCAACGTGTCGAAAGCGATGAAGTCCACACCGCGAAATTTGATGGCTGGCATAAGGTCTCACCCCAGAATGCTGCACGCAGGCAGTGGCAAACTATTCAAAGTAGCAGAGGGGCGGGGAGACGGGCAATTGGAGAGCCCCTAGCGTCCGATCTTTGGAATCCACCTGGGCACGCTGGCGCGATACCGTTCGTATTCCTCGCCGAACTGTTTACGCAGCGTGGGCTCCTCATAGAAGAGAACGAATAAGTGCACGGCCAGCGCGAAGAACGCCAGATAGCGTGCCAGCACCGGCGAGCGGAACAACCAGGCTTGTCCAGCAACGATGAGCCCGATTCCGATGTACATCGGGTTGCGGACATAGTGATGCAATCCCCGCACGACGAGAGTCTTGGTGGGCGCAACCGGGGCAGGGGTCCCACCGCCGATCCAGGCAAAGCCCCAAAAAGCGGTGTAGAGGTAGATCGCTACTCCGACGGCGATGAGCGCAATCGCCATGCATGCCTGGATGCCGCGGGAAGCGACCGCCGAGCCGTCCCTCAGCCACCAGGGGACGATCCCCGCCACTGTTCCCGGCACGAACGCGGTGAAGAGCACGGTTTTTGCGATGGCGGAGATGGAATGTGGCATTGCGAGCAATTGTTCGCTGGCCGCCGAGCTTCGTCAAATGCGAATGCTCACCGAAGGCCGCCCGTAACCTCGGGTACAATCGCGGCAGTGAGAACAATACTCCGGCATCGGCCGGCTGCCTCTCGTAGAGCCGATCATGAATGACATCAGCCGCCTGTTCCAGGCCTTCCTTGCTCCGGCCATCGTAATTTCCGCAACCGCGCTGCTGGTACTCTCCATCAACGTTCGCCTGATGGGAATTGTCAGCCGCCTGCGGCAGTTTGTGCATGCCCGGTACAACGCCGCCAAGAGTGAGCAGGTGCAGATCGCCGAGGCCTACACGGCGCAGATCGAATCAATCGAAAAGCGCGCGGAAATCATCCGCCGTTGCTTCCTGCTCGCGCTCGTTTCATTGGCCGGAACCATCGTCTCGTGCCTGTTGCTGGGAATGGGCCTGTACTACATCCAGGCCGCCTATGCAGCGGTGGCTGTGTTTGTGGCGGCCATGGTTTGCCTTCTGGGAGCTACGGTGTATTACATCCGCGAAGTGACCGTCGCCCTCAGTTCGGTGCAGGAAGAAGCGCGCGATGAGCGCTTCATGGACCTCGGAGCTTCGCCCGAGATCGGTGGACGCGACCCGATGTGAGGCTCGCGCGTCAGCGCTACGCTCACCTCACGCCGCTCCAGTTTCCAGAAAGACCTTGAGTTCGCTGTGCTAGCATCTCCGGCATGCGAACCTTTTTTGGCGTCCTCTTGCTGCTCGCGATCCCGTTTTCTTTGTCCCCCGCGCAAACATCCAGCCCATCGAGCGTCTATCCGATGCAGGAAGGCTTCGTGGACAGTCACGGGGCCCTGATCTACTACATGTCAGTCGGACGCGGCGCGCCCCTCGTGATCGTGCACGGAGGGCCCGGAGCATCGCACGACTACTTCCTGCCGTATCTGTTGCCGCTGATGCGCACCAGTCGCCTTGTTTTCATTGACGAGCGCGGCTCCGGTAAGTCCTCCAAGTTCGAGGACGCCAGCCAGTACACCGTCGCGAACATGGTGGAGGATATCGAGACCGTCAGGCAGTCGCTTGGACTGGGTAAGATCGGCCTGCTCGGACATTCCTTTGGCGGCGCACTGGTTCAGGCGTATGCGTTCAAGTATCAGAAGTACCTTTCCCACCTGATTCTGGGCAGTACCTTTCCCAGCACGAAAGAACTCAACGACGCGCTGGCGAAAATTAAGTCGGAGATCAACCCGAAGGACCTGGCACGATTGAACGCGCTCGAAGCCGCCGGGTTGTTTGACAAAGGCGAAACGTGGGAGCACGGACGTTACACGGACGAATACGCAAAACTGGCGTGGGGCGTTGGATATTTTCCCTATGTGTATCAGAACCATCCGGACCCAAGCTACGACCCGGTGAGTTCCAACACCGGCACCGCGTGGGATGTCTATCGCGAGATGTGGGGATCCCATGGGGAGTATGTCGTGGACGGCAACCTTGTCGAGGTGGAGTATCTCGACAAACTGTCGCAGATCAAGGTTCCCACGTTGATCATTGTGGGCGATCACGATGAGAGTGATCCAAAGATGTCGAAAGAGATGCACGAAAAGATCGCAGGATCGCAGCTCGTAATCCTGCCCAGGAGCGGGCACATGACATTCGTGGATCAGCCGGAACAGTTCCTGAAAGCGGTCCGCACCTTCGTGGCACACT
>PMCH01000258.1:9554-17339 GCA_003154055.1 Acidobacteriaceae bacterium
CCCCCTCTATTCGTTCTGGCCGCAAGAAGTTAGTTTCATGAATTCGCGCGTTCGCTGGGAATGATCTGGCCGGTCGATGTGGAAAATCCTGGCGGCCCGCATGGGGTGAGCCATGGAATTGCACCCTGGGCAAGTCAAGCGCCACGTTGCAGGGCACGGAGCGGCCGGGTTGGACCCGATGCTGCGAGCCCTCCAGGAAAACGAAGACTGGTACCGCGATCTGGTCGAGCATAGCCATGACCTGCTGTGCATCCACGATCTCCAAGGCCGATTGCTTTCGGTCAATCCCTCTCCCGCCCGCGTTCTCGGTTACTCCGTAGAAGAGTTGCTACAGATTCCCATGCGGGAGATCATCGCTCCCGAGTTCCGTCCCTATTTCGATGCCTATCTGGCCCAGGTTGCTCGCCAGGGAGAGGCCAGCGGCCTGATGGCCGTGATGACGCGCACCGGCGAAAGGCGGGTCTGGGAGTTTCACAACACGCTGCGGACCGAAGGTGTGGCCACGCCCATCGTGCGCGGCCTGGCCCACGATGTTACGGAAAAGAGGCAGGCGGAGAGAGAATTGCGCCAGCGCGAGGATGACCTGAACCGTGCGCAGAATGTGGGCCACATCGGAAGCTGGAACTACAACGTCCAGAAATATTCGGTGAGATGTTCTGACGAGACCTACCGAATTCTCGGATTGCAGGTTGGATCATCCCTAACTACGGAATCCGCCATGGGGATGATTCATCCTGCGGATCATGCGCGAGCGAAGAGCGGCTGGGAGGCCGCGCTTCGGACAGGGCATTTTGACCTTGAGCACCGCGTTCTGGTGCGGGGAAGCACCCGATGGGTGCAGACGAAAGCTGACCTCGAGTCCGATGGGGGAGGNNGGCGGAGGAATCGCTGCGCACCAGCGAGGCGCGGCTCCGGATCGCGCTGGCGGGATCTCCGATCAAGCTCTTCAACCAGGATCGCAATCTGCGCTACACATGGGTCTACAACCCGCAGGAGGGTTGGACCGAGCAGGATTACCTGGGCAAGACAGACGAAGAGGTCTTCGACTCGGACACGGCGGCGCGAATGACTGCGCTGAAGCGGCCGGTGCTCGAGACCGGCCAGGGCAGGCGCGAGCAGTTTACTGTGACCGCGCGTGGAAAAACCCACCATTGCGATGTGACGGTCGAGCCATTGCTGGATGCGGCGGGCGCGGTGGAGGGTATCAATTGCTCCTGTGTAGATGTCACCCAACTGCACGAGATCACCGAGCAATTGCGGCGGGCCCAGGAGAAACTGACGGAAGAAAAGCTTTACCTCGAACAGGAGATCCACTCGGAACTGGGGTTCGGGGAGATCATTGGCCAGAGTAAGGCGCTCAGGGCCGTTATGGAGCAGGTGGGGCACGTCGCCTCCAGCGATGCCACCGTGCTGCTGCTCGGGGAAACCGGCACGGGCAAGGAATTAATCGCGCGCGCCATCCACCAGAAGAGTACCCGAAAGGGCAGCAGCTTCATCAAGGTCAATTGCGCCGCTATTCCGTCAGGCCTGTTGGAGAGTGAACTGTTCGGGCACGAAAGAGGATCGTTCACAGGGGCGGTCAGCAAGTAGATTGGCCGCCTCGAATTGGCCGACAAGGGCACGCTTTTTCTTGACGAGATCGGCGAAATTCCGCTGAACTTGCAGCCGAAGCTGCTGCGGGTTCTTCAGGACCAGGAGTTCGAAAGACTGGGCGGCACGCAGACATTGAAGGTCGACTTCCGCCTGATCGCCGCCACCAACCGCGACCTGTCGCAGAGCATGAAGGAGAAGCAGTTTCGCAGCGACCTCTACTATCGGCTCAATGTTTTTCCCGTCCGGGTGCCGTTGTTGCGGGAACGACGCGAGGACATCCCCTCCCTCGTGGAGCACTTTGTCCAGAGGATTGCCGGCCGGATGAATCGGTCGATCACCAGCGTCCCGAAAAAGACGATGGAGACGCTGGTCCAATGGGACTGGCCGGGGAATGTTCGCGAACTGGAGAACTTCATCGAGCGCTCGGTAATTTTGACGCGCGGTTCTGTCCTGGCTGCGCCGATCAACGAGCTGATGGTTGTCCGTGAAGAGGACTCCGGAGATTCCCTGAAAGCCAGGGAACGCGAACATATACTTCGCGCGCTCGAGCTGAGCCGCGGGCAGCTCAGCGGGCCCCGCGGCGCCGCCGCCCGCCTGGGCTTGCCCCGCTCGACGCTCCAGTGGAAACTCAAACAACTGGGCATTAACCATCAGCAGTATCGGGATTGAGATTCGGCGCCGGATCGCGCCGGATCGCCGCCATCGTGTAAACTTCAGGTGGCGAGTACAACGCACCGCTTTCCAGCGCGTATCATCCTGCCGGACATGGGAAGCTGCCGGCATTCTGTGCTACTCCCCAATTACCAGGTAGAACCCCGGCCCTGCGCCGGCGGTACATTCCTGTCAGGAGACTGTCATGAAAATCGCAAAAACGGCCGACCGCAAGAAGGTCATGGATACCACGAAGTCCACCGACTGCCCCAAATGTGGCAAGCCGACCCGCATCGTGAAGCGCGTCAAAGACCGCGAACGCAACGTGCCGGGTGGGATTTACATCTCGTGTTCGGCTTGTGAATTTTTCGAGAAGCTGTAGGAGCAGCGGCTAGTTTCTGGTTGCTGGTCTCTGGTTTTCAAGATGCGCCCGGCGCTTAGCTGCGCCCTTCGTTGTCCTGTTCGAGCGACTGCCGGGTCTTGACAGTGCGCGCTCCCAGGGCCTCAACGCCTCGCCACCGGAACTGAGCGGAGGGACTCGATGCTGGGGAAAGAGTGTGCCGGTATCAGTCGAATAGCAGGCGGATGGGTCTTGTTTGCGACGGCCTCCACCGCCATTTCCAGTGCTGAGCCGGCGACCGCGGGAATCACGACGGTGGCGGTGAGCGAGCCTCCGTTGACCCAGGCCTGGCCGGTTCGGGCCAGGCCATCCACCCCGAGAAAGGGCAAGCTGGCCCAGTGCGCCGCTTCCGGCGTTGCCGTGATCTCCTCAAACGCTTTTCTCGCGCCCAGCGCGATGAAGTCGTTCTGCGCGGCTACGGCATGGATCTGCTGTTGGTGCGATGTCGTCAGCCGCAGCCACGACGAAACCGCGTGATGGCCGCCTTCCTCAGTCCAGTTCGCGCTTTTCAGCATTTTCAGCGTCATGTTGGACGGCCTCGCGTCCTGCAGACCGATCATGCGCTGCTGCGCGGCCATACTGGCGGAGGGGCCTTGAATGCAAAGCACTGTTCCTCCCTGCGGGAGGATGGCTGCGAGTTGATGTGCTTGAATGCGACCGACCTCGACATGGTCGGAACTGACCGCGAACGCCGGCGCCAGAGAGCTTCCCCGAACGTCGACCACCGAGTTTGCGTCGCGATTGAGAACGACCCACGCGATCCCAGCGTTGACCGCGGCCCTCGCCACCTGCGGGAACGCGGTGCCACCCGCCGGTTCCACCAGGATTCCACTGAGTTCCGACTTGTGCTTGTGGATGGCGTCCAGCAGTTGCGAGCTCTGCGTGACCGAGTCGCTGTCGGCGTAGAGAATTTCCAGGTCCACGCTGAGGCGGTCCGCCACAACTTGCGCAGCTTTCGCTTGTTCGCGCTGGTAGTCGTTCTCGCGAGTGATCAGGGATAGAACAAACTTGATGTTGCTCATGGCAGAAACCAAAATCGTCCGGCATGGCTGACGTTGAGACTGGAAAATCGTCCGCAAGACAGAAACTGGCGGCGATACAACAAGCTTGACTCGAATCAGGGTACATCCACCAGTTCAAACTAGAGAAGGTGGTACGTTGGTAATGCGGGTCACTGTCAGCGAAGTGCTGACAAAGTCTTGCGACGACACGGTCTTAACCAGTGATCTGGCTAAGAATGGCTCGCGCCTCGGCGGCGGGATCGGCGGCCTCCGTGATGGGCCGCCCGACGACGATGTAGGTGGCGCCGGATGCCACGGCCTCTCCCGGGGTCACGACTCGGGCCTGATCGGCATGTCCGCTGCCGGCGGGGCGCACGCCGGGAGTCACGATGGTGAAATCGCGCCCCAGTTCCTGTCGCAGCGCGGAAGCCTCATGCGCCGATGCCACCACGCCCTTACATCCACTGGACAAGGCAAGCGCCGCCAGACGCAGCACCTGGTCAACNNGCGGCCTCGGCGGCGGCGCGCAGCATCTTTCCGCCACCCGAGGCGTGTACCGTCAGCATGCTGACCCCGAGCTGGGCGGCCTCTCGGACGGCCGAACTGACCGTGTTCGGAATGTCGTGATACTTCAGATCAAGGAAGACCCGCCGTCCCGAAGCCACCAGTTCGCGGACAATCGAGGGACCCTCGGCGGTGTAGAGCTGCATCCCCACCTTATAGGTGAGGGCAGAGTCGCCGACGGCCGCCACGATCTTCCGGGCGGCCGCCGCCGAGGATACGTCAAGGGCTACGATCAGGCGCTGTCGCGGATCCTGCATCGAAGCCGAGTTTAACGGGTTTACTGCAGGTTGGCTACGGGCCGCAGTTCGGCCATGGTCATAGGCCGGATCAGGTCCAGGCGGACCTGTTGAAGACCGCGCTCGCTGAATCCCAGCGCGCGGGCGGCGTTGTAGGAAAGATCGATGATCCGGCCATCCACCACCGGGCCTCGATCGTTGATTCGGACCACCACGGTCCGGCCATTCCGCAGGTTGGTGACCTTGACGAACGTCCCCAACGGAATCGTGAGGTGGGCAGCAGTGAAGTCCTGCATGTCGAAGGGCTCCCCGCTCGCCGTCTCTTTGCCTTGAAAGTACTGGCCGTACCAGGAGGCTGTTCCCACCTGATAGGGGTTGGACTTGCGTTGCTTGCTGTTGCCAGGCTGACCGCTAGTCTTAATGACCTGCGGTTTTGCTACCTTAGCGGCTTCCGAGCTGTGTGGCCCGGATGCGGCTCCGGCCCCCAGACTGGCGACCGATAACAGCACCGCCAGACCTTCGGCTAAACGTCGTCGCATTCAGTTACCTCGCATCTCTAAAGTCGTTCTCTAATTCGCATGCTCCTTCGAAAAACGATTCTCAAATGCTATCGGCGGATGGGGGGTGTGTCAACCACAAAAACTACGGCCACAATTAACTAAGTAGTAATTAATCAATGACTTAGCCCACTGAAAATTATGGATTTGTGGTCTATGTCGTTGAAACGCAATACGCGTGATCATTAACTAAATAGTACCGCTGCCGCGGAAGGGCATGGCCAGATTCGCGTAACTGATTGTGGAATGTTCGACTTACGTAACAATGCAAACAAAGTTATTTGAATCACTATTTTACGTGATTTAATGATTACTTAATAGTAAATAGAAGTGCAACTTAGATTTACGAAAAAGTACTTCCACCACTTCCTGCGACCGTTTTCTCAGCTTCGGTCCAAAGTGAGTTTCCCGTCGAGAGGCTTTGGGGGTAGAGTGACGGCATGGCTCTGACGCCACCTGTTGTGCTGACCATCGCCGGGTTTGACCCTTCCTCAGGGGCCGGTGTCACTGCCGATATCAAGACCATCGCGGCCCACGAATGCTACGGCGTATCGTGCATTACTGCCCTGACCGTCCAGTCCACCCAGGGGGTAAGGCGGGTGGAACCTGTGGACCCCGGGCTCATTACCCAGATTTTGCAGGAACTCATTCAGGATGTTGAGGTTGCAGCCGTTCACATCGGCATGCTGGGAACGGAACCGGTGGCGAGGGCGGTTGCGGAGTTTCTGGAGCTGGCGAGGCTGCCCCATGTTGTCCTGGACCCGATTTTAAAGTCCAGCTCGGGAGCGGACCTGCTGGATGCGGGGGGAACCCGGCTGCTGATCGAGCGGCTGGTGCCACTCGCGGAGGTCATCACTCCCAACCTGGACGAAGCTGCGACTCTGACGGGCCTGCCCGTGGCCAACCTGAACCAGATGCGGGAGGCTGCCGCCCGCCTGCACTCGCTCGGCGCGGCCAATGTTGTGATCACAGGGGGCGACCTGGGAAAAGCCACCGATTTGCTGAGCTTCACGACATCCCGCGGAGTTGAGCAGGAGACCTTTAAAGCCGATCGTCTGAAGTCTACGTCTACCCATGGCACGGGCTGCGCATTTGCGACCGCGCTGGCTTGCCATCTGGCGCACGATCGCGGGCTTCCCGAAGCCGTTTTGCTCTCCAAAGCGTATGTGTCGGCGGCGATTGTAAATGCCCACCCCATGGGACACGGGACCGGACCGCTGCATCATCTGTATCGGATGAACCAGCAGCGCCGCCCGATCACGGCTGTCCCTGAGGCAGATACCGCGCATTCCAGAAATTGAGATAGTTTTGGTTTGAAGCGGGGCGGTCCCCATTACCTGCAGGCGCCTGAAACAACNNCCATCGCGATTAGCGGCTTGGCTTCAGAAGACAGCCCGCCAAAAACGCCGCGACTGCGGCCAGCAGCCATTCGATCCGCCAGAGCTGGATCGCCTGCCAGTCCACGGTAGTTCTTACGCTATAGACCACTCCGACCGCGATCGCCCCGAGCAGGCAGAAGATACCCAGAAGGAAGGCTACGAGCGCGCCGGTCGAAAGTCCGAGGTGTTGGGCGAGGCTGCCGAGTTGAAGGAGGCTCAACGACTCTACCCGCCCCGACGCCGGGATCGAGCCCGGCCGGTTGGTGCCGCAGTTGTGGCAGTAGCGAGACTCGACGATGAACTCTGCTTTACAGCGATCGCAGGCTTCCTGCAAGTCCGCGTGATTTGCGGCCTCAGGAACCCCGGTTTGCATGGGGGGGTGCCAGAAATCGTGCTGAGCGCCGTGTGCCATTTCCGCCATAAAGGAATCTTCCCCTTGCAGAGAATCGCAAACCGATAACCAAAGCAACCGATTGACAGGCCTAGGCTTATTCCCTGGAGGGCTCGGTTCCCAGGGTTGCGGAGCGCAATAATTACCCGATCGAGCCGCGAAATTCCCTGATCAGCGCGGTCCGCCTGCCAGGTCCTTCTGAGTGCTCCTGGCCGTGCCATCCTGCTCTGCAATCCCGGAATCGGTTAAACTGAATAGCCAGTGGCCCCGCATCTACGTTGGCTTTCCGCGGCTCTTTCCGCAATGACTTTGCTGGTTCTGGGAGGGGTTTGCGCAGCCGTTGACCCTGCCATCCCCACGACGTTCCGTCCCCCCGATCCTCTGAATCAGAATGCCTTCGAGCGCCTTTACAACCTCGACTACGATACGGCGATCCAGGGCTTCGAAAAGGTACTCGCCCGCCATCCGTCGGATGCCTTCGCGGTGAATCATCTGCTCTCCGCGGTGCTGGTGCGCGAGCTCTATCGCATGGGCGCCATGAATACCGGCGAGTACGCGAATGACAGCTTTATCGGGCAGGCGCACCGGCCCGCCGATCCCGCGCAGAAAGAACGCATCAAGCAACTGGTGCAACAGGCCGAGAAACTGGAAGAAGCCCAGCTCTCCCGCAATCCGAACGACGTGGATGTGCTCTATGCCCGTGGGGTCACTCGCGGCCAGTTTGCGCTCTACACGGCTCTGATCGAGCGGGCCTGGTTTTCGTCACTGCGCAATGCGGTCGGAGCGCGCCGTGACCACGAGCGTGTCCTCGAACTGTCGCCCCAGTACCAGGACGCCAAGCTGGTGTTGGGGACGCACAACTACATCATGGGAAGCCTGCCGCTGGCAGTGAAAGTGGCGGTTGCGCTGGTGGGTTTGAGCGGAGACAAGGAGAAGGGAATCCGGTATCTCACGGAAGCCGCGCATGCCAGTGGCGAAACCAGCGTGGATGCCGGCATTGTCCTGATGCTGTT
>PMCH01000258.1:17369-22549 GCA_003154055.1 Acidobacteriaceae bacterium
CAGCGAGAAGAACTACCCGGCGGCCGCCACGGCCTACGAGCTGGTGACTGATGTTTCAACGCCGGATCCGGAGCTGCTGCAAAAGGCCGACCTGGGCGCCGGCGAGATGTACGACCAGATGCAGAAGCGGGACATGGCCATGAAGAAGTATCAATCCGTGCTGGCGACAAACGCGGGCAATGACGAGGCGGAGAAAGCGCGGAGAAGGATGAAAGAGGCGTATCGGGAGTGAGGGCAGTAGTCGGTAGCCAGTAGTCAGCGCAAGGGGCGGAAAGCCGAGGCCTCGGACTCTAAGAACCAGAGCCTGAAGTCGTTTAACCGTAACGAAACATTTTCCGCCCCAGAGTCGTATCCTAATGGTAGACGGTAGGAGGTTGACCATGTATTGCAACGCCTGTGGTAAAGCTCTCTCCGACGATGCACGATTCTGCACCTATTGCGGGATCGGGGTCGGATATGGGCACCCACCCATCCGCAAGAAGCTGGTGCGTCCACGTGGCGACCGCAAGATTGCCGGCATCTGTGCCGGACTGGCGGACTATCTGGATCTCGACGTGATCCTGGTGCGTCTGATCTGGGCAGTGGCGACAATCGTCTCCGGTATTGTCCCAGGCATCGTGGCGTATGTGCTGGCGTGGATCATCGTGCCAGAAGAGCCGGAGCTGCGGCCCGTGGTGGCGACGGGGCAGCCAGTGGCGAGCCAGTAGCGGGTCGCGAGTGGCCAGTAGCGAGTAGTTATGGGTTGCGTCGTCTGAGAACTGAGAACTGTCCTTCCTGATGGAACATCTCCGTAGCGGCGATGCCGAACTCGTCTATGAGATCTTCGGAAGTGGCCCGCCCGCCGTTCTGCTTCATCCATTTCCCGTGAATCGCGAATTCTGGAAGCCAGTTGCACCCACGCTGAGTTCTCGCTACCGGTTAATCATTCCCGACCTCCGCGGGCACGGCGACTCCGAAATTGGCGAAGGCCCCGCCACCATGGAGAAGCATGCCCGCGACCTGGACCGGTTGCTGGACGCGGTGGGCGTCGCGAAGGCCGCATTCATCGGAGTGTCGATCGGCGGATACATACTGTTCGAATTCTGGCGGCGTTTCCGCACCCGCGTGGCGGCGCTCGCGCTCTGTGACACGAAGCCCCAGGCTGACAGCGCGGAAGCGCGGCTGAATCGGTTGAAAGTTGCGGCGGAGGTCGTGGAACAGGGAACGGCGCCTTTCATCGAGAGCATGATCCCGAAGCTTCTCGGCCGGACAACGGCCATCACACGGCCGGATCGGGTGGACGGCGCGCGCCGGATGATGCAGAAGATGTCACCCGAGGACATCAGTCTGGTGCAGCGTGGAATGGCCGAACGTCCCGATTCCGTCGCCGATCTCAAGACCATCAGCGTGCCCACGCTGATCGCGATCGGCGACGAGGACGTACTGTCCACGGTCGCCGATGGAGAGTTGATGCGCCAGTATATTGGCGGGAGCCGGCTGAAGGTCATCCCCAAGGCAGGCCACTATTCGCCCTGGGAGCAACCCGAGGCGGTGGGTCTGCTTTTGCGGCAGTTTCTGGACTCGGTGCACAAGGCTTAGGTTGCAGATCACACTCGCCGCCCGCCGCCTCTGCTAAAATCCACCCGTCATGATGGAAGCATTTCTCGTTCCCGAGAAGACTGCTGTCAATGCCAAGGGCGATGGCCCGTCGCTTGAGCTGAAAGCAACCGAAGGCCGTGTCTTTCTGCTGACTCTGGCGATCACCGGCATCATCGAACAGGAATCGCTCGACGTGAGCATCTTCGCTTCGGCGGATGGTGCGGCGTGGGATCCGAAACCCGTGGTTGCGTTTCCGCAGAAGTTCTATCGCGGAGAGACGCCGATCCTGCTCGACCTGGCCGCGCGGCCCGAAGTGAAGTTTATCCGCGCGCACTGGGAAGTGCATCGCTGGGGCCGCGGCACGGAAACGCCGATGTTCGAGTTTGACGTAGCCTTGCGGGAAGTGCCGGCGGAAATTCTGCAGGAAGCAGCGGGACGAGTGCGCGCGTCGTAGGCCGGACGCCTGCTACATGTATTGTCATCCCTCGCTTCGCTCGGGATGACAAAGTCTGTTGAATTGACGGAGGAGCCCCACGTTCACCACGGGCCCCTCGGTCGGAAATCTCCGTTATATTGAATTCATGCTTGATGATTCGAAGCCTGACGTTTCGAATGTCGTTGTTCGTCCTGCGCGCGCGGTGAGTGGCGCGGTTCGCATTCCCGGCGATAAGTCCATCTCCCACCGTTATGCCATGCTGGCGGCGATCGCCGAGGGCAAGAGCCGGTTCCAGAATTTTTCCGCGGCCCAGGATTGCGCCAGCACGCTCGGCTGCATGCACGCTCTGGGGAGTGATTGGGAGCGGAAAGAAGACGGGGCGATCGAAGTGCAGGGTGTCGGCCAGCGGCTGCGCGAACCCGCACATCCTCTGGACTGCGGGAATTCTGGCTCGACCATGCGCATGCTCAGCGGCATTCTCGCTGGCCAGACATTCAGCAGCGAACTCTTCGGCGACGAATCGCTCTCGCGGCGGCCCATGGCGCGCATCATGACTCCGCTTTCGCAAATGGGAGCCAGAATCGAGTCTCAAGAAGGAGGAAGGCCGCCGCTGAAAATTCACGGCGGGCCCCTCACGGCGATCCATTACAAGCCGGAAGTAGCCAGCGCCCAGGTAAAGACCTGTGTCCTCTTTGCCGGACTGTTGGCGGAGGGCGAGACCACGGTCGACGAGCCGATCCGCACCCGCGATCATGGGGAAGTTGCGCTCCGCGCCTTTGGAGCGCACGTGGAACGGAACGGCAATACCGCCTGCATCCAGGGTGGGCAAAAGCTGCATGGAATCGAGGCCCACGTCCCCGGCGATCTATCGAGTGCGGCGTTCTTTCTCTGCGCCGCTGCGTTGTTCCGCGGTTCTGCACTTACTCTGCCAGGAATCCTGATGAACCCGACCCGGGCCCGCCTACTCGACATTCTGATTCTGATGGGATTGGAGATTACCGTCGCCCAACTGGAAGAGCATCACGGCGAACTGGTGGGAACAATCGAGGCGCGTGGCGGAACGTGGAGGGGAACGACGATCGGCGGAGCTGACACCGCGGCCCTGATCGATGAAATACCCGTGCTGGCCGCAGCAGCGCCCTACACGGAAAATGGAATGGAAGTGCGCGATGCAAAGGAGCTGCGCGTCAAAGAGTCCGACCGCATTTCGGCCGTCGCCACGAACCTTCGGAAGATGGGCGCGGAAGTGGAAGAACTGCCCGACGGCCTCCGAATACCCGGCGGCCAGCAGTTGCACGGCGCGGAACTCGAGTCGTTCGGCGACCATCGCATTGCCATGGCGTTCGCGGTTGCCGCCCTGCGGGCCGAAGGGGAAACGACGATTCGCGGCGCCGATGCGGCGGGCGTGTCGTTCCCGAGTTTCTTTGCGGACCTTCAGAAGATTGCGAAATGAGCAGCGAGCCACGAGCTTCGAGCAAGAAGGCCTGGGTTGGCCCGTAGCTTGTAGCTCGAAGCTCGCAGTCGGCATAGACAAATCATGAGCGATAAATCCCCATCCCCCGACGAGCGGCTGCAGCGGGAGTTCAACCGCTGGGCCGACGAAGGTGAAGGCGAGAAGATGGAGCGCCATCACCTCGATATCACAGAAAAGACGATCCGCCGCATGGATCTCCGTCCTGGGGAGCGCATCCTCGACCTCGGTTGCGGGTCAGGCTGGGCCACCCGCCTGCTGGCGCGGATGGTGAGCGAAGGCCCGCAGGGGTTCGGGCAAGTGGTCGGAGTGGATATCTCAGACGAAATGATCCGGCAGGCCCGGGGCGCGTCCAAGGATTTTGAAAATGTGATGTTCGTGGTTGGCTCTTCCGCCCAGATTCCATGGGAGGAAAACTTCTTCGACAAGGTGCTCTCGGTCGAGTCTTTCTATTACTACCCCGACCAGAAGCGCGCACTGGCCGAACTCTTTCGCGTGATGGCGCCGCGCGGCCGGTTGTTCATCCTGATCAATCTCTACAAAGACAACCCGTACTCCCTGCAGTGGGTTCCCAAGCTGAAGGTGCCGGTGCACGTCCGCTCGGCGGCGGAGTATGTGGAGTTGCTGAAGGCCCACGCCTTCGAAAACGTGGAATATAGCCAGATCCCCGACGACACGCCGACGCCCGAGGGCTACAAGACAACTTCGTTCCACTCACTCGACGACCTGAAGGCGTTCAAGCGAATCGGTGCGCTGTTGTTGATGGCGTCCAAGCCCGACCTGCGCAATCCAGCGCCGGGGTACACGATTTATTGAGTCGCGAGTCGCGAGTAGCGTGCGGCGAGTGGCGAACTACGAACTCCGCTCCCTACTCGCCTCTCGCGACTCTTTCCGCGCCTGGCTGATCACGAACACCGCCAGGATCGTGATCTCGGGGTCCACCGGATGCCGGTAGCGCGCATGCGGGAAGACGACGTAGTACACCATCGGGTACAGCAGCAGCAGCCAGAAGAACAACCAGGCATGCGGACGTCGTTGGCGGATGGCCAGCACCAGACCGAAGAGGGTCAAGAGCGAAGAGGCCGCGAATAGCGAATTCTTGACCGGCCCCAGCCACTCGGGATTTACCTCCTTCGGCAATCCGTACCAGTAGTAGACGAACTTGCGGAACGCGACGACTGCGAACCCCCCTGGGTTCGCCTTGATCCACTGAACAGCTTCGTCCTTCCGCTGCCGAACGTACGCCAGTTCCCCCATCTGCCGGTATTTTCGGAACTCTGCGAGATTGTCCGTGGGATGGAGATACGACTGCCACGTCCCATCCGCGTAAGGACCGTTGCCCATGCGTAGTTCCGCACCAAAGTTCGTGCGGAGAAACACCGGTTGTCCAAACACGCGAGCGTTGCGGATCAGCCAGGGTGTGACGAACGCCACAAAAATGATCGCAGCCAGCGCCACCCCCGCCAGCGAGCGTTTCCCCGATTTCCGTCGCCGATACCATCCATAATGTTCCGAGGCCGGCAGGAACGAGAGCAGCGATGGGCTATTGAGCGCTGCGATCCCCCACAGAAGTCCGAACCACACCCAGGGTTTCAGGCCTTCCTCATCCTCCATCGAGATCGACACCCAGAAAATCGTTGCGATCAGGAGCGCGGAAAGACTCGTCTCCCAGACCCACTTGATGCACCAGTAAAT
>PMCH01000303.1 GCA_003154055.1 Acidobacteriaceae bacterium
GAACCTACGACCTACGGATTATGAGACCGTCGCTCTAACCACCTGAGCTACACCGCCAATCCGGAAAGACGCGGAAGGGACAAAGACAAACCGGGGCCCGCCCGGAATCCCGCAGACGCGGGTGGACGCGTCCCGCATCGATTCTAACAGGCTCGGGAAAAAGTCGGAATAGTGTGCCAAACTCCGCGGCCGCGTGCGAAACTACGGCGCATGAACGTTGTGGCCGTGATTCCGGCGCGGCTGGCGTCCACCCGCCTGCCCCGCAAGATGTTGCGTGAAATTGCCGGCGAACCCCTGCTGGCACGCGTGTACCAGGGCGTTCGGCGCTGTGGGACGCTCGCTGAAGTTGTGGTAGCGACCGATTCCGACGAGATTCTGCGCTTTTGCCAGCAGCGTGGCTTCGCCGCTCGCATGACTTCCGCGGCGCACCGGTCGGGCACCGAGCGGGTGCACGAGATCTCGACCGTGATTCCAGCGGACGTGTATTTGAACGTCCAGGGAGATGAGCCGCTGACGCGTCCCGAGCACATCGAGTCGCTGCTGGCGGTGATGCGCGGGCCGGGCGTGGAAGTGGGTACGCTCAAGACCCCTTGCACGGAAATTGACGTTCACAATCCCAGCGCGGTGAAGGTGGTGACGGACGCGTCGGGAAAGGCGCTCTATTTTTCAAGGACGACGATCCCGTATGACCGTGATGGCGCGCGGCCGCAATACTACAAACACTTGGGGTTCTATGGATATCGCAAGGCGGCGCTGGAGAATTTTGTAAATCTACCCGAGTCATTTCTCGAACGCACTGAACGATTGGAACAGTTGCGCTTCCTGGAAAATGGAATTCCTCTCCATGTGGGCGAAACGCCATTTGACACCGTGGGAGTGGATACGGAGGAGGATGTGAAGCGGGTCGAGGAAATACTCCGACAGCAAAGTTAGAATACCCAGTCTGGGAGGACGGGATGGAAAACCTCTGGAAGGTCGCCATCATGATTGTGGGGATCATGATTGTTCTGGCGGTGGTTGGGCGGTTCGCTCACTAGGCAACTGTCATCAGGAGTTGGATTTCGCCCAGGACTGGGCAGCCGTGACCCGCTTGGCAATCGCGGGATGGGAGTGGAAGAACCACTCCACCCAGCGGGAGGGAGTTTTCTCGGCCAGATTCTGGTCGGCGAGCTTGTTCATGGAGGAGATGAACGGCTCGACGCTGGCTAACGACTGGAAGCAGTAACGGTCAGCCTGGCGTTCGTTGAAGCGCGAGTAGGCGTTCAGGGCAGGCATCAGGAGGAACGAAAGAACGGTCGAGACCAGCACCAGCAGCGGAAGATTGGCGAAATCGGACAGGAACTCGAACATGTTGAGGCGCTCGACCGCGTAGTGCAGAACCTCATTCGCCAGCCAGAAGCCGAAAAACGTAATTCCCGCCTGCACCAGAATGCTCTTCAGGATGTGCTTGTGAACGTGGTGGCCGAGTTCATGGGCCAGTACGGCTTCAATTTCGTCGTCGCTGTAGTGGTCGAGCAGGGTGTCAGCGAGAATGATGCGGCGGGTCGCGCCCAGGCCGGTCAGAGCCGCGTTGGCCTTCTTGCTTTTTTCCGAAAGATGCCACTTGTACACGCCACGCACACGCGTTCCGGCGCGCTCGCTCAGCAGCACCAGGCGCCGCCTGAGTTCCTCATTTTCCAGTGGCTCGAACTTGTAAAAAATAGGAAAAAGCACGACCGGGGCAAGTTGGGCGAGCAGTACAAAGAGTCCGAGAAACACCGCCCAGGCGATCAACCACCAATGTTGCTGGGAGTAGCGAATGAGCGCGTAGAGCAGTTCCGCCACCACGGTGGCCAGCACCAGGCCGACCACCAGACCTTTGAATTCGTCCCATAACCAGGAACGCAATCGCTGGTTGGAGAGGTGATAGCGGTGCTCGAGGCGGAAGCTGTAATAGTCGGGCGCGAAGCCCACAGCCTTGCTGATCAGCAAGAGCATCAGCACATAGAGAAAGACGGCGAGGGTATAGCTCTGAGGAGCGCCGCGGTGGGCCAGATCCCGGAGAGTTCCACTCCAGCCGGTCACGAGCAGCACGATCAGGAGCGCGAGGCCGAGCCCGAGGTCGGAGATTTCAAGCCACCGCTTGATGCGGTTATAGCTGCGCGATTCCGGAGAATCGGCGGGTGTGGGCGCGGTGGCGGCAAGTGTGCTCATTCTTGGGGTGTCGCCATTATGGTACCCCAGTCAAGAGCCTGAAGTCAGGAGCCGGCAGGACTAGCCCTGTTGGACAAAGCGCTCGGCGGTTTGCAGGATCTCCTCGACCAGTTGAGGCGAGGCGGCCTCGGCGTAGACGCGCAGCAGCGGCTCGGTGCCGGAGGCGCGAAACAGCACCCAGGGGTCGGCGCCGTTGCCGTTCTTGGGGGCGTCGAGGAAGCACTTCACGCCGTCACGGTTCTCCTTGCGGAGGATCTGGTACGGGCCGAGTTTCGTTGTGCTCTGATCGGCGGCGCGGCGGATGGCGCTGTTTTTGAGGTCGTCGGCAATGTGGAGATCGCGGCGGCCGTAGTAGTGAGCGCCAAATTCGCGTTGCAGGTCGGCGACCAGTTGCCCCAGCGGCTTGCCTTCTTCCGCCATGACGTTCGCCAGCAGGAGCGAGTTGAGGATGCCGTCGCGCTCAGGGAGAAATCGGCCGAAACCGATGCCGCCCGATTCTTCTCCGCCGATCAGGATCTCGCGTTCCATCATGAGGTCTGCGATGTACTTGAAGCCGATGGAGCATTCGATCAGGGTGCGTCCGTACTTGGCAGCGATGCGGTCGAGCATGGAGGTGGTGTTGAAGGCGCGCACGACGTCGCCCGGCCACTTCTTTCGTTCGAGCAGCCAGTGCAGCAGGATCGCGAAACACTTGTGCGAGTCGACGAAGCTGCCGTCCTCAGCGACGGCGCCGATGCGGTCGGCGTCACCGTCGGTGGCAAAGCCGGCGTGACATTTCTGCTTAGTGACGGTCTGCTGCAACATGGCAACGTGCGGCAGGATGGGCTCGGGATTGATGTCCGGGAACAGCGGATTGTGTTCCTGGCGGATCGCCACGTACTGGATGCTGTGCTGGTCGAAGATTCCCGAGAGCACTCCGCGGCCGGAGCCGTACATCGAATCGATGGCAAACTTGAAATTAGCGTGGCGAATCAGGTCGAGGTCGGCAAATTCGCAGATCGCCTTGATGTACGCGGGCTTGAGGTCGACTTCTTCGATCTTCGCGGCGGCGCCCTTGGGCATCGTGCCGGCGGCCAACTCGTCCTCGATGACCTTCATGATGGCGGGCGTGGCCGATCCGCCGAACTTGCCTTTAAATTTCACGCCATTCCAGTTCCAGGGGTTGTGGCTGGAGGTGATGACGACGCCCCCGGCCGTGCCCAGCTTCTTGACGTTGTAAGAAATAGCAGGAGTGGGCAGGTCGGCGTTGGCCAGCAGCACGGGGATTCCGGCGTCGGCCAGCACCTGGGCAACGATGCGGGCAGCGCGACCGGACGCGAACCGCGAGTCGTAGCCGACAATGACACCGCGGCTGGCATCTTCATTCTTGAGAAAGTAGGAGGCGCCTGCGCCCGCCACCCGCCGCACGCCGTCGAAGGTGAAGTCGTCGGCGATGAGGCCGCGCCATCCGTCGGTGCCGAATTTAATGTCGGGCATCAGTTCTCAATTCTCGGTTCCCGGTTCTCAGTTCTCAGTTTGGAGCGTGAGAGCGGAGGTCAAGTCAGCTTGTGCAGCTTTTTCACATCCAGATGTTTCACCACCTTGCCCACATCCTGCGACTGGTCGAGCGTTGTGATGAGCAAGGCGTCGTCGGTTTCCACGACCACCAAATTATTCACACCGACCACGGCGACGTATTTCCCGGGGGCATGAATGTAGTTGTTCTTCGCGTTCAAGACAAAGTTGGCCGAAGCAAAGATGAGATTCCGATCTGGCGGTTTCCCTTTCGCGGAGTGGTGCTCGTGGAGCGCGGTCCAGGAGCCGAGATCGTTCCAGCC
>PMCH01000165.1 GCA_003154055.1 Acidobacteriaceae bacterium
TTTTCTGAAGTGTTCGCGCTCTCCATCACGTAAAGCGTGGCCAGCAAGGCGTAGGCCTCAGCGAACGAAGGGTCCTGGGCAATCGCTTCCTTCGCGTAGCGCTCGCCTTGGTGAAGGCTCTCGTTCTGCGAGCGCATGAAGTAGTCGTTGCGGTAGAACCGCGCCTGCAGATACTGGTTGTAGGCTTGCGGCGACGTCGTCACTGGCGCTTCCAGCGTTTCCTGTTCCTTCCCCGAAACCTGGACTTGCAGCCCGTCCACAACTTTTTTTGCCACCTCGTCCTGGAACTTGAGCATGTCGTAGGCGCGCAGGTCGTAGTGTTCGGCCCAGCGAGCCGACTTGCCCTGGCGATCAATCAGCTGGACAGAAACTCGCACCACGCCCCCGGACCGCTGGTAAGTCCCGTACAGCACGGAGTCCACCTGGAGTTCCTGCGCCACCTGGGAAGGATCCGCCGAGCTCTTGATGTACTTCAGGACAGAGCTGGTCGGGCGGACGGCGAGATTCTGCAAGGTCGCCAGCCGGGTAATAATGGCATCGGCCATGCCCACGCCCCAGGCCTCATCAGCCGTGTCGCCGGAAAGAGAACGGAAGGGAAGCACGGCGACGGTGCGGATGCCAGGTTCGTTCGGAGGTGCCGGGGGAACCGCAATGCTCTCTGTCGTATGCCCCGGGCGGAGCCGCGTATACCCAATCAGAAGCAATCCGATCACCAGCACCGCCGCCAGAGTACCGACTCCCCACTTGACGAGAGGGCTTCGCGAAACCGGGACGCTTGCCGCCGGAGCCGCGCTCGTTACTCGTCCCGACTCGGTGTCGCGCATCAGGCGTTTCAAATCGGCCCGCATCTCGGAAGCGTGCTGATAGCGCACGTCGCGGTCTTTCTCCAGGGCCTTCCCGATAATGCGTTCCAGGTCGGAAGGGGTCGCCGGATTGATGCGCACCGCGGGCGTCGGCGTGCGGTTCAGGATGCCATCAAAGATGTCCGCTGTACTGTCGCCACGGAAAGGCAATGAGCCCGTGATCATCTCATAAAGAACCGCGCCGAAAGAGAAAAGATCGGTGCGCGGGTCCAGGTCCCGGCCGCGGGCCTGCTCGGGCGACATATAAGCAACCGTGCCCAGGCTGCTGCCGGGGCTGGTGAGCTGTCCTTGCGACAACGTGGGCGCCGACTCGCTGCTGCCCGTGGCCGTCTGCTTGGCCAATCCGAAGTCGAGGATTTTGACCTGTCCGCTGTTGGTGACGAAGATATTGGCCGGCTTGATGTCGCGGTGAACGATTCCCTTGGCATGGGCGGCATCCAGCCCATCGGCAATCTGGACGGCCGAGGCAAGCGCGCGGTCAATGTCCATCGGCCGGTTGCCAATCAGATGTTTGAGCGTCTGGCCTTCCAGCAATTCCATGCTCAGGAATGGCTGGCCGTCATACTCGTCGATTTCATAAATCGTGCAGATGTGGGAGTGATTGAGCGCGGAAGCAGCGCGTGCCTCGCGCTGAAACCGTTCCAGAGTCTGCGCATCCCGGGAGAGTTCCGGGGGAAGAAACTTCAGCGCGACGTGGCGTCCCAGCTTGAGGTCTTCCGCCTCATAGACGATCCCCATGCCCCCGCCGCCGAGCTTTTGCAGGATTCGGTAGTGAGAGACGGTTTTGCCGATCATGTAAGGCGAAATGTTAGGCTGCCGCCTGCGGCAAGTCAATGCGCGGCGGGGGTAGTGTATGGCGATTCCGACGCCTGGCCGTACAACGGGCAGCACAACCGCGGCCAACTGCGGAATAGCTAATTCCATCCCGCCAGCCCTTTAGGATAATCTTGCGGAAAATGGCGGCTGCAACTTAACGAGAGTCCTCAAGTGAGCGGCGGCAGACCAACGTCGGCGACTAACTGACGGAAGGCGGGCTCGTCGTGCAGGTTATCGAAAGCGGGATCGGTTTCGATCTGAAACAGGCCGTCGACATGCCGATCATAGGCAATCTTCAGGTAGCGGAGAGCTTCTTGCTTGTCCGCCTGGAGGGAGCAGGTCACGGCGAGGAGGTACGGCGACAACAGGCCTCGCGCATAGAGTTTCGCTTGTTCTTGGCGGAGGGTCCGGAGCAGGTCGTTTCCGCCCCCGGTGGCGAACCCCTTCTCGGCCGCCTGAACCACCGCGAGAGCTGAGCTGTCGCGCATCAGAACAGCTTCGCTTCTGGCTTCAACAAGGTAGTGGGGATAGTCCGCCCTCAGCAGGTAATAAAACTTCAGGTAGCGGTGCGGAGAAATAAAGTCGGGCTCGTTTTCTTCCATCTGCTGCAGCAGAGCAATGGCCTCCTGCTGGTGGCCGGCGTCGAAAAGGATGGCGCCCTTGTCCGCCAGGACGGACTTGGACGCCGGTTCCAGCGCCTGAGCGCGCTCGATTTCCGCCAACGACTCGGGGTAACGGCGGAGGCACGCTAGATAAGTCGCGTACCAGTGATGGGCGGTGGCGTTGTTCGGATTCAGATCGATTGCTCGCCTGAATTCTCGGTCGGCGGTGGCGGCGTCCCACATGCCGAAGAAAGACGCAAAGGCTAAAGAAGCGTGCGCCTCGGAGGACTGGGGGTCGAGCTCGACCGCTTTCTTCGCGGCGGCCAAGGCGCGCGGGTAGGCCTCCGAGGCAGGCATCACCGTGTATTCGCGCAACAGGTTGTAGCAATCTGCGAGCCCGACGTAGGCGGGCGCGTAGCCTGGGTCGTGGACGATGGCTTGCATGAACGAGTCCACCGCTTTGTTCAGGCTGTCGGGAGTCCTCTTCTCCCAGTAGTAACGGCCTTTGAGGTAGAACTCCTCGGCTTCGCGGTTGGCGGCGTGCAGCGGCAAGCCTGCGCTGGACAAAGAAGCAGAGGGTTGCGGCTTCTGTCCCGCTTTCGCGGAGCGATAGCTGGGCCGGAAAATCCATGCCGCAAACAGCAGAGCCAAAACCGGAAGCGCGAAGATGAATTGCCAGCGCGTTGAGGCATGGGGTGGAGGCGGTGCGACCGCATGGTCGCTGGAAACTCCTTTGGACTGCACCCCGGCTTCCGCGGAAAGCTCCTGCCCTTGCACGGGGGCAATCCAGCGATAGCCGCGGCGCTCAATGGTCTCAATGAAAACCGGGTTGTCGGCGGAATCGCCTAACGCGTCGCGCAGGCGCTTGATGGCGCTGCGGATACCCCGATCGAAATCCACGAATACGTCGTCCGGCCAAAGTGCCCGCCGAAGTTCTTCGTGGGTGACGACTTCGCGGGGGCGGCTTAGCAAAAGCGCCAGCATACGGAAGGGCAGATCCTGAAGATGGACCTTGATCCCGTTCCGGCGGAGTTCGCCGGAACGCAGATCGGCTTCGAACACACCGAAACTCACTACTGCCGGAGACGCCTGTGCAGGGCCCATAAGACGCACGCGCTCACGGGGGAGATGCATATTTTAACACCCGGGCGATTCTCTTCGAACTAGCACTTTCGGGCCGCTCTCACCAGCCTCACCGCTGGACAATAAACGTCTCCAACATTGTGCGAGCACGAACGTTATCGCGTCGCGCACGCGTTATCTCCAGAACATTGACGACGGCACGTCCCCGGGATGAGACTTGGCGCGGAAACCGGCAACGGAATCCCTCCAAGAAAGACCGTAAGCACGCTGATTCCCAGGAGACATCATATGAACTCAATCTATTGGCAAGGGAAGCATTCGGGCATGGCCGCAATCGCGCTCACCATGCTCGCCGCTGTGGTTCTATTGGCCGGGATCGCAATTCCGGCGCAGGCACAAACCTACACGCCGCTCTACTCCTTCGGAGCTGTGGATAGCTCGCAAAACGGTCCCAACGGCCAACTGGCGCTTGGCCGCGATGGCAATTTATACGGCACCATCAATCCAAGTCTCTCTGAGATTTACCAGATTACGCCGGAAGGCGAGGAGACGTTGCTTTGGAAGGCTCCCACCTACCCCTATGGAACGGTGTGCTACAGCGGCATGACGCTTGGCGCTGACGGGCTTCTTTACGGCACGTGTCAGCAGTGGAACGGCTTCAACGGTAACGGCGGCGTCATTTTCAAGTACGATCCCAGCAAGGGGCAGAATGGATTCACTATTCTGTATTCCTTCCCCTACTGTGGGACCACATGGATGCCCAGTCCTTTAACATTAGGCACGGACAGAAATCTCTACGGCACAACGTTTGGGTCCGGGTATTGTGACACCGGCTGGGGAACGTTCTTTCAGATCACGCCGGCCGGCAAGTTCACGACACTCCACGTTTTTAAGGGCTCTGCGGCCAATGAACCCGGCGAGCCGAGCGGGCCTCTTGCCCTCGGTGCCAACGGCAACTTCTATGGCACAAGCCAAGCCGGTGGATACCCCACTGACTACAACGGCGGCACTGTCTACATGATCACACCAAAGGGAAAGGTTACTTTGCTCTACAGTTTTCCGAACACTGGTCCTTACGAGCCTGTGGCGGGCGTGACCCAGGGGGCCGACGGGAAGTTCTACGGCACGACCTACTACGGCGGCACCTACGGCCACGGAACCATCTTCCAGTTGGTCAAGAAAGGCACGATCAAGGTCCTGCACGCCTTCAACTATCACGTAGACAACGCAGGTTTCCCCGCTTTTCCCCTGACATTGGGCACGGACGCCAGCCTGTATGCGCCCTCTCTGACCTTCAATATGGGCGGCTACGGCCCCGAGAGCCTGTTCAAGATCACAACCAAGGGCGTTTATGCGGATCTGCACAACCTGCTGCCAGCGGCGTGCCCCCAAGGGACGCCGGACGGATGCATGCTCAGTTCGCCGATGGTGTTGCACCCAAGCGGAATTTTCTACGGCACGGCTGCGCAAGGCGGGACCGTGGGTCGTGGCGTCTTCTACGGTCTCGGCAACGGGTTACATCCCTACATCGCACTCCAGTTCCCGCGCGCCAAGATTGGCACTTCCATTGGTATCTTCGGCGTCGGGCTCACCGGAACAACTGCCGTTTCCTTCAACGGAGTCGCGTCGGCCTTCTCCGTCATGAGCGACACCTACATGACGGCGACGATTCCCGCCGGCGCAACCAAGGGATACGTCACGGTCACCGCGCCTTCCGGCACGCTGAAGAGCGCGGTGAAGCTAACCGTAACCAAGTAAAGGGGACGTTTCCCGGAGGACTGGCTCAGCGCAGAGAGTCTCCCGGCTAACCAGACCGGAGCGCGCACAGGGGAGTCGCGCTCCGGATTTTCTCCTGTTGCGCACGTCGGGTGCGCACAAAAGATCCATCCGGCCACTCGTGAGGGGATGATTGTGATGCAAAGCCAAGAGGGTTTGTGCAGAGGTTCGTGGTGGTTGTTGAGCTTCGTCCTGGTCACTGCCTGGATCGCCACCGCGCAGACTCCGCTGATCACCATCGACATGCCGCAGGGCGGCAGAATCGTCTACGGAAAGGTAGCGGGCGCCGACACCCAGGGCGCGGCCATGACCCATGTGCTGCGGGTGATGCATGACAACTGCGGAGACAAACCGCAAATCGGCAGAGTCTTCAAGATGCGCGGGACCGATTCGGTGGGGTTGTTCTTCACCGTGCTCAATCATCCCGCCGGAAACGTACAGGTCGCGGGGTTGATCATCGCCGCGGGAAGCGCGGCGCATCAAGCGGAAGCAGCTCTGGTGTCGGATCGAGCGGACCGCTTCGGTTCGACCATTAATCCGATGCTGACGAAGCTGTTCAGCGTGTGGCATCCGCCGGCAGCGGTAAGCACCAGCGCGCCGGCGACAAAAAGTCCCGTGCCAGGCACAGCTTCGGCGGCAGGCGAACACTCCCCGGCTGCCCTCCTGCATACGGTATCGGCTTCCGACGGCTCGGCGACCATAGGCATCCCAGATGGATGGACGCTGGACCCGCACAGCGCCAGCGGAACGATGCTGGTTGCCGGTCCGCATGGCGAACAGGTCTACCTCGGCATGTCGCGCATGGGGATTGACCCGACACATCCGGGAAACCAGATGATTCCGCGACTCCCGGGTACGCTCATCTATCCCTTCCGTGGAGACATGGCGAGAGAGTTCTCGAATATGTTTCAGGCCTGGCGGCGCGCCAATGGAAAGCCACCGGCCCCACTGCAAGTGGAGGAGACCAAACCGATGCAGGGGGCGCCGAACAGTCACTGCGTGATCGCGGACGGGCAGGTGGATCTGGACGGAAGTGGGATGAAGAAGTTCAACGATAACATGTGCGCTTCCGATCCCGGAAACACCGGTGGCTACACGGTCACGCTCAGCCACATGCTGGTGCCCAACGCCCTTGCCGAGCAGGAACACACTACATTGAACGCCATTCTCTCCAGTTGGAAAGTCAATCTGCAGGTAGTCAACCAGCAGGCGGCGGTGGCCGTTCAGCAGATGAATGCCAACACCCAGGCGGCAATCAGGCGGAACCAACAAACGGTCGCCAACATTAACCAGATCGGCGCGAACGCTACGGCGCGCTACAACGCCACTCAAGCCGCCAACGACGCGCAACACGCAGCCTGGAACCAGAGCCAGGACAACATTTCCCGTAACGGCCAGGGGTTCAGTAATTATCTGCTCGATCAGACCGTCATCCGCGATGTGCAGGACCCGAACACGCATGTGACGGTTTGGAATCAGGCCGCGGAGGCGTGGAAGAAAGCCTATCCCGATCGCATCGAGGAAGTGCCCACGGCGCAATACATCAACGGGCAGGATTATTGAGTTCAAAGGGACGAGCGATCACATAGCTCACCGCAGCTGGTCTCCTGGCTGACGGTGCCGGAGCGCGGGGGAGGGATCCGCGCTCCGGATTTGCGCTGTTCTGTGTTATCCGGTCCGTGGCTAAGTACGATGACGCTGCGCGGCTCCCGCAGGGTAGAGGGTGTAGCACTTTGTCCCGTCTCCATGCGCTACCCCGTCAATGCGCGGCTGCCGAACTTTCCAGTACACTTGCCAGTCGGCAAGGATCGCCGCAATCCTTAAGACAGGCAGGTGGAATTCATAACCATGAAACTCACGCACATTCGTAAGCTTGCCATCGCTCTCCTTCTCGTCGCCGTAGTTCACCTTACCGCCGCGGTAGCTTTCGCGCAGTCGCCCACCGGAATTGACAAGCGGGTGGATGCCATCCTCAGCCAGATGACGCTGGAAGAGAAAATTACCTACATCGGCGGCATCAACGACTTCTTCATCCGGCCGGTTCCCCGCGTCGGCATCCCCGAACTGAAAATGTCCGACGGCCCCATGGGCGTGCACGACTACGGCCTCACCACTGCGTACCCGGCGACCATCGCCCTGGCCGCCACGTTTGACGCCGACCTCGGGCTGCGCGTCGGCGCCATGTTGGGCGACGATGCCCGCGCCCGCGGCGTTCATTTCATCCTCGCTCCCGCCATGAACATCTACCGCGCGCCCATGTGCGGCCGCAATTTCGAATATCTCGGCGAAGATCCGTTCCTCGCGTCCCGGATGGCCGTTTCCCTGATCAAGGGCATCCAGAGCAAACACGTCATTGCCACCGCCAAGCACTTCATGGGCAACAACCAGGAATACGAGCGCCACAAGGTCAGTTCCAACATCGACGAGCGCACCATGCGCGAGATCTACCTCCCCGCTTTCGAAGCTTCCGTGAAAGAAGCAAAGGTCGGCGCCATCATGGATTCCTACAACCTCACCAACGGAATCCACATGACCCAGAACGACTACCTGAATAACCAAATCCTCAAGAAGGAATGGGGATTCCGCGGCATCCTGATGTCGGACTGGGATTCCACCTACGACGGCGTCGCCGCTGCCAATGGCGGCCTCGACCTCGAAATGCCCAGCGGCAAATTCATGAACGTGAAAACCCTGGTCGCGCCCGTGAACGAAGGGAAAGTTTCCGTCGCCACCATCGATGAAAAGGTCCGCCGAATTCTGCGCACCGCGATGGAATTCGGTTTCTTCGACAAGCCGCAAACCGATTCCTCCATCCCGCCCTACAGCCAGCCCGGACGCGCTCTCACGCTCGAGGAATCGCGCAAGAGCATGGTGCTTCTCAAGAATTCCGGCAACCTGCTACCCGTCGACAAATCAAAGACCGTCGCAGTGATCGGACCGAACGCCTATCCAGCGGTTCCCGGTGGCGGCGGAAGCGCGCAAACCAAGCCCTTCGCCTCCGTCAGTTTCATGGAGGGCATCAGCAACTATCTCGGCGCCGCAGGCAAAGTGCTATACGCCGAAGATGCTCCAGATCTCGCCGATGTTTTCCAGCGTGTCGAGTTCGTCACCGGCCCCGGCGGAGAGTCCGGCCTAAAGGGTGAGTACTTCAACAACGAGCAACTGACCGGAGACCCGGCGCTCGTGCGTACCGACAAAACGGTCGCCTTCAAGTGGGGAGACGATAGCTACATTTCCGGCGGCCCGGTCGATCACTTCTCCATTCGCTGGACCGGATATTTCATTCCCAAGACCACCGACGACTACAAGTTCTACACTTCGGCCGATGACGGCGTGCGTCTCTACATCGATGGCGAACCCGTGATCGACGACTGGAAACGCCACGCTGAGACGCTCGACTCTTTCGGCAAGCGCTTCGAAGCGGGCAAGCCGTACCAGATCAAGCTGGAATATTTCGAAGCCACCGGCGGCGCGACCGCCAGCTTCGGCGTGGCCGCCGCCAGTGAGTCCATCGGCAAAGAAACCAAGGCACTCGCCGCCAAAGCCGATGTCGTCATTCTGTGTGTCGGCTTCGATCCCGCCACTGAGTCCGAAGGTTTCGACCGCACCTTCCGCTTGCCCGCTGGCCAGGACGAACTCATCCGCCAGATCTCGAGCGTCAACAAGAACACCATCGTCGTCATCACCTCGGGCGGCGCAGTGGACATGACGCGATGGGTCGACCAGGTTCCCGGCATCATCGAGGCCTGGTATCCCGGACAGGAAGGCGGCACCGCTCTCGCGCAGATCCTCTTCGGCGAGTACAGTCCGTCCGGCAAGCTGCCCGCGTCTTTTGAGCGCCAGTGGGAAGACAATCCCACGTTCAAAACCTACTACACCAAGCCGGGAGAATTGCAGGTCGACTATTCCGAAGGCGTCTTCGTCGGATACCGCCACTACGACCGCGCCACCGTGAAGCCGTTGTTCCCCTTCGGCTATGGTCTGTCCTACACGACCTTCGCCTACAGCAACCTGAAAGTCTCTCCGGGCGCTGGAAATCTCAATCAGCCGGTCACCGTAACGTTTGATCTGAAAAACACGGGGAAACGCGAAGCAGCGGAAGTCGCGCAAGTGTACGTTGGCGACACTCACGCTAGCGTGCCGCGTCCAGTCAAGGAACTGAAAGGCTTTGCGCGCGTTCAACTCAAGCCGGGAGAATCGCGGCGTGTCAGCGTGACACTCGATCGCCGCGCGTTCTCCTTCTACGACGTGAAGAAGAAGGACTGGAGTGCCGAGTCTGGCCAGTTCGGTATTCTGGTGGGCAGTTCATCGCAGAAGATCGAATTGCAAGGTGCGTTTAATCTTCAACCTTAAGCCGCGGGTCTCCGTCTTCCCGGTGTCTCAAGTCAGCATTCTGAGCCGCCGGGGAGACCGGGTGGACCAATCCGAAGCTCCCAGTCGCCTCAAGATACCCGGGAGGGACCAGTCGGAGGTGGTCAGTGCAGACTCGGACACGCACTATGCTTGCGGTCCAATTTTTTGAACACGATGACGCACCGTCGACTGGGCACATCACACGGCTCGGTGACGCCCGCCACTGCGCGATTGTTCAAGCCTCACTGATGATTCGTTCTTTAACTCTGAGGCTCCATGCCAGACGACGAAAACAAACACCCCGGCGATCAGGATAGCGCTGCGTTGGATCGCCGGCAGTTCGTCAAAGTCGGTGCCGCCTCTCTGGGCGTCGCTGGGCTGGGTGTTTGCGTGTTCGGATTCCGCTATCTCTCGCCGAACGTGCTCTATGAACCCTCGCCGATCGTCAGCGTAGGCCGGCCCGAGCGCTACACCGTCGGCTCCGTAACGCTCGACCCTCGCTTCGGCATCTTCGTGGTGCGGGCCCAGGAAGGTTTCTATGCGCTGAGTGCCGTGTGCACCCACCTCGGCTGCCTCTCGACCTGGAAGGCGGATGCGGGTGTGATCGCCTGTCCCTGTCATGGCAGCACGTTCCGGCGCGATGGAACCACTATTGCCGGCCCAGCTCCCGCTCCTTTGCCGTGGCTGAAAATGTGGCTAGGCGACGACGGCAATCTCATTGTCGACCGATCGACGACCCTGCCTCCTCGTTCCGAGTTTATCCAGGCGGAAACGCATGGCTAGACCACTGGGCATTCCAGAGGGCGCCGGTCTCCACAACCCATTGCACGCGATTGTACGCTGGCGCGAGGACTTTCAGCGCATGCTGTCTGCCAGGGTGCTGGAGTCCCGGCTCGGCTTTCGCGTGACCTGGTATCTGGGCGCTCTGACCCTGGGTTGTTTCGCCATTCAGGTCACCACCGGCCTGTTGCTGATGCTGTACTACCATCCTTCCATTCCCCAGGGCTATGCCGACATGAAGGACCTGGAGTTCGTGGTCTCCTCCGGGTACATGTTGCGCAGCCTGCACCGCTGGTCCGCGCATGCCATGGTTTTCCTCGTTTTCATGCATATGGCCAAGGTGTTTTATCGCCGGGGGTACAAAACGCCGCGGGAACTGAACTGGATCATCGGAGTGTTCCTGCTGCTGGCCACACTGCTGTTGAGTTACACGGGCTACCTGCTGCCCTGGGATCAGTTGTCTTACTGGGGCACCACGGTGGGAGCAAACATTATTTCTTCGATCCCGGTCGTCGGCGCAAACCTGCGCTTCTACCTGCTCGGAGGTCACACCGTAAATGCGAACGCGTTGCTGCGTTTCTACGTGTTACACACCATGATGTTTCCGCTCCTGGTCATCGTGCTGATCGCGGTCCATCTCTGGCGGCTGCATGAAGACGGCGGAATGTACGACCTCGACAAGAATGGCAATCCGATCGTGCCCGAACACAGTGCGCTCGCGGCCGCAGGCGCGCCGATCCGGCTGGAAGAGGAAAAGACTCTCTCCTACCGCGAACTGCTGTTTCGCGAAGTCATTGGCATCGAAGCGCTGACCGTCGTTCTGTTTGTGATGGGATTGCTCTGGAAGGCGCCGCTCGAGGAACTCGCGAATCCTCTGCACACCCCCAATCCCGCGAGAGCGCCGTGGTACTTCACCGGCCTGCAGGAACTGCTGCACTATTTCCCACCCTTCGTGGCGGGAATTATTCTTCCGGCGCTCATCGTGAGCGGACTGTTTTTCATTCCTTTTTCTCCGTTCTTCGATAACGTCACCACCTACGATGCGAACCAGTGGTTTCGCCGCAAGCCGATACGAATGCTGATCGCCGCCGCCTTCATCCTCGTGCTGGGTGTCCTGCTCGTGCGAGTGCATGCCTGGGATGCTCTGTTGCCTGCGTTCGTGGTCGCGATTCTCCTTCTGCTCTCGACTGAACCGCCATCCCAGCCGGCCCGGGGTTTGCGAAGCTGGCTCAGTTCCAGGCCGCTTTCGTTCTGGATCATGACCCTGTTCCTCATGGAGGCAGTTGTCCTGACCGCTGTGGGCACATTGTTCCGCGGTCCAAGCTGGGCGTGGGTGTGGCCCTGGAGGGGCTGAGTGAGTCTAGGAAATCAATTCGGCCGAGTCGCGCGGTTTTTCGTCGGTACTGCGCCGCGCCGCTTTGCTTCGGTGAGCGTCTTGTTGGCGGTGGTCTCCTCCATTGCCCCCACCAAAGATCTCTTCAGCGAATGGCGCCACTATCAACGGCGCTATGTGCGGATGATCCGCAACCGTCCGGATGCGGCCCGCCTCGAACGGCGCTTCGAAAGTGGCATTCATCAGATTTGGATTCCCGAGCAGCACGTGGTCGATCGCTGCTCCACCTGCCACGTGGCCTTGCAGGAGGCCAGTCTGGCGGATTTGCGCAAGGAGCCCTTCCGCCCGCATCCTCCGATGCCCCACTCGCTCACCGAGTTCGGGTGTGTCGTCTGCCATCACGGACAGGGGGCAGCCACCACCGTGCAAGAGGCGCATTACAGCACAAAGGCGTGGGAGCAGCCGATTCTGCCCTCCCGATACACCGAGTCGTCCTGCGGCCAATGCCACATGGATGTGCTGGAAGGAACGCCTCGCCTCAACCAGGGCCGCCGTTTGCTGGCGCGCTACGGCTGTGCCCACTGTCATGCCATCACTCAGCCCGATGGAACTCTGGTCGCTCCGGTCGATGAACCTCCATCCCTGGAACATGTTGCGGAAAAGACGACGCGCGAGTGGATTTTCGCCTGGGTCAAGAACCCGCAAGCGTATGCAGCCTCGTCCACGATGCCGAACTATCGATTCAGCGACCAGGAAGCCGCCGACATTGCCTCCTTCTTGGTGGCGCAGAGCACGGCGTCGGAAAACTCCCGCAAAGAGCTTAAGCGTGCTGCTCCACCGCCGGGCGACGACGCGGCACAGGCCGGGACGAGTTTGTATGGCACCTTGTTTTGTTCCTCGTGCCATGCCATCCAGAACGCCGCCGGGAATTTGGTCGGCGGGGACCTTGCGCCGGAGTTGACCCGCGTCGGCAGCAAAGTGAATCCCGACTGGCTTCGCCGGTGGCTGCAAGCCCCCCAGGGATACGACCCGAAGACCAGGATGCCGCGCTACCGCTACGACGAGAAACAGGTGGCCCTGTTGTCGACCTTTCTGCTGAGTAAGAAAGACGATGACTTCCTCGCCAACGTCCATCTGCCTGATTCCGATACAGCCAGTATTGCGCGCGGAAAGAAACTCGTCGCCGATTATGGCTGCACTGCTTGTCACCGCGTCAACGGCGTGAACCCGCCCGAGAGTTTCGCTCCCGACCTTTCGCGGATCGGCAGCAAGCCGCTTTTTCAGGTCGGCTTCATTCGCGGTATGCCGGAAACACTGCCCGACTACATCGCGGGCAAGATTCATGATCCACGTGCTTTTGGTCCCGCGCTCAAGATGCCAACCTTCAGCCTGACTGACGTGCAGGTTGAGAGTCTGACGACTGCGTTGCTGGCGCAGACCGATCGCGCCGTGACCATGCCTCCGGAACTGGTGCGCACCACATCTCACGCCAAGTACCATCCGGGCGGCGATGCCGGCCGGCTGATGGAAGACCTGCGCTGCCAGAGTTGCCACTCGATTAATGGCAACGGCGGAGACATGGCTCCCGACCTGAGCTTTGAGGGAAGCGCGGTGCAACGCAAGTGGCTCGTGGATTTCATGAACAATCCCAACACCCTGCGTCCCGCTCTGATTCGCAGAATGCCCAAGTTCAACTTGAGCGAAGCTGAGATCAAGAGCCTCTCGGATTACATGCTATCGGCCTATCAGGCGTCTGGATTCGATTCGCAAGCGCTGGAAGCGAGTGCCTTGAATGCCGATGCCGCTGCTCGCGGCAAGCAACTTTTCTATACCAAGTACGCTTGCCAGTCGTGCCACATTGCCGATTACAAGAAAGACAAAGGCTACGTTGGGCCCGCACTGACGGACGTGGGAGACCAGTTGACTCCCGTCTGGATCTACAAGCTGCTGAAAAACCCAAACGCTCTCAATCCGGGCACGGTGATGCCGAACCCCAACCTGACCGATGGCGAAGCGCGAGACCTGACGGCTTTCCTGATTACGTTAAAGGCTCATCCGAAGGGAGGCACAAAGTGAATCGTGTAGCGACTTACGGCCTCGTCCTTATTCTTATTCTGCCGGGCTGCACGGCGCGCCGGGCAGCGGGTCCGTCGCCCACCCCCAAAGCATACGGAACGCAGCTCGTGGAAGTCAGCGGCGGAAAACAAATCGGCGGAGTGGGCTCGAAATTATCCGATCCCTTGGTGGTGCAGGTGAACGGCGCCGACGGAAGTCCCGTGCCTGGGGCATTAGTGTCATTCCGCTGCGTGGGACTCACGTTCAACCCATCCGACGCTCTCTCCGATTCGAGCGGGCAGGCAAGTGTCGCGGTGCAACTCGGCGGCATACCCGGTAGCTACCAGGTTCTCGCCGCGACGCCCAAGTCAGGCGGAGGAACGGTGACGGTCACTTCGCATGAGATTGCGCTTGGCTACCAGGAGAAGCTCGGCAAAGAGGTGAGCGAGAAATACTGTACCTTCTGTCACGATCCCGAATCGACGCCGGAGCGGGTCTCCAACTTCGACAACCTGACCCCGCCCTCTCCGCACCAGTTTAGCGACGGAAACACACTCAACCCGATGTCCGATGCCGACTTGATCAAAATCATCGCCGATGGCGGTCCCGCCCTGGGCAAGTCTCCGCAGACGCCGGCGTATCGCGGCACGCTAACCACGGCCGAGATCAAGGCGGTGGTGGCATATCTGCGGGCCGTTGCCGATCCTCCTTATCCCGCTTCCGCAGGGANNTTCTGGTAAAGGACGATGCGATCGGGTCCGTGCGGCAGGTCAAACACGCTCCGCTGCGTTGCCGGCACGCCCTGGTACACCCCGAGCACCAGGCCAGGTCGCGCCGTCCCGGGCCGCTTCCGCGACATGCTCTTCGGGGGCCGGTCTTCGACCATGATCGCGAGATTGTGAATGCGCTCACGGAAATGCGCAGGCAGAGAGTCCAGAACCTGCTCCACTAGCCCGACGAACCGCTCCCGCTCCATCCCGGTTACTCCGCTCCAACGATTTCGCCGACGAATGCCGCAAATTGCCGTACGTCCTGTTCCGTCGTATCGAACGAGCACATCCACCGCACCACCGATTCCTCTTCGATCCAGCCGTAGAAGAAATAGCGCTCCTGGATCTTGCTGGTCGCCTCCTTCGGAATCTGGGCCAGCACTCCATTCGCTTCCACGGGGTGGTAGATCTTCACTCGCGGAATTTTCCGGACCTCCTGCTCCAGCAGCCGCGCCATCCGGTTGGCATGTTCCGCGCTACGCCGCCACAGGTCGTTCGTGAGCAGCGCCTCCATCTGCACCGCCAGGAACCGCATCTTCGAAGCCAGTTGCATCGCTTGCTTGCGCACGTACAGAAAGTCCCGCGCCAGTTCTGGTCGGAAGAACACTACCGCCTCTGCTCCCACGAGGCCATTTTTCGTGCCGCCAAACGAGAGTACATCCACGCCCAGGTCTCGCGTCGCCTGCCGCAGCGTCACTTGCTGCGCCACGGCTGCGTTGGCGAGCCGAGCTCCATCCATATGCAGGAACATGTCATGCCCGTGCGCGAACTCTGCCAGCGCCTTGATCTCTTCCGGCCGGTACACCGTAGCCATCTCGGTGGACTGCGTGATGGAGATCACCTTGGGTTGTACATGGTGCTGGTCGCCAATCCCGTGATACGCGTGCGCCACCGTCTCCACCGGCAGTTTTCCCAGCGGCGCTTTCAAGGGGATCAGCTTGCAGCCGGTGAACTTCTCCGGCGCTCCGCACTCGTCGCTATAAATGTGAGACATCTCGGGACAGAGCACGGCATGGAAGGGCCGGGTCAGTGCCTGAAGGCTCAGCACGTTGGCCGCGGTGCCATTGAACACGAAGAAGACTTCCACGTCCGCGCCGAAGTGTTCCCGGAACTT
>PMCH01000078.1:0-241 GCA_003154055.1 Acidobacteriaceae bacterium
GCGCTCGAGACGGTGGCCGACGTGGTGCGCGCTGGAGCCGAGATCCTGGTTGCGGGCAACGCGGTGTTCGGCAAGGGCGATCCGAAACAGAACGCGCAAGTCCTGCTGGAAGCGGCGCGCAACGCCAGTTTGCAGAAAGTCTAATGAAAATCCACCACGGAGGCACGGAGAAGAACCTATTGTTTCTCTCTGTGTCTCCGTGCCTCCGTGGTGAGAAGGTTTTGAGGTTCTTATGCGTCGT
>PMCH01000078.1:315-3255 GCA_003154055.1 Acidobacteriaceae bacterium
ATGCAGCAGGCGGAGATCGAATACAAGGACTTCAAAACTTTCTTTCCCAACATGCCCGAGGCCGCCGAGGCCCAGCTGAAAGTCGCCAACATCCACTATCAGGAGATGGAAAAACCGGACCGCGACTACACCCACGCCATGCGCGCCGAGGAAGAATACCGTTCGCTGATCCAGGAGTACCCGGACAGCAAACTGCTGCCGCAGGCCAAGCAGCGTCTGCGGGAAGTACAGGAAGTACTGGCGCAGCGCGAGTACATCATCGGGCGGTTCTACTACCTGCGGCAGGCCTATCCGGCGTCCATCGCGCGGTTGCGGACCCTGGTGGACCGTTATCCGCTCTACAGCGGCGCCGATGAAGCGCTGTACCTGCTGGGCCAGTCGTACGAAAGCGAAATCGAGATGGTGCGGCGAAATCCCAAAGTCGGGGAAGCTGCCAAAGCCAAAATGATTGAGGAATTCACCAAGAAGGCCTCGGAATCCTATGGCCGGATCATTACGCGTTACCCGGCGATGGACCGCGCCCTCGACGCCAAGGCTCGGCTGGAGGCGTTACACCAGACCGTCCCCCGGCCCACCCGGGCGGCGCTCGAACTGAACAAGAAAGAAGTGGCCGGCCGTCACGAACCAGGGATGATGTCGAGCATGCTGGGCAACTTCACCAAGCATCCCGACGTGGCGCGCGCCACCAACCTTGGCGAACCCACCATGGTTGACCCAACTCCGGTCAATGCCACCGACGTCGTGCAGGCGGCGACCCGCTCCCTGGGCGGCGGCGCTTCCCCGGGGGATAACAAGGCCACGGTAGGAATCGCGAATGTGGCGCCCGGCCCCGGCCAGGAAGCGCCGCGTTCCGACGCTGCGCCGGCGAATCCACCGGACCAGGCCGCGCCCACTCCCGGTGCTCAGGAGCAGCCGCCCGCGGACGCTGCCAGCGTCAGCGCCGGTGAAGTCAAGCCGGAGGTTGCCGATCCGAACGAATTGAAACCGAACGTTGCCCCGGACCCGAACGCGCTTCCGCCTTTGCAGCAGAACAATGAACTCGCCGGCAGTAGCAGTTCGTCCAGCGCCAGCGCCAGCGCGGCTGCTTCCCAGACTTCCGAGGAACTGGCCGATATATCTTCCAGCAAGAAGAAGAAGAAAAAGGGCCTGGGCAAGCTCAACCCGTTCTAGAGAATTGGCAGTTTTGTAGTTTCTAAATTGGTAATTTGAAAACCCTGACACGATCTCCAAAGGAGATCTGGCGATAGTGTCCTTGTCTTAGAACTTCGACTTCCCCCGTGTTCCCTGTGCCCACCGTGGTGAAGAATTTTTGATTTTTCGGAGCTCCTGGACAGTTTTTGGTTCCCGGACACACCCCAACAGACTAGGAACGCTCGTAACCTGTTACCTGCTTGCAAGTCATTGACTTAGGGTAGGCGACACGGTAATTTCGCGTTATCTCCCCTTTTGACCAAAGGATAGCCCCTTGGCGCGGAAGATACTGCTCGCGGATGACAGTGTGACAGCCCAGAACATGGGGCGAAAGATCCTGACCGACGCCGGTTACGAGGTGATCACGGTCAATAACGGGTCGGCCGCCTTGAAACGTGTGGGCGAACACAAGCCCGACCTGATTGTGCTGGACGTCTACATGCCCGGCTACAGCGGGCTGGAAGTGTGCCAGCGCCTGAAGGATTCCCCGGAGACCGCCCGCATCCCCATTTTGCTCACCGTGGGCAAGCTGGAGCCGTTCAAGCCGGAAGAAGCACGCCGGGTGAACGCCGATGCCTTCATCGTCAAGCCTTTCGAAGCCAGCGAACTGCTGAGCGCCCTGACTCGCCTGGAAGACCGGATGGTGCCGCAAGCCGAAGGCGGACGCTTCTCCGGCAGTGTGTCCGGGATTGAGCGTTTCAACAGCGAGAGCGGGTACGGCCGGACCACTGAGCCTTCCGCCGACGAAACCGACTCCGGATGGAAGAATCGGATTCGCTTTCCTTCCGCGAAGAAAAAGACCGAAGAACCGGAGCCTGAGGACTTTGGCACGACGACTCCGTCCCGGGATTACCGGCGCGGGACAGCCAAGCCTCACGCCGCCAGTGCCCCATTCTCGGTGAGCGCACCGCCCGGACAGGAACCGGGCCTGGTTCCGGATATTCCTCGCGACATCACGCCCGACGAACTGGACGCTCTGAGCGCACTGGCAGCCAAGCTGGATGGTCCGATACCGGCGTCGGAAGACGTCATACCGATCGGCGGCAAGCTGGGCCCGGCAGAAGTCCCGGCGGCGCCCGCCGAGGCGAAGGCAGAAGCGCCGCCGGCGGCGAATGCCGCTGCTCCTGAGGTTGCTCCGGCACCTCCGATTACCGATTCCGTTCTTCCGCCGGTTGCGCCCGAGGCACTGCCGGAAGCGCCGGCTGCATTTGAGACCGTGCGCGTCGTGCCCGATCTTACCCCCGCGCCCGTGGACCGCAATGATGAGCCCATGTTCGCGTCGGCTCCGGAGCCGGCCGTTGCATCCGAAGTTGCATCCGAAGAAGAAAAGCACGGAGACAAAATTCAGGAAGCTGTCGCCGAAACCGCCGTGCCAGCGGCATCTGCAGATCAGCCCAAAGATCAATCGGAAGAACCATCCAAGGACCAGCCCCAGGCGGAAGCTCCCGTGCTAACCGAGGATGCGCCGAAGCTGGAAGAGGTCTCGCGCGATGAGCCCGTTGCCGCCATCCCTGAAGAGGAGGCGGTTCCGGAGCATGTTCCGACCGAGGAAGAACTCGCCGAAGCGCTACGGTTGTTGACGCCTTCGCAGCCCGAGGAAACCCCAGCGGTCCCGCATCCGGAAGAGGCCGTTACCGTTCCCCCCGACGTGGTACAGGCGTTGGAAGAAGTGGGGCGCGGCAATGGATTTGTCGGTCGATGGATGGCCGAAGCCATGGAGCTGAGCCCGGAAGAAGCTGGCATCTCGCT
>PMCH01000078.1:3344-8478 GCA_003154055.1 Acidobacteriaceae bacterium
GAGTTCCGAAGCAGAATTGCCGAGTGCGGCGCTGGTGGAAACGCCCGCGGCACCCGAGGCAGTCTACCAATCCAGTTCAGAAGATGAGGCGGGAGGCGAGGACGATATGGGTAAGGAAAAGGGAGACAAAACGAAAGCCGCCTGGTCGAACTGGCACCAGATTCGGTCCGGATCGACTCCCGCGGGAGGCGTTACCGATCCCGTGCAAGCGGCAAAAGATGCAGCGACTCAGGCGGAAGAAGCTCCGAAAGCCATGGCCGCCGCGGCTGCTGCCGGCGATGGCAGCGCTGCCTCGTCGGAGGCCAGCGACATTGCCAACATCGTGGACAGCGTGCTGGCTGATCTGCGTCCGAAAATCGTGGAAGAAATCGCGAAGAAGCTGGGCAAGTCCAGAAAAGGCTGAGCTTCGCGGCCCGCACGATTCCCCGCACCCACCTCGCCACAAAGTCCGGAGATTGAGGCACGGTTCCCCACTCTCCGCGCACGGCGCAAGCCGCCGGATCTCGAAAAGATCTTCACCCGCCGGCAACGCATCGCACGCTCCCTGGAACTTTTCGCCCCTCTTCTTCGTTCCTTGGGCTAGGCTATTGGGCCGAGGACATTGATTGAAACTCTCCATCGAACGGGTAAGCAAACAGTATCGCGGCAAGGTGTGGGCATTGCGCGATTTCACTCTCGACCTGCGGCCCGGAGTTCTGGGCCTGCTGGGACCGAATGGCGCGGGCAAAACCACGTTGATGAGCATTCTCGCCACCATCACACGCGCCACCCAGGGACGCGTGCTGTGGAATGACACCGACCTGGCTGAAAATCCGGATGCGATCCGTGCCGTGCTCGGCTATTTGCCGCAGGATTTTGGAGTCTATCCGAACCTGAACGCGGTGGAGTTCCTCGAATACCTGGCGGCGGTGAAGGGACTGGATGCTGCCGCCTCCCGCCGCCGCATTGACGAGCTGCTGAACCTGGTGAATCTGGCGGACGTCCGGAAACGCCCGCTGGGCGGCTACTCCGGCGGCATGAAGCAGCGCATCGGGATCGCGCAGGCGCTGTTGAACGATCCCCAATTGCTGATTGTTGACGAACCAACCGCCGGGCTGGACCCGGAAGAGAGGGTGCGCTTTCGCAATTTGCTTTCCGAGCTCTCGGGAGAACGCATCATCATTCTCTCCACCCACATCGTTTCCGACGTGGAAGCCACCGCCACCGACATCGCGCTTATTTCGAGCGGCACACTGGTCGCCCATGCCACTCCGGAAGAATTGCTGCGGCAGGTGGAGGGGAAAGTCTGGGAACAGGTAGTCCCGAGCGACCAACTGACGGCAGCCAAACAGAAGTACCTGATCAGCGGCACCACCCGCCGCAGTGACGGCGTCCATATCCGCGTGCTCGCGAGTGCGGCGCCAAACGGAGCGCAGCCCCTCGCCCCAACCCTGGAAGATGCGTATCTCTACTGCCTGACCGCACATCGAGCGGGAGCGGCCGCGTGACCAGTACGCGAGTGCTGTATCACCTGGTGCGCGCGGATTTTCTCGAGCGCGTGCGCCGTTATAGCTTCCTGGTGACGCTCGCCATGGCGGTATACCTGGGATACGGCTGCTTTACCGGCAAGGTCGTGGCCCGGCTGGACGATTATCGCGGCGTCTACAACTCCGCATGGCTGGGCAGCCTGATGACCCTGGTGGCGACTGTTTTTTTGAGCCTGGTCGGGTTCTACGTCGTGAAGAATACGATTCAGCGCGATCAGGAAACGCGCGTGGGGAAGATTCTCGCCACCACGCCGATGACGAAGAGCTTCTACACCGTGGCGAAGATGATCAGCAACTTCGCCGTGCTGGCCGCCATGGTGGCGGTGATGGCTTTGGTCGCGCTACTCATGCAGGCGCTGAAGGCGGAGGATCCGAATCTGGATTTGTGGGCGCTGCTTTCACCGTTTGTGATCTTCGCTCTTCCGGCGATGGCCTTCACGGGCGCGATGGCGGTGCTGTTTGAGACGCTACCCGTGCTGCGCGGCGGAGCGGGAAACGTCATTTACTTCTTCGTGTGGACGGCACTGCTGGCCGCTCCCGTGGCCTCCCTTGACAAGGGAGCAACTGTGAGTCGTGCCGCCTATTTCTCCGACTTCACCGGCATCGTTTCCATCATGGGACAGATGCAGCAGGATCTTCACAAGATTGATCCGCATTACACGCACGGATCGGCGCTGACGATCGGCGACACCCAGACGACCAGGAAATTTTTGTGGACGGGCTTGCGGGGGTCTCCCGCGTTGTATCTGAGCCGGGTGACGTGCGTCTTGCTGGCGGTTGGGTTGGCGCTACTGGCTTCGCTGTTTTTCCATCGCTTCGACCCGGCGCGGGAATGGTTTTCGAGGAAGGCCAGGAAAGAGCGAGAACCGGCAGTTGCAAATGGGGAACCGGTTGTCACCTTTACGAGCCCACCACAGGCTGCCGCTCATTTGACTCCGCTGCAACGATCCCAAAACGCTGCCAGCCTGCCGCGGCTGGTTCTGGCCGAATTGAAGCTGATGCTGAAAGGCCATCGCTGGTGGTGGTACGCGGTGGCGGCTGGTCTTTTCGTGGCCAGCCTGGTATCGCCACTGGAGGCAACGCATGGCGGAATTGCAATCGTCGCGCTCCTCTGGCCGGTGCTGTTGTGGTCGCAGATGGGAACAAGAGAGGCGCGGTTCGGCACTGCGTCACTGATCTTTTCCTCCGAGGGCTCGCTTTGGAGACAGTTGCCAGCCGTCTGGTTGGCGGGCGTTGTGGTAGCGGCGGTCACCAATGGCGGACTGGGAATTCGTTTGATGGCAGCGCGGGACGGGCACGCGTTGACGGCATGGATCGCCTGCACTCTGTTTGTCCCATCGCTCGCTTTGGCACTCGGAATTTGGAGCGGCACCAGCAAGACGTTCGAGGCCGTGTACACGGTGTGGTGGTACGTGGGAGTCGCCAATCACATGCCGGGGATGGATTTTCTCGGTACGACGGCGGAATCGGCGCGGCCAGCGATGTTTTTGATGATGGCGGCGGCGCTGGTCGTGGCATCGTATTTGGGACGGCGAGCGAAGCTGGCGTATGCGTGAGAGGCGTAAGTGCCGTCCCTTGCGGGACTCGGCCTTCTCATTCTGCCCACCCGGCACTGACGTGCCGGGCTTTCCTGTTCTGCCGCTTCGTGGCTTTCGCTGGAACCACCGCAACTCCCGATACAATCTCAAAGACGCGTCTGGATGCGCACTGAACGAAGCCTATGGAATTGTTGCTGAACGAAAATGAATGCCGCGTGCTTGGGTCGCTGGTCGAGAAAGACAGCACCACTCCGGAATATTATCCGCTGTCGCTGAATGCGCTGGTGAACGCGTGCAACCAGAAGTCGAATCGCGATCCGGTGATGCAACTGACCGAAGATGCGGTGCGCGACGCGCTCCAGGGACTGCAGGAGCAACGCCTCGCGGGGCCCGCGGGCGGCGCCGACAGCCGGGTAACGAAGTATGAGCACCGATTGCAGGAAGTGTTCAACTTCACGCGTCCGGAGATTGCGGTGCTGTGCGTGCTGTTGCTGCGCGGTCCGCAGACACCGGGAGAACTCCGGGGCCGAGCCGAACGCCTGCACCGCTTCGAAGCGCTCGACGACGTCCAGTCGGCGTTGCAGAAGCTGATGCAGCGCGATCCTGCATTGGCCAAGGTGCTGCCGCGCCAGCCGGGAACGAAAGAGTCGCGGTATGTGCATCTGCTCGCCGGAGATGTAGTGGTAGCGGAGGCGCCGCAGCTCGCGAGTACGGCAACTGATCGTTATTCCGGGGATGCGGAGCGAGTAGCCCGACTAGAAGAGGAAGTGGCCGACCTGCGCCGGGAAATGGGCGAGATCAAAGATCAGCTGGAGCGGTTTCGGAAGCAGTTTGAATAGCGCTGACCTCCCGGATACTCCCCGGGGCCTCCCCGGCCCCCTCCTGCGGGTTGTGAGNNGGGATGTTACGCCAACCATCAGTGAAGTCCGGCTTCAAATCCCGCGGTCTTGATGGGTAAATCACTGGCGGACAGTTTCCAAGTGCGCAGTTCGCCATGGTGACCGCCAGCGACGACGAGCGCCTCCGTGGGAGAGAAAGCCAGTGTCTTCACGGGATAGTCATGTGACCAGCGGGCGATCTCTCGTTCAGTAGACACATCCCAGAGACGAACAGCACAATCCCTGTATGGTGCCCCAGCTTCGTCCTGACCTCCGCTGCCCGTGGCAACGTATCGACCATCCGAGGACACGTCTCCACAATTTGCGAGGTCAAACGCCTCGGGTCGAAATCGGCGCACGACTCGGCACGATGGAAGCTCCCAAAGAAAGCACCCGCGACCTGCGGTGAAAAAACTCTTGCCATCGGGAGTGAACCGGATGGAGTTGACCCAAGCTGTGTGCTCCGCAACATCGGTGAACTTCTCGGTCGCTCTGACACTCCAAAATCGAGGTCTGATGTCCCAAAACCTGATGGTTTGCGGACAGAAGACACGCTCACCAGGGTTTCCGCCTAACGTCAGTTGCCCGGAGTTCCCGCAGGCAGCGATTCGCCCATCGGCAGAAAATGCGACGGATTCAACCGAAGAGGCGTGGACTCCTAAACGAGCGACTTCCTTGCAGCGCGACACGTCCCAAAGTCGAAAACAGGAGCCGTCGTGAATAGGAGCAACTGGCGCGTTGTTTGCGCTCCCCGTCAAGAGAAAGTGCCCATCGGGAGAAAAAGCCAACGCATACACGAAGAACAGATCGTGTCCCACTTCACCTATCTGTCGGCGGGACTTCACATCCCACAGCCGAACAAGGTGGTCAGTTCCTCCACCACCTGTTGCGATAATTCCTCCGGTTGGCGACCACGCGCTGCTGTAGACCCCATCACGGTGACCCTTGAGTTCTCCCACGACGGATAGTGAACGTACATCCCAAACCAAAGCGTTCCGGTCCGTCGACTGGTGGTCAACTGCGCCAGTGACGCACAATGAGCCATCAGGAGAAAGCGATAGAGTTTTGATTTCGCCTATGTCTCTCATGAGTCCAAAACCCGAACAGCATTTTAAGGCATGCGCGGAGAACTGCTCTGGGTAGTTGACGTAACCACGTTTACACCACTTACCTAGACGGACCATACCGAGCC
>PMCH01000149.1 GCA_003154055.1 Acidobacteriaceae bacterium
AGCTTTTCTAGTTCGGACATGAATTGGTCGAAGTCACCGGCGGAGGCGGGCCGGCCGCCGTACCAGGCAGCTTCGAAGGTTTTCGTCACCGCCGCGAACGAAGATTTTTTCTCGCTACCGGGTGGGATCGCATTGAGATACTCGCGGGGTGTACGCGCTTTATCAGGACGCCAGACGCCATCGCTTTCGAGCCGCGAAACCGCTGCCCAAAAGCCCAGGCGGATCGCGTCCCTCCACTGGCCCGCGCCGGCTTTCTCCCGGGCGTCGGCAAGCCACAACCGCCAACTGCGGGCCGCGGGCAGGAAAGGAAGAATCTCTCTCGGATCATCAAGCAGGCGCGCGCGCGATGTCCGATAGAGCCAAACTCCAAGGATCGAGCTGGCAATCGCGATCATGACCCAGACAAAAACTTGGCCCGCCTGATTAAGGTCCGGCACTCTGGGAAAGAGTTTGTCGAGTTTCTTTTCGAGCCAGGCGCCGATGCGCTGCTTGAGCAGTTCCCATTCCGTCGGTCCTCGAACCCGGCTGAACTCACGGGCGGACAGAATCTGGTTCAGGCGGTCTCGCGCTACCGAGTCCGCGGCATCGGCTTTCTCGAAGTTGTCGGCCTCATCTTGCAGCGCCTTGATGCGGGCGGACATCTGAGAAAGGAGAGTCGGCTTGGCGGTCGGCGCCGACTTAAGGAAATCATCGAGCCCCTTGTGCAGAAATTCCATGGAGACCGCCATCGTGCCGGACGGCGTCTGCACCTGGAGGTCGGAGGGAACGTCGCGGAAGAAATCAACCGCGTACTCGGGGTGGTCCGCGGTCTTCTGGATCTGCTCTTTGTATTGATGGAGGCGAGACTTGTAGTCGACGAGCGACAAGGCGCCCTCGTCGCCAGCGGACACGCCGGCGAGGCTGAGGATCGCAAGAAGAATAGCGGCCCGGAGGCAATTGTTCATATTTGCGCTGGGACCACCGCCGGTGCGGGCGCAGGCGCGTCCAGACTCGACATCATCCATTGCAGGTCGAACGCCTCCTTGCGAACTCGTTCGTCGTAATAAACAAGGGCAATGCCGATGGTTGCCAAGGGACCAGTCAGTGAACCGCCAATAAAGCCTGAGAAATAGACGAGGACAAGACGCGCGATCGGATTGGGAAAAGCGCTGGAGATCAAGAGCGCCACACCGTTCATCGCTAATCCAACGACCAGGGCGAGCACGAAAAACACCGAGTACACAGCCAGAATGCGGGAGCGGCTGCCTTTGGAGAGAAGTGCGCTCCGCTTCAGGGAGGCGCGGACGCCAATGTCCTCGACGACACAGGCAGGGACGGCGAGCGCGTAGCGGACATAGATCGTAATGGCGAGCATGGCGCCGATGACGGCCGCGGCGATTCCAACCACAACGCCCGCAATGGTCCCAGCCCGGCCTGCCTGGGCGCCACCGATGACCGCCAAGGAACCGAGAATAGAGGCCAAAATGATAATGATCACGGCCCCGATGCCGACCAACAGGAGAACACAGGAGAATACGCCGAGAATTCGCCAGACCCTTCCCTTCAGCGACCGGTACGCTTCCGAGATGGTGATGGGGCGACCGAGATGGACCGCGGCCACGGCCTTTACGGTCGCACCATGAGCGATGGCCATTCCCGCCAGCATGATCACGAGGCCCACCATGATGCCTATTACAAACGAGGCACCCGCAAATGCGCCGGCCCTGCCGGTTGCAGACGGAAGTCCCACGGAAGCCACGTTCAGCAACTGAAAAAGTAGATAGGCAGCGGGACCAACGGTCGCTATTCCAACAAAGAGTTTGAAGTTCTTCCGGTAGAGCGCGAACGTGCGGTCCAGCAGTTCGCCCGTGGACATGGGACGCAACACTTCGGCCATGGCGCACCCCTCCCGGGGCTTTGCAGGGAAGGCCGCCAATATAGCACGCTTTGGCGGACCTGCAATGTGACGCTGCCGTACTTGGGAAAACTAGCTCTGCAAGCTGAATCAGTAACGTCCACGAATCCGCCGTTTCCAGGTTACGGCGCCACCGGCTCGGGTTCCGTGGTGCCCGCCCCGGCTTCGCGGCTGACGAGGAAAAGCACTGCTGGGGTGATGATGAGCGAAAGGACCATGGAAATCACCACTCCTCCGATCACCGCAATCGCCAGCGGCTGCAACATTTGCGAACCGGCCCCCAGGGCGAACGACAACGGCAGCATNNTCGGCATCAAGCAGCAAGATGCCATTCTTGGCGACGATTCCGATCACCATGATCATTCCCATGAACGAGGAAATATTGAAGGTGGTCCGGGTGATCAGCAGGGCGATAAAGACGCCGGACGTCGAAAGCAAGGCGGAAGCCAGTATCGCCAATGGCGCCGCAAAGGTGCCGAATTCAAAAAGAAGTACACAGAAAACCAGCACAATGGCGACCACCAGTACAAAAAGCAGGTCGCGGAAAGATTGCTGTTGTTCCTTGTAAGTACCGCCATATTCGACGCGGATGGCCGCCGGCAAACGCAGGCCCGCAACCGCCTTTTGGACTTCGGACATGGCGGTACCAAGGTCAGTACCTTCCAGGCGAGCAGTGACGGCTACCTGGCGCTGAAGGTTTTCGCGTCGGATTTCCGTCTGCCCGGGAATCGCGATCACATCCGCCAGCGCGCCCAGGGACGCCGTGCGCCCGCTGCTGCTGTTCAGAACGGTATTGCGCATGGCTTCGATCGAGACCCGGCTTCTGGCCGGGAAGCGCACGCGCAGAGCATAGGCTCGGTCATTGCTAATGACCGGAGTTGGCGCGGGCTCTCCTCCAACCATCGCGGCGGCATCCACGGCCACCTCTTCCGGAGTAAACCCTGCGCGTGCCGCTATGCCGGGATTGATTTGGAACGTAACCGCAGGGCCACTGACGGTGTTGTCAATGCCGTTCAGCACATCCACGACTCCCTTGATCTTGCCGATCGAATCCGCCACTTTGGGCGCCCAGTCGGCGAGAAGGGCAGGGTCCTGAGCAAAGAGCTTGATCTGGACAGGCTCAGGCGCGCTGGTGAGGTCGCCGATCATGTCCTGCAGAACTTGTATGAACTCCACGTCCAGCGCGGGTTCTTCGGCCTTGATTTTGGAGCGGATCCCCTCGATCACCTCGTCAATTCCGCGCTTGCGATCATCCTTCAACTTCACCGAGATATCTCCGGTGTTCGCCTCGGTCACGGCGGCCAAGCCCAACTGCAGGCCGGTGCGGCGAGATGTGCCTTCCACTTCAGGAGTATCGCGCAGCATCTTCTCAACATGCGAAATGACCCGGTTGGTCTCGGCCAGCGAGCTGCCGGCCGGCATGATGTAGTCGAGAACAAATCCGCCCTCGTCCATCTCCGGGAGCAAGTCGGAGCCCAGGAAGTGGTAACAACCATACGTGAGGGCGATCAGCGTCAAACTCAAGAAGGCCAGCTTCCGGGGATGCTGTAATGCGCGCCGCAACCACTTCTCATGGAAGTTCACCACTTTCAGGAAGAAGCCGCCCACCGAGGCGTGTTCCACATCCAGCAGCCGGTTGATATTTCCGTCGTGCTCGACTTCTGTCTCCAGCGGAGCCTCCTCTGCCGGTTGACTCCTCCTGATAAAGAACTGGCTGAGAGTGGGAGTCCACGTCAACGCCAGAACGAGGGAGGTAAACAGCGACACCGTCATGGTGACGGCCAGGGCCCGGAAGAATGTGCCGGTCACGCCCACGATTGAGATCAGCGGCAGGAACACGACGACGGGTGTGATGGTCGAACCGATCAAAGGTTTCGTGATCTCGCTCAACGCGCTCTGGATGGCCTGCAGGCGGTTCTGTCCGGCGTCCCGGTGCAGGACAACGTTCTCGACCACGACGATGGCATCGTCGATCACCAGGCCCACGGCGGCAGCGAGGCCGCCGAGTGTCATGAGGTTGAAACTCTCTCCCAACATCTTCAAGGCGATGAAGGTGACTGACACCGTGACCGGAATCACCATGCCCGCCACAATCGAAGTTCCCCAGTCCCTCAGAAAGACGACCAGGATGATAGAGGCGAGAATGAGCCCGAGCAGAATGGCGTCTCGAACACTTCGGATGGATTGATGGACAATCAACGACTGGTCGTAGAAGGGCTGGATCTGGATGCCCCTGGGCAGCGTTTGCCGAATCCTGTCGATCTCCGCGTGCACTTCGTCGGCAACCTGAACGGTGTTGCTGTCGGGCTGCCGGTTGATGTTGATGAGCAACGACGGTTTTCCATTCGCGGTGACGACCGTGTAAACCGGCTTGACGGCAGGCGTGACGGCAGCCACGTCGCCGATGTGCACGGGAATTCCCGTCGAAGTCGTCTTGATCACTACGCCGGCAATTTGTTCTGGATTGCGCACCTGCCCATTGATGAGGCCGAGAACAAGCTGGTGATTTTCTTCCAGCAGCCCGGGGGAATCGATCAGGTTGGTGCGGCGCACGGACTCCAGGATGTCGGAGACGGTTACGCCTGCCACCAGCAGCTTGGCGGGATCGGGGACAATGTGGAACTCCGGCTCCTGCCCGCCCTGGATCAGCACCGTTGAAACGCCGTCCAGACGGTTCAAGCGGGGCTTGATTTCGTAGGTCGCCATCTCCCAGAGCCTGGTTTGTTCCACCGTGTCGGAGGTGAAGCTGTAGCCCATGATGGGGAAACTGGCGAAAGTCATGCGATGAGCTTCGACCTTCGCGCTGGCGGGAAGTTCGCTCTGTACGCGCGACAACGCGGCGTTTACATACTGGAGCGTCTGGAACATGTCCACGTTCCAGTTGAAGAAAAGGTCGATTTCAGCCGAACCACGGCTGGTAATCGAACGAACGTTCTGGAGCCCTGGCACGCTGTTCACGGCTTCTTCGAGCGGGCGGGTGATGGTCACCATCATCTGGTCGATCGGCATCACGCCGTTATCCACCGCGATCAGGATCCGCGGGAAGTTCGTGGCTGGAAAAACGGCAACCGGGACGGTGAAAGCAAGATACGTTCCAACCAACGCCAGTGCGACGATCATGAAAATCACTGATCGCGCGTGACGCTCGAACCAGTAGCCCGACTTTCCGCCGCTGGATGCCGCTCTATTGTTTTTCATTTACCGGAGTCTTTGGTGGAGTCTTTTCCCTTTTCTGTATCTTCCGGTGCTTCGACGGACACCTTCGCGTTGTCTGGCAAACCGTAAGCTCCGTCGGTCACGACCCGCTGGCCTTCTTTCAGTCCATCCGTGATCTGGACCATGTCATCCTGACGAATCCCCAGCTTCACCGCTTGCTGATGAGCATGCTGATCGGCGGCAATCACCATGACAGTAGTCGCACCGTCCGCGCCTGTCAGCAGCGCGGAGTCCGGTACCACCAGCGCATCCGGCACAGCCTCGGACACCATGGACAACCGGACACTCGATCCGGGCTTCAGAGTTTGTTTCGGATTCTTTGCCTGGACCCAGACCTCGACGGTGGTGCTGTTCGGATCCAGCGCCGGACTCACAAGAATCACCTTGCCCTCAACGGGTTGCTCCAGCCCGGGAACGTTGATCGTGGCTTTGTTGCCGACCTTGAGCAGGGCAGCATCGTTTTGCGGGATATGAGCTCGCGCCGTTACCAGTGAAATGTCCATGACCGTTATCAGGGGTGCTCCGGAGGCTGCCATCTCGCCGGGGTAGAGCGATCGATCGGTGACAACGCCGTCAATCGGACTGCGGATTTCCGAATAGCTCAACTGCGCTTGCGCGCCCAGGTACTTGCCTTTCGCCGAAGACAGTTGGCCCTGCAGCCCTTTCAGTTCCTGCTGCTTGACCACGGCGTTGAGAGAATCGAGATGCCTTTTCGCCAGTTCATATTGGGCTCGCGCTTGGGTGAGGCTGACGGCCGACTGATCCAGATCCTTACGAGGCAAGGCACCCTGCTTGAATAAATCCTGCCGGCTGTCATAGAGCTTTTGCTGCGCATCGTACATTTCTTTCGCGGACTGCGCATCGCTGGTGGCCTTCTGCAATTCTTCCGGAAGCCCGGCCGCGGTTCCGGTGACATAGGCAGCTTCGGCCTGTTCAAAGGTTCCCTTGTTCTCTTCCTGGGAGGCCGCCAGGTCCCGGTTCTCCAGAACTGCCAGCAACTGGCCCTTGCGCACCTTGGCCCCTCGATTGACGTAAAACGTCTTCACGGGCGCACTGATTTTCGGAACCAGCGCGGCCTGTTGCAGGGGGAACAATACCGCGTCGGCCGTCACGACGCGTTGAATTTCCGTTTTGTGTACAGTCGCCGCTTTGACGGGGACAGCGGTCTCTGCCGCCTTTTCGTGAGAACACGCGGCGAGCAAGAACACAATCATGCCCGCAAGGAAAGTCAATATCGCAACGCGGAGAATGGCCCGTCCACGCAGGGTAACGCCGTCGCACACTTCGGAAGGTAATCGTGGTTGAGTGTTCATCGTTGAGTGTTCATCAGCCTCAGAACTTACCCGTCAGGGTCTGAATGTTCGCGAGCGCGACGCGGAAGCGCACCTGCCCGTCGCGAAACGCGTTACTGGCGGACGTGAGCGTATTCTGTGCGTCCACAACTTCGAGCACCGTGGATTCGCCCGCCTGGTAGCGCAGGTTGATCAGCCGCAGGCTTTCGGCTGCCAATTTCGCCGATTGACTAAGCAGATCCAGTTCATCCTTTGCGGCCTGCGCTTCGCCGTAAAAAGAGCGCAGGTTCGCCATCAGCGTGCGTTGCGCGGCGCTCAATTCGATTCCAGCCTGTTTCTTCTGCAAGTTCGCTTGCTTGACCCGGCTGAAGTTCGCACCCCACGTCCAGAGAGGAAGTTGCAGGGTAGCGGCAGCCGCACTGCCGAGCGCGTTCACGCCGTCGACCCGGGTGGCAAAATGACTGGCGTCAATTCCATACCAGTAGTCGAACGACACTGAGGGTAGGACACCCCCCCAGGCGCCAGTGACTTCCCGGCCGGCTTGCCGCAGAGCGGCCTGAGCGGCGAGGAGATCGGGATTGTTTCGAGTCCCGGATGCGGTGACCTCTTCCAACGACGGGAGGGGCTCGAGTGTGGCAAGGTCGTCCACAATAGTGAAGTCCTCATTGAAGTCGTGGAACAACAACACGGCAAGATCAAGACGACTCTTGTTCCTCCCCAACTCGGCTTCCCGCAGGTCTCGCTGTTGCTGCTGAGTCTGGAGCTGGGCTTTGATGGTATCGGAGTGCGCGACCTCTCCGCCTTTTTCAAGTTTCTCGCTGATCCCCAGAAATCGCTGCGCTTCCTCGTGGGCGCGCTGCGCGGTTTCGTACTTGTGCTGGGCGGCGAGGTAACCGTAGTAAGCCTGGGTGACGGTGACGGCCAATCCGCGCAGAGCAATTTCAGACCTGGCTCTCGCCACAGCCTGTGCCGCGGCAGCGCGGCCGTAGTCCGCGAAGGTTTGCAGTGACAAATTCTGGTGAATATTTCCTTGCGCAATGTACTCGCGGATTCCGTTGCTGGCGATGAATATCTGGTTGTTGCTTCCGCGCGATGTGGGTTCGGTGTAAATTGCCTGCATGTTGTAGTTGACGTTTGGCAGCAGGGCGGCCCGGCTTTGCACGAGNNCGAGCTCGCTGCAGTGCGTCCGAGAACGTGATGGGTTGAGGAGTCACCCCTGAATTCGATAGCGGAACACTCGCGGAAGGAGCGTTTGCCTGCGCGTGAGCACGCCCGGCCCCTAGAAAGGCGATGGAGGGTATGCACAGACCCGCGACCGTAACGGTTCTCCAGATTTGGGTATAGATACTGGCCGGATTTCGCATGCTCCTTGGCTTTCGGTGCGGTTCAAATGAACCGTCCGCACTCTCAACAGAAGATACCGCGATCCAACCGCGGTCCCAAGCCGCCAACCGGGGCTCGGAGCCTGAAATTATAGACACACATAGAGCCACACGCAGCACATTAAAGAACGCTCGACGAGCGTCGCAATTGCGTTCGGAGTGATTTGGGACCACGGTCGGTGATCAGGGATGGCGACTAGGTGGAGGTCAACGGTAAAAACTCTGCCGCTGCTTCGTTACGCACGACGCTCATCTGGACGCCGTGCGCCTGTTGGGCGCACTTGGA
>PMCH01000059.1 GCA_003154055.1 Acidobacteriaceae bacterium
TATTCTAGCACATTTCCTAAGCGGTTGGGTTATTGAAGTTCTTGCTTCTCTTGTCTTGATATCTTGCCGTGCTTTCTTTGCGACCTGAGGCGCGCGTTCGCGATCCAAAGACTGTTCCCGCATCGGATCGCTATGATCCAGAGGCCATCATGTCCAAAGTCAACATCGCCGAAAAGTTCTCGAAAATTCCCGAACGCTGGAAACCGCACATTGTCGGCGAGCTCAACGGACAGCACGTCAAGCTGGTAAAGTCCTGGGGCGAGTTCGTCTTTCACCATCACGAGAACGAAGATGAGATGTTCCTCGTCGTAAAGGGGCGCTTCCGCATGGACTTTCGCGACCGGCACGAGTGGATCGAAACAGGCGAGTTCATCGTGGTGCCGCGCGGGGTGGAGCATCGTCCGGTGGCGGAAGAAGAATGCTGGATTGTGCTGTTTGAGCCGGCTTCGACGCTAAACACAGGGAACGTAGAGAATGAGCTGACGCAGCACGAACTGGGACGGGTATAACGCATCTTGGAGGCCTTCGGACTTGATGGCTAGTCAACAAGAGCTGGTCGACCTGAGTCATGTCGTTGAGCATGGATTGATTACTTACAAGGGGCTGCCCGCGCCCATCATCTGCGACTACTTGAGCCGGGAAGCGTCACGAAAGCACTATGCGCCTGGAACCGAATTCCAGATCGGCAAGATTGAAATGGTGGCGAACACCGGAACGTATCTGGATTCGCCATTCCACCGCTATGCCGGAGGCAAGGACTTGTCCCAACTGGAACTGAGCCAACTGGCGAACCTCCCCGCAATCAAAGTCGGCAGCAAGGGCAGGCAAGCGATCGATGCCTCGTGCTTTCCAGGCAAAGCGGAACTGGCGGGCAAGGCGATCCTGGTCGAGACCGGGTGGTCGCGGCACTGGAACACGCCGCAGTACTACGAGGGGCACCCCTTTCTCACCGAGGATGCGGCCAAGTTTCTGAGCGACGCGGGGGTCGTTCTGGTGGGTATCGACTCCCACAACATTGACGACGTGCAGGATCTGCGAAGGCCCGTTCACAGCATTCTGCTCGGACATGAAATCCCGATCGTGGAACACATGACGAACCTATCCGCGCTACCCGGGGGACAGCTGTTCAGGTTTTTCGCTGTCCCCGTGAAGGTGAAGGGCTTTGGCACATTTCCGGTGCGCGCCTTTGCCAGCGTGTAAATCAGGGCCTGGTTCGACCTCGTGGAGTTCGACGGCTGGGTGGATGCAGAGTATCGGCGCCGGGAACGAGTCAGGTGCCAGTCCGCCGCCCGTGCGACTTCCAGCCATACAGCTGCATGCTACTCTCCACCATGCAAGTGATTGTTTATTCCGCCCCGTGGTGTCCGGATTGTCGAGAAGCGAAGCGTTTCCTTGACCGTCACAAGATTCCCTATACCGACATCAACATCGAAACCACACCGGGTGCGGCCGACGAAGTGGTTGCGCGCACCGGCAAGCGGGCCATCCCGCAATTTGTGATCGATGGGGAGTGGGTCCAGCCGTACCTTCCGGGAGAGGGCTTTCTCTATGAGGAGATGGCGAAGCGGCTGGGAGTCGAAAATCAGTAGCCAGAGGCCAGTCCCCAGTACCCAGAAAAACCTCTTTATTGCAGGGTCAGGAAGGCTACGCCGTAGCCGTTCAGGGTCACGGCAATCTGCGGTGCTGGCGTGATTGAGGTTGCGGTCGGCCCAGTCGAGACATTGGTATTCGCATCGATCACCAGCAGGCTCGCCGAGGCAAAGTTCCCGAAAGCGGACGTATCGATCTGGATGGTGCGCGGCGCGCCGGGACCGTTGTTGTCGCCCGCGGAGTGGACAGCGTAGTTCGACGCCATCACGGTGACGCTACCGTTTCCGTTTCGCACCGGCAGGATCTCGATGTCCGCCGTATCGGTCGTGGTGTAGTTCAGCAGGTTGGCGCCGGGCGGCGATGAAAAGATTCGGGCCAGCCAATAGTCCACCCAGTAGCTGAGCTGGAGAGCGCCGGTCTGGTAGTCCACCTCGCCAAACTGCTTGTCGGCGTCGAAATCCCAGTGGTAGAGCGCCTGCACTCCNNGCCTTGCCCAGTTGCGAAAAAACGTAAGGACGCCACGCTGCGAAATATGCGCTCGATCCCCGCAGGTCGGTTACAAACTTCGTGCCGTTGCAGGCGCTGATGCCGCCGCCCTTGTCAAAATCGGCGTTGACGTTGTTTTCCGTAACCCACACGGGAACGGAAGCGAGCGCGGGTTTCGTTTGGAGCTGGGCGTAAATTTCTCCGACTTCGCTGACGAAATCGGGGATCGTGGAGAATAACTGGGCGTCGGTGTCCTTCTGATTGCAGGTGGAGTAGAAGTGGGTGGCGAGGACATCCACGTGCGCAGTCACGCCATTGACGAAAGCGGGCATGAAGTTGTTGGCCAGTCCGGAATAATCTCCCAACTCCACGGCGGCAAATTTTACGGACGGATCAACCGTCTGGATCGCCGGTACTACGGCGTTGTAGAGCTGGGTGTACTGCGTTGAGTTCAG
>PMCH01000330.1 GCA_003154055.1 Acidobacteriaceae bacterium
GGCAACATACAGCAACACCGCCAATGCGAACAGCGCACCGATTACGAGAATCCAGGCAGTAGTCATGGTCTGAGCAGCTGTTGCAGCTCGCTGTTCCAGTCCTCCAAATCCTTCACGGAAACGCTGCTGAGAGGGGCAGGCTCAGGTTCCGGCGCCAGCAGGTAGACCAGCCAGACCAGAACGCAAACCAGGTAAGAGCCGGTGGTCAGGGTGTTCAGGAGCGGGGTCCACGACTCAGCCAATTCCGCGCGCAAAGCGAAGGTCGCGAGATCCACGGTCGATAGAACACCGAGGCCTACAGCGATTCCGAATGCATAGTTGCGGCGGGACAGGCCGAAGAAACGGCAGAAACAGAGGAGGAACAGCAGTACGCCGCACTGAATCATGGCCACTCCTCTGCTCGCCATGAATAGTCCTCCCATCAGCCGGTCGCCGTTCGCCGGTGCGCACACAGCAAACAACAACGCCGCCGAGGCAAGGACGATCTTGATCCAACGAAGCTGACGCTTGGGGAGCGCCTTCAGGAATTGACGGTCGCGAAAAAGGTTTTCGACGACCTCCTCGATCACCCCGAATCGTAAGGCAATGCTGAGCACCAGGCTCGCCACATATGCGTACTTATATTGCGGTCCGGTGATGCTTGGGATAGAGACCAGCGTTAACAACACGATAAACTCGAACAACTCATACAGCGTGTAAACCAGAAACACAGGGAATTCACGGTACAACCGGCGCCGGTAAATCAATACTGCGACTACGGCCAGAAGGGCGTGTGGCGAGATCCACAGGCAGAAAGACAGGAGTCTGTGCCAATCCATGGAATTGCAAGCACTATAACCCCTGCCGCACTAACTTTCAACTGGGACCCCGCCGCCGACTTCGCTGAGTCACCCCTACTACAACGGCTTCTTGCATCCCTGCGCATTGCAGATCGGGGCGGGGTTGCCGTCCGCCAGGCTGGGAACTGGGGTGGTGGTAAGGAAAACGGCGACCGCGGCCAGAATCAGGAAAAGTCTCTTCACGATGGAGCTCCTTTGCGAAAGAATTCGCACCGTGGTACCTTGCATGCGGTAAAGTGCACTCGCACATTTAATGAAATTGAGATGTCTTTACGGAAATCGTAAACCTGATGACCCTAAGTTCCGCTCTCGAGGATTTTGAATCGAATACCCTGGAAGCCGTTCCAGGGTTGCTGGGAAAACTCTCCTACACCAGCTCGTTGCATGACGGCAGTGGCGCGTACCGCCATTGGGGTCTGGAAAAAGTCTATGGGGCCGATGCCGCGCAGCGGGCCATCAGTTCCGCGCATCGGATGCTGCTGTCTCAGGTTTTAAAGACGCCGTTACCGGTTCTACTCGACGATCTGCGGACGTCTTGCGGAGAGGAGCAGCGGGCGGAAACGGAGTTCCTCTGTTCTCTCACCGAGACGCGCTCCCTGCCCAAGCCCATCCCCCCCGCTTCTCCGGGGCACCTCAGATCAGTGCTGCACGCGCTCTCGGCACTGCTTGAGAATCGGCATGCTGCCAGTCCCCGAGGCGCATAGCGACTCCCACGACTTGCCCGAGCACTTCCGCCTCCTGGGGATACTTCAGGACGCGGACCGGCGCCGGCGAAAGCGGGTGCGACTGCAAGACAATGGTGTCGCGCTTGATGGAGCACCAACAACAGGTATATCCGTCGCGCATCTCGACAAAGTAGATGGGCCGCTCGAACTCCGAACGCCACATCCCTTCCGCCACCTTGTTTTTCGTCTCATCCACCTGCACGAAACTTCCCGGCGCGAGAATCGGATACATCGTGAAATCTTCCGTCCCAATGTACCCGTAGGTGTAGCGGTCTTCGGCGAACAACGAGAGATAGGCCATGGGAATCACACCCCATTGCTCAATCACGCGCTTCAGGTTGGTGGTCTTTTGCAGCGAAAACCCGGGGTCCAGCTTGGTCGGCATCCGTATCTCGGTGACATTTCCCAAGGCGTCAGAAAGATGCGATCGTTGCGGGCGGCCCCGGTCAAGATCGGCCGAGATGGCATCCAGCTCCACGCCGTACCAGGCTAGAAATTCCCGATACTGCCGGCGATAGATGGCGGCCAGGGAATAGAGCCGGAAGATACTGGGTACGATGTTCTTGGTTTCGATGTCGGACAATCGGCTGGGGGGAATGGCAAACTCTTCGTTCTCGAACCTTCGGGCGATCTGGACGCTGGCCACCTCGACGTCCCTCATCCTGAAGCCGAGTGCCTCCCGCACAACCCGCAGTTTTTGACCACCGTCGTTGACCCGCAATTGTCCCGACCCCAACTGGGAGGATTCTACCATTTGCGGGAGCCGTGGTTCCGATTGGTNNAAGCCCGCTTCGGCGACCGTCCGGTTTTCGTAAAAGGAAATGCACCCAGGTTCTGACCCAGTCGGAGGCGCATATGGTTCCAACAGTTGCTGGTGTGGGAAGAACGAATTGAGCGGTGCCCTGCCTGGCGGGCCCTGCCTGAAATGGCGGACGAAGCCGGCACCCCAAGAATGTTCTATGCAATCGAACTCGGGTCCTAGTCTGGTCGTCAACCCGCGGTTTTTGAGTCGCCAGATCGTCGCTGCAGCCGCCCTCATTTCCGCCCTTGGCATTGGCGGAGGTTTGCTGTGGAGACACTTCGCCGAGTACCTGCTCTCTTCGGATTTCCTCCCGCACATGTACTGTTACCTCGGAAACCGCGGCATTGCGTGGACTCATGTCCTCTCCGATGTACTGATTGCGGTTTCGTATTTTGCGATTTCCGGAACGCTCGCCTACATGATCTACCGGGGGCGTCACGAAGTACCCTTCCTCGGGATATTTTTCGCATTCGGCCTGTTCATTGTCGCCTGCGGTAGTGCCCATCTCGTGGAAGCAATCACCGTTTGGCGTCCCTACTATGTACTCTCGGCGGGAGTGAAGGTCATTACCGCCATTGCCTCGTTGACCACCGCCGTGTTGCTCCCCTTCACGGTTCCTCGCGTCCTCTCCCTGGTTCATGAAGCCAGAGTCTCCGAGGATCATCGGCGTGCCCTGCAACAAGCTCTCCTTGATCGTGACGCGGCGCAGCTCCAACTGAAGGGAAGCCATGATGTCCTGGAGCGGAGCGTGGCCGAGCGTTCGGCGCAGCTTGTCGAAGCGAACCAGCAACTGACGGCCGAAGTTGCCGAGCGAAAGAAGGCTCAGAACCGGCTCAGTCATCTGGCGTCCATCGTGGAGTCCTCTCACGAAGCGATTCACTCCGAAAATCTTCTGGGGAGGATCACCAGCTGGAATCAGGGCGCAGAGCAAACCTACGGCTATCGGGCGTCGGAGGTGATCGGCAGACCGGTCTCTATCCTCGCGCCCCCGGAAAGGCTGCACGAGGTTGAGGAAATCCTGGAGAAAGTTCAGCGGGGAGAACGGGTCCAGTACGACGAAACCGTCCGCGTCACCAAGGGCGGGCAGTACCTCGACTTGTCGATGACCGTGTCTCCCTTGCGGGATTCTTCGGGAACAATTGTCGGAGCATCGGTGATCGGCCGGGATGTAAGCGAGCGCAAGAAAGCGGCCGAGGCCCTGCGGCGGTCGGAGGAACAATACCGGCTGTTCTTCGAAAGGAATCCGCTTCCCATGTGGGTATATGACCGGGAGACTCTGGACTTCCTGGCGGTGAACGAAGCAGCTGTGCGCCACTACGGTTACTCCGCGCAAGAGTTTCTCGACATGAAGATCACGGAAATACGGCCGGAGGAGGATGTTCCGGCTGTCCTGCAGTTGAACGCGAACCTTGGCGAAGGCCTGACACCGGCGGGTGTGTGGAAGCACCGCAAAAAGAATGGCACGCTGATCGATGTTGAAATCAACACGCACCGCCTCACTCTGCATGGTCGATCTGCCCAGCTCGCGCTGATCAATGACATAACCGGGAAGCTGCGCAATGAACAACAACTGCGGCAATCAGAAGAGAGATTCTCGAAAGCATTCCGGTCAAGCCCGCTCGCCATCACGATCTCGACCCGAGCGGAAGGGCGGTATCTGGACGTCAACGACGCATTTCTACGGCTGCTGGACGCCGAAAAGGCAGCGGTGATCGGCAAGACTGCGGCTGAGCTCAACATCTGGGCGAATCCCAAAGACCGTGAGCTCATGCTCGAACTGCTCAGCCAGACCGGCAGGGTGGTTGCGCTGGAAACGGTGTTCCAGACGCGTTCCAAAGAAGCAAGGAGTGTGGAAGTATCAGCCGAACTCGTTCAGCTGGATGGGGAAACATGCATTCTGGCGATCACCAAGGATGTGACGGAATCCAAGCGCCTTGAACAGCAGCTGCGAGGGGCACAGAGGATGGAATCGATCGGCCGGCTCGCGGGCGGGGTCGCGCACGATTTTAACAACATGCTGGGAGTGATCATCGGATATAGCGAGCTCCTGCAAGAGCACCTTCCGTTGATGGATCCCTCCCGGAAGAACGTCGACGAGATCAAGAGAGCGGCACAACGCTCGGCAACGCTGACTCGCCAGCTTCTTGCCTTCAGCCGGCAGCAAATTCTCGATCCCAGAGTTCTCAACCTGAATAGCGTGCTTGACAACATCAGCTCCATGCTGCGCCGGATGATTGGCGATGATGTGGAACTGGTCCTGGCGCCAGAACCCTCGCTTGGCTCGGTGAAGGCGGATCAAAGTCAGGTCGAGCAGATTCTGATGAACCTGGCGGTCAATGCACGGGATGCCATGGTGCAAGGCGGAAAGCTCATCATAGAAACTGCAAACGCGGAGCTCGATCAAGCCTACTTCCGTGCCCATCCGGGCGCGACCCCAGGACCTTATGTTCTGATCTCGGTGAGCGATACCGGACAGGGCATTTCGCCAAAAGACATGCCACACATTTTTGAGCCCTTCTTCACCACCAAAGGTCCCGGCAAAGGCACTGGACTCGGCCTCTCCACGGTCTATGGAATCGTCAAGCAGAGCAGCGGATATGTCTGGGCTTACAGTGAGGAGGGCCGGGGGACGACTTTCAAGATCTACCTGCCGCGAATCTACGGGCCGGTGGACAAACCGGAGCAGCCCAGCGCCAGCGCGGGAGTAGCCGGCGGAGCCGAGACAATCCTGCTGGTGGAAGATGAGGACGCGCTGCGCGAACTGACGCGCAATTTGCTCGTGGGCGGCGGGTACTCGGTTCTGGAAGCCGCGGATGCAACGATTGCACTCGCCATCGGGCTCAACCATAAGGGCAAAATCGATCTGCTCCTGACCGATGTGGTCATGCCCGGCATGAACGGGTACGAACTGGAAAAGAAGCTGCAGGCCAGTCGGCCAGACTTACGAACGGTGTACATGTCCGGCTACGCGGATGAGATGATTGTCCACCATGGCGTGCTTAACCCAGGCGTTGAGCTCCTGCTGAAACCCTTCACGAGAGACTCTCTGTTCAGCAAGATGCGTAGCGTCCTTACTCGACCCTAGCGACCGCTACGCATGGCGCCGCACAAACACGTTCCCTTCCCGCAGTCCTCACTGCACGGTAAGCGTGATAGCCGTGGTATGCGAGACACTCGTCGAGGCGGCGGTCACTGTCACCGAATAGACTCCCCGAGGCGTAAGAAGGTCCTTATTGCCGGATTGCAGACCCTGGCACCCCAGCAGCCCAGTCAGGAGAATCATTGCCAGCAGAACCAGGCAAACAAGCCTTGCCCGCCCGCCGGAGTATCCCTGAGCCCACTGCCGACGAGGCACAAAGACCAGGCCCAGCATGCCCGCGCTGAAGAAACCAGCCCCGGAAGCAAGCAGGAATGGGCTGCCCGGCCGCTGGCCTGCCGCTGCTGTGGCGACCCCAGTCGAGATTGTCATCACCGAATGTAAAGAAGCGTTGGAGCCGTCGGCGTTCAACGATGATGGTGAGAACGAACAGGTCGAATGTGCCGGCAGGCCGCTGCAATTGAGACTGATCGCACCGCTGAAGCCGTTGGTGGGGGCCACCGTGACATTGGCCGTTCCCGAATTGCCACTGACGACCGTCATGGACGCGGAAGTTGAAACGGCAAAATCCTTGGCGCCCGTGACCGTGAACTGCGCTTGGGCGCGCGTCAAACCGGTACTGCTCGCCGTGATCGTGTAGCTGCCTGCCGCGTTCAGCACGACTGCTGTCAGATTGAATGTCGCCACTCCGGCGTTGGCATTGAGCTGGGAACTGTACCCGGCAAATCCAGCCGGACCTTGGATCTGCAGAGTGACCGCTCCACTGAATCCGGCGGCCAGATTGCCCTGCGCGTCCAAGGCATCCACCGGGACCGAGCCCAGATTCCCGTTCAATGACAGGGTTGAAAACTGCTTTGCAAATATCAGTTGAGTAGGAGGGGGAACAAAGCCCTGGCCTTTCAGGTTGATGACGTGCGGACTGCCCGGCGCATCGTCATTGAACGTGACCGTGCCGGTGATACTCCCACCGGCCGAGGGGCTAAAAGAAACATCCACGGAGCAGCCGGTGCCAGCCGACAGGGCGGTACTGGTCGAGCAGGTCGTCTGGATCCCAAAGTTGCTGCTGGCGATGACGGTGCTAAGATGCAGGTCCCCGTTCCCAGCATTGGACACCAACACGCGGATCGCACTGCCCGTCTGGCCAACCGTGACCGTACCAAAGTCGAGGGTTGTCGAATCCACGCTCACCTCGCGAATGACGTTGTTGCCCGTGTCGCCAATCAGGAGATTGCCGTTCCCCGCCAGAGCGATTCCGGTGGGCCCCTCGAACCAGGCATTGGAAGCCAGTCCGCCATCTCCGGCGTAGCCGTAATTGCTGCCCGCGATCGTGGTGATCGTGCCGTTCGCGTCTACCTTACGAATAAGATTGTTGGATGAGTCCACGATGTAGAGATCGCCGCCGGCGTCAACCCGGACATCGGTGGGACCATTAAATTGCGCACTGGTGGCCGGGCCACCATCTCCGCTGTAACCAAAATGCTGGTTGCCGGCAACCGTCGTGATGATTCCATTCGTGTCGACTTTGCGAATGTCGCTATTCGAAACTTCCGCCAGGTACAAGTTGCCCTGGCTGTCGAGCGCAAGCCCGGCTACTCCGGAGGTTTGCGCGTTGATGGCCGGGCCGCCGTCGCCACTGAAGCCTGGGTTCCCGTTGCCCGCGATTCTGGTGCTCACTCCCTGCGGGTCCACCTTCCAGACGCCTTCCGACCAACTGGAGTAATAGACGTTCCCCGCGCTGTCTGCCGTCACGCCCCGGACCAGGGCCCCGGTCGCGAGCGTGGAAATCGTTCCGTTCCCATCCACTTTGCGGACACAGGAGTTGAAGAAATCGGCAATGTAAAGATTCCCCGCGGCGTCCAATGCCACGGCGGAAGGGTAGTAAAGCTGGGCGCTGGTTGCTGGACCGCCGTCCCCACTGTAGCCGGGCGTGCCGTTTCCGGCCACGGTGCTGATGGTGCCATCGCTGGCGAACTTGCGCACGGCGTTGTTGGAGAAATCTGCAATATAGAGATTGCCCGCGCTGTCGCGCGCTACGCCCATGGGAAAATTCATCTGGGCAGACAGGGCCTGGCCTCCATCGCCGCCGTAACCGCTTGTTCCGTCACCGGCTACCGTACTGGCCATTCCCGGNNCCTTTTCCATATTGTTTTCCCCCATCTTCCTTCCGGGGCTGAACCCCGCCCCCACCACCCGTGTGACCCAATGGAAGATGCAAGCTGAGCGCCAACCTCAAGCTTCGGGAGTATCTCTAAGTTACTGAATTAGTGAAGCTTGCGAGTGCTAGACGGCGGACAAAATGACCGGCCCCCTCGTCCCCGTCTGCCTTTTGGAAGGGGTTCCAGAAATCGGAGTCACGTGGTTTGAGAAGCGCTGCAAATGGATGTCCGCCGCACCGGGGCCGGGGAGACAGGGAGATTGAGCATCCGCCCCAGCGAAACGCTGGCTTTGAAGGCGGTTTACAGGTGCAGGCGGGAAATTTTCGGACCAGGGTATGCCGGAAGGACGCTTCGTGGTGTGTTCTCCGCTGGCGATTCAGGCGCTGGCGGTTCGCTGGCGGGCTGGGCGGATACCCCGAGCAGCCGGACGCCAGCTCGAAAGCTGCGGTCCACTTGGCATTCGGAGAGCCAGAGGATCGACGTAATCGCGATGCAGCCACGGAAACTAAGGGCGATCTCCACTCCCGGTTGGATCCACCGCCGGAGTTCCGTGATCAGCCTGCTCTCCTCGTCGTTCTGCCCGGATTCGTCCGGCCCCTGGCCGGACGTCGAAAGCTGAATGACCAGATCGGTATGTGTGTCCGCCATAACCCCTTCTCCCAAGGCCCGTGATTAAGTTGCGTTGGTGCAGAATCTTCAGGTCCGGACCGAATCAGCCGCCGGAGTGCACCGGTTCAGCATGCGTTTAATATGCCTCCTTCCTAAAAGACAGTGGCGAAGCTGTGTTTGCGCAAGAAGGCTTTGCGCTCAGCGTTGAGAAGGGTGTCCGAGATCCTGGAACCGTGGGCGAACTCTGCCACCCCATAGCAGAACGCGACTTCCGTGTTGCAGCCAGGTTCCGAGTTGTGACGAATCACTTCTGCGTCGAGTCGCTTGATGGCAAAGTCAACCTGCAGCTCCGCTGTTCCGGGCATGATTACCAGAAACTGCGCTTCCTTGTGGCGAAACACCATGTCGGAGCCACGAAAGGTATTTTTCACAACCTGCGCTGCCTGATAGAGAAACTGCTCGGATTCCTCGGTGCCGCAACGATCGCTGATCGCTTCGAAATTGGAGATATCCAGCACCAGCACGGAGAGCGGGGAACCCAGCCGGTTGGTCCGTGCCACCTCGTGAGCAACCAGTTGTTCCATTGCCCGTCGATTGAAAAGCTGGGTGACGGGGTCAATCAGAGATACGGCTTCCATCCGCTCGTTGAAAATGAGTTCCTCCACCAGGCGGCGGCGAGTCGTACCGAGTTCTCTCTTCTGCAGCAGAATGTACACGTTGAAAAGGATGATCAGGGTAGTCAGTCCGAAGAACAGCTGCGGGAGCAAGCGCGCATCGGCGTGGACAGTCTGGGAAGTTGATAACAGATTGGGAGCGACCAGGGCCAGGATTCCACCCGAGAGTACCAGCAGCAAGAGCAGCGAGATGGATAACAACTGCAGGTCTCTGCCGGCGAGGGCTCCGATGTGCTCCTGGATCTCCTGAGACCGGCTCGCGGTCCTGATTTCGGCTTCTTTCCGCGACTTGCCATTGTTTGACGACATGCGCATGCCCCTCGCAGCGGTCCTGACCGGCAAGCGGAACGCGGTGGGGGAGACCGCGTGAGCTGCTCATCAGGAGGCAAATTAAATGGCCCCGGAACCTGTTTCCCGGATTACCATTCGCATTCTTAANNGGCCGCCTGGGCACAGCGTTCGAGCTTGTACTGCTTGAGCTTGGCGTACAGCGTGCTGCGCGGGATGCCGAGTTTCTTGGCCGCGGCTTCCACCCGGCCTTCCTCGGATTGCAGAATCTGCCGGATGTAGTCCCGCTCCATCTCTTCCAGGGTCCGCCCGAGGTTCTCAGGTTTCAACTCCGGCCACTCACTCTCATCGAAATGGAGATTCTTCTCGCTGATCACCCGGTTCCCGCTGAGTAACACCGCTCGTTCCAGTACATTGCGCATTTCACGGATGTTTCCCGGCCAGGAGTAGCTCTGGAGCCGGCGCATCGCTTCCGGCGTGATTTCGACCATGCCGAAACCCAACTCCGCCGAAAGGCGCCCCAGCAGGTGGTTCGCGAGCACCGGAATATCGTCGATGCGCTCCCGCAGAGGGGGGACCAGCAGGGGGATGGTGCTGATGCGGAAGAACAGGTCGCTGCGGAATCGCTTGTCCCGCATGAGAACAGACAGATTCTGATGGGTGGCCGCCAACAACCGGATGTCAACCCGCCGGTCGCGCACGTCTCCCAGGCGCCGGAATTGCTTTTCCTCGAGCACCTTGAGGATCTTGGGCTGGACCTGGAGATCGACGTCGCCGATTTCGTCCAGAAATAGAGTCCCCTTATGCGCGATCTCCAGCAGACCGGCTTTGGCCTGGACGGCTCCGGTGAAGGCGCCTTTTTCGTGCCCAAACAATTCGGTCTCAAGAAAATCGCGGGTGAGCCCGCCACAGTTGAGGTCCACGAAAGCCTCTTTGGCGCGGCTGCTGTGCTCGTGAATCCAGCGCGCGAGAACGCTCTTCCCCGTTCCCGTCTCTCCCTGGATCAGAATCGGGCTCTCCGCGGACGCAACCCGGGCGGACACTTCGGCCAACTCCCGGATGGCCGCGCTGGACCCGAGAAACGGATTGATCCCCTCGCGGCTCCGCCGGCTGTTATCCAGGGCTTGCTTGCGACGGTTTCTTTGATTCTCGAGACTTCTCTCCAGCATCATCGTCAAAGTGGGCAGATCCACTGGCTTGGTAAGAAAGTGCTCCGCACCCAACTTGACGGCTTGCACGGCCAAATCGATGGACGCGTGCCCGGTCATGAGGACAATCGGGATGGAGGGGTCCACTGCGTGCAACCGGGGAAGAATCTCCAGAGCGTTTCCGTCGGGGAGGCTGTAATCCAATACAACGGCGTCCGGTTTGGCGCGGCCGTAGATCTCCTCGGCCTGCCGGCAGCAGGTGCCGGTGACGACCTCGAATCCTCGGTCTTCGAGGAAACTCTGGACCGTCGCCAGGAATTGGGGCTCGTCGTCAACAACCAGAATCCGGCCGTCAGCCATGCTTGCTCTCAAGCTCCCCGTCTGGGTGGGGACGGCTCCGCCCCCGCCATTAGAACTTCCTAATTGATCGTATGGCGGCTGCACAGCGGACTTTAGCGATATTCGCTCGTGGGTGTTACGGATGTAACTAAGAAAAAGATACGTTCACATCGAGAGCTGAGTACTCTGCTTCAGAGTTTGTTGAATAGTATGGTGTAAGGCCTCGCAACCGCCCTTCAGATCCAAGTCTGATTTCTTCAGATAGCCATCCGCGCCCTCGCTTCTTAGTCTGGCCTCATCCACCCGGGCCAACCCAGTTAATACGATGACCGGAATCCGCGACGTGATGGGATTGTGTTTCAGGCTACGCAGCACGCTGGTACCAGGAAGGCTGGGAAGCATGATGTCCAACAGAATCAAGTCGGGCGATTTTTGAATGGCGGTACGCAGGCCTTCTTCTCCATCCGAGACCACGATGGTGCGGTACCCGGCTTCATGGAGCGTTTTCTCGATCGCCATCTGAAGAAACCGGCTGTCGTCAATCAGTAAGATTGTCATAGTGTCTAACCTCCGCACGACCGGCGGGCCATTTGCTTCGGGGCCGGAAGCTGGACGTGCTCGATTCGGTTACGGCCTTTCTGCTTCGCGGCATAAAGGCCGACGTCGGCCTGACTTAATAAGGCCTCAATCTCGCGGTCTTCCGAACCTTCCGAGACGGCGACTCCCATGCTCATGGTGATGATTCTCTGGGCGTCAGAAAATACGACCGGTTCACTGGCAACGCACTTACACAGCTGCTTACCCCGCAGCAGTGTCGTCCGCACGTCACAACCCGGCAGGATCAAGAGGAATTCTTCGCCGCCGTACCTCCCGATACTGTCGTAGGGCCGTAACTCCCGGCGAATTCGCTGCGCAAGGTCTTTCAGCGCCTCATCGCCAAACAGATGGCCGAGGGAGTCATTCACGTCTTTGAAATGGTCGAGGTCGGCCAGGATAACCCCTACCGGCGTTTGCTCTCTCCTGGCTCGTTCCAACTCACGACCCAGGGCGTCGAGGACCGCTCCACGATTCAGCAGTCCGGTGAGAAAGTCGTGGGTCGCGGCAATGCGCATCAACTCCCGGGCTGAAATCAACTTTTCCTGCAGGTCGAGAATGCGCTTGCCAACCATGAGGCGGGCTCGCAGTTCCGGCGCATCGAAGGGCTTGACCAGGAAGTCGTCAGCCCCGGCCTGCATCGCATGCAGCAGGTTTTCCCGGCCCTCCCGCCCGGTGAGGAGGATGACATAGACGTAGGGGTGGGACGCACCCACTTCCCGGATTCGCTGGCAAAGTTCGATGCCCTCGATATCCGGCAGCACCCAATCGAGCAGGACCAGTTTCGGAGAGTCGGGTCGCTGCAGCACCTCCCAAGCCTCCGCCCCGGTGGTAGCGACGGTCATGTCGAAATGCCAGTCCTTCAACTGATCGCCGATTAACTTTCGATAGACCGCGGAATCCTCAACCACCAGGACCTGCATGAGTCTGTGGACCTCCGTCCCACTGCAACCCAGGCAGGGCTGGGCGTCTTGCTGGCCGCCCAGTCCCGCGGGAGGGGCGTCGCTACTTGGAAAT
>PMCH01000246.1 GCA_003154055.1 Acidobacteriaceae bacterium
CCTTCCAACGCGAATGTCACACCTTCAAGAGTCGGTTGCGAACCCGGAACAAAAGTCATCAGGGGATGAACGGAGGCGACGGCAATACCGCGCTTGCGGAGCGGTGCAAGTTCACGGCTGGCGAGCGCTCCGCTGGAATGAAATGCGTATTTGATCCTGCCCAGGGCGTGACCGGCAAAAGATACTGCTGCAGTTCGAATCTCGCGATCGGGCACGCAAAACCAAAGCAGCGAGGCACCGAGATTGGCGGCCAAGATCGGGGTGGCTCGGGCGCCAACTTTCGCCGCCAGACGACGGGCACGCTGGCACGAACCGGGAGTACTCCGGCTGATGATCTCGGTTATGGCATAGCCCGCCGTGTGCAGGGCGGGGGCCAGGCCTGCGGCCAGGCTTCCGGCACCGACGATCGCGATTTTGGGGCGCGAGGACACGGGCGCAGGATATCACTTGAAATCCTTCCTATCGCAAAAGAGCTTTCACCACGGAGGGCACTGAGGGGCACGGGGGAAACGCAGGGGCGGCTTTCGTTCGACCTGGAGCAATGGCAACAGCAACGGCGGCGGACAACAGTGTCCGCCCCACACGGTATATTGGTGAGCATGGCAAAGAAAGCACGCATCGTTTCTTCGCGGGTCAGCTACCAGGGGCCGGTGTTCTCCGTGGTCACGGATGATGTGATCGAGCCGGGCGGGATTCGCGCCCGCCGGGATGTGATCCACCATTCGGGGTCGGTGGTGGTGCTGGCGCTGGATGAAAGCACCAAGGAGCCGCGGGTGCTCCTGGAACGACAGTACCGGCATGCGGCCAAGGATTTCTTGTGGGAACTGCCGGCGGGGCGCATCGATCAGGGGGAACGGGAGTTGGCGGCAGCCAAGCGTGAACTGCTGGAGGAGACGGGCTACACCGCCCGCAACTGGAAGAGAATCCTGCGTTTCTATGCAAGCCCCGGTTTTCTAGGCGAAACCATGAGCATTTACCTCGCCCGCGGACTGCGTGAGGGCGTGGCCCAGCCGGAACCGGACGAGAAGATCGCGATCCGGTTTTTCAGTTTGCCGACTGCCGTACGGATGGCGCGCGGCGGTGCAATTCGTGATGCCAAGACCATTTCGGGCGTTCTGTGGCTAGCCGGGGCCTCCCAATGAGGACGCTCGAAAAGACCGCCCCTTTGTGATACCTAGCCTTGACAGTGCCCCCTAGCAGCAGCACAATGCGTACACATTTTGCGGAACCTTCGGAATTCTGCCACCGGTTGCGGAGGAACCCGCAAAAAGAGGGGGGCACGTGGAACGTCTGAAAGGTACGGTGAAGTGGTTTAACAACGCGAAGGGATACGGGTTCCTCGGAAGAGACGACGGCCCGGATGTCTTCATTCACTACAGCGCGATCACTTCCGAGGGCTACAAGAGCCTGCAGGAAGGCGACAAAGTTGAATTCGAGATCGTGACGGGCCAAAAAGGGCCGCAAGCGGCGAACGTGACCAAGGCTTCCTGACCGCGCGGATTTCCTCAGGCCAAAAGAGTTCTCTCCCCTGCCTGAAGGTTGGGCTCTGCCTCGACTGTCTGCCCACCCATCCGTAGTGTCTCCTCGTGCTTCCGCGGGATACAATTTCCTCACTCATGGATAACAAAGCAATCGCCGGCGTTCTGTATGAAACCGCGGACCTGCTCGAGATCGACGGTCAGGATTCGTTCCGGGTGCGTTCGTACCGCAATGCCGCGCAGGCTATCGAAGCGATGTCTCAGCAGGTTAGCGACCTGATCGAAGAACCGAAAAAGCTTCTCGAAGTGCCCGGCATTGGCAAAGGCATGCTGGCCAACATGCAGCAGCTCTTTCGAGATGGCAGTATCGAGGTGCACTCCGAGCTTCTGAAAAAATATCGCCCGTCGATGCTCGAACTGCTCAAAGTGCAGGGATTGGGGCCGAAGACCATTGCGCTCATCTGGAGCGCGTACCAGGTTTGCGATGTGGAAGGCGTCCTGAAACTGGCACGCGAGGGCAAGATCCGTGAACTGCCTCGCATGGGAGAGAAGCACGAACAGAAGTTGATCAAAGCGCTGGAAGATTACCAGCGGATCGGCGGACGGTTCCTGCTCGACGCGGCCGAACAACTGGCTGACAAACTGGTCGAGCACCTCTCGCAGCTGCCCGGGGTCGAGAAAGTCACGCCGGCTGGCTCGCTGCGACGGGGCCGCGATACGGTGGGTGATCTGGACATCCTGGTCACGGGTAAAGGCTGCGCCGAGACTGAATCGCGCCAGAAGATAGTGGATCATCTGCTGCATTTTCCCGGCCTGATGGAAGTGATCGCGCAGGGAGAGAACAAGATCAGCTTCCGGCAGCGCAATGGAATCCAGGTGGATGTGCGACTGCTTCCGCCTGAGTCCTTTGGCGCGGCCATGCAGTATTTCACGGGATCGAAGGCGCACAACGTCGCGCTCCGCCAGCGTGCCCTGAAGATGGGGTTCACGCTCAGCGAATACAGCCTGGCTAATCTCGAGGATGAGAAGCCGGTCGCCGGCAAGACAGAAGAAGAGATTTACGCGAAGCTCAAACTGGACTTCATCCCACCAGAATTGCGCGAAAACCT
>PMCH01000301.1:0-6929 GCA_003154055.1 Acidobacteriaceae bacterium
CCGCCACCACGAAGCGCAGTGAGAGTCTATTCACGGACTTGCACCGGTTGCTTCTCTGGCGAAAGGCGCACGATGATCTGATGAAGCCCGAAGAGCATGATGAGCGAGACTACAAAGATCAACCAGCCCGAGAAGGTGTGAAAAAATCCCTGGGCCTTGTCGGGATCCCAGTACTGGACCAGCAGCCCTGTACCTACAATGCGCAAGCTGTTGGCGGCGACCGCGATGGGAACGGCGGACAAGCTCAGCAGGATACGAACCCACTTGCGGCTGTCCATCAGGTAGCCGTAGATGATTGCCAATGTCACCAGCGTCATCAGGGAACGAATACCACTGCAGGCTTCCGCGACTTCCAGCCCATTTGGCATCGCCGGCAGGACGATCAGATTCCCTTCCCGGAGCACGGGAACTCCCAGGAGCGGGAGCAAACCACTGGCTACCTTCGCGGCCAACATTTGCAGGGGAAAGGTGATCTGCTGGAAGATGATCGCCGGAATCGGGATCATCAGAATCAGAAACGCCCAGGGGAACAAGACGGCGCGGAATATCTGCCACCCGCCAAACAGGACGATCAGTCCGGCCAGCAGCAGCAGCAGCGACACGCGAGAGAAAAACAGTTCGGCGCCAAGCACACCAATCGTCAGCACGAACAGGGCACTTACCAGGATCGAAACGCCCGCCCAAGACGGAGCCGGTGGGATCTCGCTCAGTTTGTTTCGGTTCTGCCAGAGAACAAATGCGGCGAAGAGGGGAACGAAGATTCCGTGCGAGAAGTTGGGGTCGTTCATCCATTGCGCGAACAGCCGCGCGAGGATGGACCGGTAGAGCAACGCAACGAGGAGCAGGAGCGCCACCGCGTGCCACCACGGTGGGCCGGAAGAGAACCAACCCCGCCGATTAGAAACCAGAGGCCACCTGCACAGAATCACCCATGGCGCGTGCCCCAGAGCATATGCGAAAGCACCGGCTGGTGCAAACTCAGTACCCGTGCGCACTGCTCGTGACGGGAAGATGGACCACCACGGTCGACGGAGTGAGCACGTGGAGCCAGCGATGTCGCCGGCCGCGCAGGAAAAATAGGAAAATAGTTGCCCTTTGTTCCAAAAGGAGGATCGGTGACCCGCCGCCTGCCAGGGAGGGCGAGGGGCCCCTATTGTTTCCATTGAGATGGCAGCGCAAATAGGGAGTTTCGTGGCAAGTAACCTCTCACCGATTACCCCAAAATGGGCAAAATATTTCCCATTTGTCCGCAACGATGCTAGAGTCGGATTCGCCTTGCAATTGAGAGTATGGCTGTAAGTAACTGATATATAAGCAACTTATTCTTTCAGCGGCTGATTCTTGGATCGGCTCGGATGGCAGCGAGTGTGCTCTAGAGTCAGCACGGCCTTTTGTCTGAGTCGCTCTTCAGGTCTCAGAGTGGAAAAGCATGAGCAACCATAGCCCGGATATCTTTGCGAGTGGCAATGCGGCGAACGGCGGTGCCCGCATCTGGCTGGAAAGCGTCAGCTCGGGTATGCGTACGGTCGAGGCGGTGATCCGCGAGCTATCGCAGAATGACGTGCCGGTGCTGGTGGTGGGGGAGTCGGGATCGGGCAAGGAAGCTGCGGCGGAGCGAATTCATGCGGGTTCCGATCGCAGGTCGGCACGGTTCCAGTCGTGTCACGGCAAAGAAGCCAGTAAAGAGGCGATTGCGGCCTGGCAAGATCAGGGCGGAACAGTTTACTTGCAGGAAGTTGGAGATCTGGATTTTGCTGCCCAGGCCGAGTTGGTTCGCCAACTGGCCTTCAGCGGCGATGAACAGCGGCGGGCGCCCCGGTTCATCTGCGGAACCTCGCGCGAGTTGGAACCCGAGGTCAAGGCTGGGAAGTTCAAGGAAGACCTCTATTACCGGATCAGCAGTGTGTGTTTGCGCGTGCCGCCTCTGCGCCAGAGAAAAGAGGACATTCCGGTTCTGCGGGACTGGTTCCTCTCCGCTGCGGCGCGCGAATTCGACCGGCCCGTACCGGTGCTGAGCAGTGAGACACAAGCGTTTTTCATGGAGTACCACTGGCCGGGAAACATCCGGGAATTGAAAGATACAGTGCGCGCCATCGTGGTCCTGGGGGATGAATCCCTGGCGATGGGCGGGTTGCGGTCGCTCTTGCGTCGCCCCGATCGCAGCAACGGAGAAAAGATCTCGCTGAAAGATGCGGCTCGAGCGGCGTCCCGAGTGGCGGAAAAAGAGCTCATCCTGCAAGTTCTGACCCGCACCCGCTGGAACCGGCGGCGGGCAGCGCAGGAATTGCAGATCAGTTACAAGGCGTTGCTCTACAAGCTCAAACAGATCGGCTACGAGGAATACGGCGCCTGAGAAGGGGAAGGATTTCGAGGAGAAGATATGAAACAAACCTGGAAAGCGACGGTCTCAACCTTACTTCTGGTCAGCAGCATGGCCTTTTCGCAGAGTGCTGCGCCGGCCGCCGGGGGTTCGTCGCCAGACACGAGCGCGCCGTCGGCAGCTGCGGCTGCTGGACCATCCTATGTGATCGGCCCTGACGACGTGCTGCACATTGCGGTCTGGAAAGAAAACGACATGACCGCGACCTTGCCGGTTCGTCCGGACGGCATGATTTCCCTCCCGTTGCTCAATGACGTGCAGGCTTCGGGACTGACCCCGATGCAACTCGCCGCCTCGCTTACCGAGAGGCTCAAGAAGTACATCGCCGATCCGCGTGTGACCGTGGTTGTGACCCAGATCAACAGTAAGCGGGTCTATCTGGTGGGCGAAGTGAGCCACAGCGGGTCCATGTCGATGTTGCCGAATATGACGGTCCTCCAGGCTTTGTCCAGTGCCGGGATGACGACGTTCGCGAATACCAAGAAGATTTACATCCTGCGGATGCAGAACGGCAAGCAGCAGAAGATGCCGGTGGACTACCGCAAGCTGGTGAAGGGCGAACAGATGGACCAAAACTATGTTCTGCAGCCAGGCGACACGATTGTTATCCCGTAGGAGATATGGGACGCTGAATATGGAATTCTCGCGGACAATTCGAGTGGTGGTTCTGATCTTCGGTGCGGGCCTATGCGCCGTGGCGCAGAACGACGCCCCTTCCCAAGGGACGACCCCGCCGGCAACCCGACAGGAAACTACTACCGGTCCAGTTCCGGCCTTTGGACAGAACGACACTCCCATCCTGAACCCGGACAATCCTCCGATCTCCGGTCTGGATCAGCCCACGCTGGAAATGCGGGGAGCCACGCGCAGCTTTATCTCACCCGGCTTGCAGGTGAGCGAGTCCGCCGACACGAATACTGGCAACCAGTTGGGCGCGTCGCAACTGAAATCGGCCACCCGGGTTCTCGGGGCGTTGGATCTCCAGAAATTTTGGCCGAAGAGCGATTTATTCCTGGAATACCTCGGTGGCGGCGTCTTCTTTAGCCGCGGCAAAGATAGTGTGCGGCAGTTGCATGCATTGGCCGGGATGTTCGTGACGCGGTGGCGGACTGGCCAGATCACATTTCGGGATTCGTTCAGCGATTTGCCGGACGGTTCCTTCAGTGTGGGTGCTTATGGAGGTGCTCCCGGCTTGGGACTTGCCCGAGGAGGTGTGGCCGCGGGTATCCCCGGGGGTGGGTTACCGGGCTTTGGCGGTGGACAGTTTGGGTCGATTGGGGAGACGCCCAGAATAACGAATCTGGCAGTCGCGGACATCGTGCAAGGTATTTCGCCCCGGTCCGCAGTAACAGTGGCGGGCGGATATAGCACGGCCCATTTCCTCGATGACAACCCGAAGCTGATCAACAGCCAGCAGTTCACCATCGAAACCGGATACAGCCACCTGCTCAATCGGCGGGATCAACTCGCAGTGGTCTACGCGTTTCAGGAATTCGTGTTTCCGCTGGCCGCTGGCGGCAAGATCGATGTCAACGTCGTCAACCTGCGCTACGGGCGCACGATCACGGGAAGATTGAATTTTCTGGTTGGAGCCGGTCCGCAGTACGTCTCCATTTACAGCCCCGACCCAAACGGCGGTATTAGCGAGAGGCGCTGGTCCATGAGCGCACGCGCCCGTCTGGTCTACAAGTTTCCGAAGACTTCGCTGGCCGCCAGCTACGAGAAGTACACCTCTTCGGGATCGGGCTTTTTTGCCGGTGCCGATACCCAGGTTGCTCGGGTTAGCGTGAATCGCCCGCTCGGACGCACCTGGGAATTCTTTGGCGACGTTGGCTACTCGTACCACACTCGTTTGCAGAGCCTGCTTTTCCTGGGAACGGCGGGGGCCAACTACAGCGATGGTTTTGCGGGCGTGGCTCTTCGAAAACAGATTGGACGCAACTACGGAATTTTCGCAGCCAGCCGGTTTAGCAACCTGGCTTTTGACAACTCATTTTGTGGAAACGGCAGCGCGTGCAGTCGAATTTCGCAACGGTACATCGGCACGGTAGGAGTGGACTGGCACCCCCGGCCAATCCGGATCGAGTAATTGTGGGCCGCTACGGCGGCCGGAATGGTGAATAGCAATGATTGAGAATCGCGAACTGACAATGGACGATTACCTGGCGATGGTCAAGCGCCGCCTGAAAGTTATTTTGATTCCGGCACTGCTGGCCCCGCTGGCGGGTTACCTGGTGTCCTACGGTTTCTCGCCCAAGTACACCTCCCAATCGTTGGTATTGGTGGAAGGGCAGAAGGTGCCCGACAGCTACGTGCAGTCGGTGATCACCGCCGATTTCACGCAACGGCTGTCGACCATGCAGCAACAGGTGCTGGCCGGCAACCGCCTTCGGCCCATGGTGGAGCGCCTCGGTATCGCCAAGCCCGGGGAAGAAGGGCACCTGATCGAGGAGATCCGGTCGAACATGTCGGTGGAGCCGGTGATTACGGACATTTCGGCGGCTGCTGGCTCGAAGAAGACCAAGAAGAAGTCTTCCAACAGTCCGCCGTTGCCTGGTTTTTACGTTAACTACACGGCGAACAACGCGCGGCAGGCGCAGCAGATTTGCACCGAATTGACCTCGTTGCTGCTGGAAGAAAATATCCGCACCCGAACTTCGGTCGCCCAGGGCACCACCGAATTCTTCGGCCGCCAGGTGGACGATGCCAAGCGGGCACTGGAAGATCAGGACAGCAAACTGGCCACCTTCAAGAACAAGTATCTGGGCCAGCTTCCCGGGGACTCGGAAAACAATCTGCGGATGTTGATGACGCTCAGCTCGCAACTGGATGCGAGCACGCAGACTCTGAACCGGGCGCAGCAGGACAAGACCTATACCGAGACGCTGCTGGCGCAACAACTCGCAGCGTGGCGGAGTTCCCAATCGAGCACCAATCCCCAGACGCTTGAACAGCAGATGAACGCACTCCAGTCGCAGTTGCTGCAACTGCAGGCGCGGTACACCGACGATCATCCGGACGTAATCAAGACCAAGGCCGATATCGCGGAGATCAAGAAAAAACTGGCGGAAATCAATGCCGCCGCCAGCAACGCGACCGACACCGCAAACAAAGGAAATGTTTCGGAGCCGGCCGAGATTCGCCAGCTTCGCCAGCAACTCCATCAGTATGACAACGTGATCGCGCAAGCGACCAGCGATCAGAAGAAGCTCCAGAACCAGGTTCAGCTCTACCAGAGCCGCACGTCCATGAGCCCGGCCATTGAAGAGCAATATAAGGCTCTGACCCGCGACTACGACAACGCCCAGGCTTCGTACCGTGACTTGCTCACCAAGAAGAGCACCTCGGAGCTGGCCACCAACATGGAAAATCAGCAGCAGGGCGAACAGATGAGCATTTTGAGTCCGGCGGGCTTGCCGTCCGATCCGAGCTTCCCGAACCGGTTGTTTTTTGCAGGCGGCGGTTTGGGTGCCGGTCTGGCTCTCGGGATCGGGATCGCCATCTGGCTGGAACTGCGTGACAAGTCCATCCGCACGGAGAAGGACGCGGCGGCGGCCATGGATCTGCCTCTGCTTGTGTCGGTTCCGTGGGTAGGGGATGAAGACGCGAAGGCGGCCCTCAACGGCGGCGGCCGACGAGGTTTCTGGGGCCGCAGCGACGGTGGTGGAGCACGAGATCGGGAGAGAGTCGAGGTCTAGCGCAGGACTATGTACAAAGAGTTTTTTGGACTTCGCGCCAACCCGTTTAACGTCAATCCCGACCCGCGTTACTTGTTTCTGACGCGGCACACGGAAGAGGCGCTGGCGTGCCTGACGTATGGCATCCAGAGCCGCAAAGGCTTTGTGTTGCTCACGGGAGAAGTCGGGACGGGTAAGACGACGCTGATCAACAAGCTGCTGGAGTGGTTACGCCTGCAGCAGGTGGCGACGGCGTTCATTTTCAACTCGCGTCTCGATGTCCCTCAGTTGCTGGATTTTGTAATGGCGGATTTTGGGATCCCATGCGACTCGAAGTCCAAGAGCCAGGTTCTGCAGCGCCTTTACAACTGGTTGTTGGATCGCTATCGCGCGGGCGAGACCGCGGTCCTCATCGTGGACGAAGCTCAGAGCCTCTCGGACGAGGTTTTGGAAGAGATCCGGATGATGACCAACCTGGAGACTTTCACCGAGAAACTGCTGCAGATCGTCCTGGTGGGACAACCGGAACTGGAACAGCGTCTGAAGCAACCCCAGTTGCGCCAGTTGCGGCAGCGGTTGACGCTGCGCGCCAAGACGCATCCGCTGAATGTCGAGGAAACCAAAGCTTACATCGCCCAGCGGCTGCGCATCGCAGGTTCGAACGGAGAACCAATCTTTGACAACGACGCCGTGCTGTCCCTGTTCCGTTATTCGACCGGAATTCCGCGGATCATCAATCTGTTGTCCGAGCACTGCCTGGTCAGCGCGTTCGTCGATCAGAAAAAGCTGGTGACCGCCGACATCGTCGATTCCGTAGCCAAGGATTTCGACCTGCTGGACGGGACGGCGGCTACGGTGGCAACTCCGGTGGT
>PMCH01000301.1:6938-7834 GCA_003154055.1 Acidobacteriaceae bacterium
GTCGAACCGGCCGGGGAACAACCTGAACTGCAGCCCGTGGGGATGCCCGCGACGGCGCATAGCGTCACTGCGGTGATGCCAACCATGAACGCCGCGTTCAGCTATGAAACGCTGCTGGCTCGTAGTCCGCAGGAGAAGTGGACGCCGGATAAGCGGTCCATGCTCTTCTTCGATGAGGATGAGAACCGGATGGGGGCGGAAGAGTTCCGCACGCTGCGCTCCCGGCTTTACCAGATTCGCGAGAAGCTTCCGCTGAAGAAGCTGCTGGTGACCAGTGCGCTCCCCAAGGAAGGGAAATCTTTCGTGGCCGCCAATCTGGCGCAGGTGATGGTGAGGCAGCAAGGGCGCAGGGTTCTGGTCATCGACGCCGATTTGCGCAGCCCGGGAATGCATCGTCATCTGGGAGCAAGACAGTCACCGGGCCTTTCCGAATACCTGATGGGCGAATGTGACGAGTTTGGCGCCCTGCAGCGCGGGCCCATGGAAAATCTGTTCTTCGTTCCCGCTGGCCGCTCGGTTGCGGGCGCGCCCGAACTATTGTCGAACGGGAGACTGAAAGTGTTCCTGCAACGGGTCGAACCGCTGTTCGACTGGATCATTCTGGACACTCCGCCGGTGATTCCAGTCTCGGACTCGACGCTGCTGGCCAATTTCTGTGATGGTGTGCTGATGGTGGTGCTTGCCAACTCCACGCCTTCCGATCTGGCTCGCCGTGCGCGGGAAGAATTCCAGGACAAGTTGCTGCTCGGGATGGTGCTCAACGGCATACCGTCCAGTCAGCTTTCACAATCGAAGTACTACTACGGCGAGGCCCAGCCCAGCCGCGCTTAAGTCGAACCGAGGTCGTGCTTGATCCGGCTCTTCAATGTTTATTATCCGATCCGCACACTGATCCT
>PMCH01000301.1:7843-8622 GCA_003154055.1 Acidobacteriaceae bacterium
CGTCTTAACACCAAAGGCGAGCTCTACTTCCGCCTTCTGCTCGTCCCCGGGCTGCTGGCTTTCATTTTTGCCGCGGTAAGTTACGTCCGGCCCGACTACCTGCTGGGAAGCGGATCGTCGGCGGTGGGCTTGCTGATTCTGACCGTCGCGTTGTTCGGTTGGCGGTTGGGCTACGGCTGGCTCGTCCAGTTACCGATTCTGGTGGAACGAGTTTATGTGCTGGGTACAGGCGAGCGAGCCCAACGCCTGGTGCAGGGCCTCCGGCAAAACCCGGATCTGGGAGTGGAAGTTGCCAGTTGGACGGGAAAACTGGAAGGCGCGGTGACCCTCGAGTCGGTAGCGGCGGACCTCATGGAAGTAGTCGAAAAGGCCAAGGTCCACCGGGTGATTGTTGCCATGCCCGAACGTCGCGGCACGATTCCCATGCAGGAGTTGCTGGAACTTCGCATGCGTGGAGTGAAGATTGAGGAAGCGACCTCGTGGCTGGAGAGGATGTCCGGCAAAATCGAGGTGGAGAACCTCTATCCGAGTTGGCTGGTATTTGCCCAGGGTTTCCGGCGCAGTTCAACCTTCGTCCTGATTCGCCGGTTGATCTCCATCACCATCTCCCTGATTGGCTTGATCCTTACCGCACCCCTGATGCCGTTCCTCATGCTGATCATCACGCTCGATTCCAAGGGGCCGGTGTTCTATACCCAAACCCGAGTGGGCAAGGGCGGGCGGCTGTTCAAGGTGGTCAAGTTCCGCACCATGCGGCAGGATGCGGAAGCGTCGAGTGG
>PMCH01000091.1:0-2075 GCA_003154055.1 Acidobacteriaceae bacterium
TGGCCGGGATTCGCGTTTGACACTGTTCGGACGCGATTGCTATAGTCGGAGAGTCCCCTTTGGACGCGGGTTCGAGTCGACGTTCCGGCAGCTGGGATTGTCATAGGGTCGTCCGCCAGGATGGCCTCAACGCAACCTAAAGACCACGCCAGCAGTCCGCTACACCACTTCCCGCAATCGGTCGCTCACTTATGTGCGCGGCACCCAGAGAGGCTACGACATTGCTCGACGACAGCACAGCCCGCAACCTTGAACCCATGACGCCTGACACCGAAACGCTTACCGGCGGCCCGGCCGTAATTGAGAATCCGGAACCCGCACAACCCTCTCCCACGGAACCACCGGCTTCCGCCAACGACACGATGTCCGCCGCGGCCAGCAGCGATGATTTCGCCGCCGCCCTCCAGAACTTCGAGACCGAAACCGAAGAATCGGTTGGCGACGACCATGTCATCAAGGGCAAGGTCATCAAGCTGACCTCCACCCACGTGGTGGTGGATATTGGCGCGAAGTCGGAAGGAATGGCGCCGCTCTCGGAAATCCTTGATCACGAGGGTAAGCCCAGGTTCCAGCCGGGCGATGACATCGACGTGCTGCGGGAAAAGGGCCACACCGAAGAGGGCTACATCAATCTGTCGCACCAGAAGGCGCAACGGATCCGCGCCTGGGACGAGATTGAGCGTGCATACAACGAGAAGAAGCCGATTCACGCCATTGTGATCGAACGCATCAAGGGCGGCGTGACGGTCGACATTCTGGGCGCGCGCGCTTTCCTGCCCGGCTCGCAGGTGGACCTGCGGCCCGTCCGGAACCTGGACGGCATGAAGGGCCAGACCGTCGAAGTGGCCATCATCAAGCTGAACAAGAAGCGCGGCAACATTGTGGTTTCGCGCAAGCAGCTTCTGGAAGAAGAACAGACCGAAAAGCGCAGCAAGACGCTCGAACACCTGGAAGAGGGCTCCGTTCTAACCGGCGTGGTAAAAAACCTGACCGAGTACGGCGCGTTCGTGGATATGGGTGGCATCGACGGATTGCTGCACGTCACCGACATGTCCTGGGGACGCCTGACCCACCCCCGCGACCTGGTCAATGTGGGCGACCAGATCCAGGTAAAGATTCTGAAGTACGACAAGGACAAGCAGCGCGTTTCGCTGGGATTCAAGCAGCTGACTCCCGATCCGTGGCTGGATGCGGAACACCGCTACCCGGTGGGCGCACACGTCGGAGGGCGCGTGATCAGCGTGACCGACTACGGCGCGTTCGTGGAACTGGAGCAGGGCATCGAAGGCCTGGTCCATGTCAGCGAGATGACCTGGTCGAAGCGGATGAAGCATCCGTCGAAGCTGGTCAACGTCAGCGATCAGGTGGACTGCGTCGTCCTGAGCGTGAATCCGACGGAGCGGCGGATTTCACTGGGCATGCGGCAGTTGGCCTCGAACCCCTGGGACTCGCTGCACGACAAGTACCCGGTGGGAGCCGAGGTCGAGGGCCGGGTTCGCAACCTGACCGAGTTTGGCGCGTTCATCGAGATCGAGGATGGGATCGACGGCCTGGTCCACGTCAGCAACCTGAGTTGGACCAAGCGCGTGAAACATCCCTCGGAAGTCCTGAAGAAGGGCGACCGCGTGAAGGCCGTGGTGCTGGCCATTGAACCCGACAAGCGCCGCCTGTCTCTGGGAGTGAAGCAGTTGCAGCCCGATGTCTGGGATGCCTTCTTCGAGAAGCACCGGGTGGGCGACATCGTGCATGGCAAGGTTCTGCGCGTCGCCAACTTCGGCGCGTTCGTTGAGGTCACGGATGGAGTCGAGGGACTGTGCCACAACTCCGAAGCCGTGGACGCCAACGGGCAACCGACCCAACTGGAGCCGGGCCAGGAGTTCGACTTCAAGATCATCAAGATGAATCAGGAAGAGAAGAAAGTCGGCCTGAGCATCAAGGCGGTGGGCGAAGAAGCCTCTCGCCAGGAAGTCGAGTCCTACAAGCATCCGGCATCGTCGTCGACCAGCGCGACCATCGGAGATCTGATCTCGTGGAAGCGGGCGGGTGGGGACAGCAACTAAGTTTCTTCTCCGCAG
>PMCH01000091.1:2106-6884 GCA_003154055.1 Acidobacteriaceae bacterium
GTGTTGTAGGTGTTCACGTCGTCGTTGAAAAATTCGCGGCGGTCGGCGATGCGCTCTTCCAGTTCCGAGATACGGTTCTGCAGCGCCAGGAAATTCTGGCTGGCCTTCAGATCCGGATATCGCTCGGCGACGGCAAACAACGAGTGCAGCGCGCCGGTCAGCAACAGATCCGCCCGGGCTTTCTGAGGAATGCTGGCGGCGGCCAGCGACGCAGTGCGTGCCTGAGTCACCGTTTCCAGCGTCTGGCGCTCGTGTTCCATGTAGCCCTTGACCGCGGCCACCAGATTTGGAACCTCGTCATGGCGCTGTTTGAGCAGGACGTCGATGTTGGCCCAGGCGCGGTCGTTGTCGTTGCGCAGGCGAATGAGTTCGTTGTACAGCAGGACTGCGTAGGTCACCAGGCCGACCCCGAATAACCCAATCGCAGCTGTGGTGAGCACGGACATGGGCGTCTCTGCTTCGCTCCGAATGTAGTGGAAAAGCCTGATACCGGACAAGTTACGAGTGGAATAACCAGCCCGGCGCAGAGCTCAGGTCGTCGAACCAGCGTGAGCCCCTGAGTCTCCGGAGAGACTGAGGTTAAATCGCGAAGCTACTTGTTATCGATTTTCAGGTTAACGGAAACCTGCTGGCGGTCGTCAAACTGGCTGACGGTTTTCACGTCGCTCTTATGCCCATTGAACTGGGCGTAGACTTCGTAGTCGAGATTCGGCTGGAGTGAGGGAAAACGATAGGTTCCGTCCGTGCCTACGATGTAGGTCTTCACCGCGCGCGTGCGCGTGTTAGTCAAATAGACGACCGCGTTTGGCAATGGATTTTCGGCGCGATCCATCACCCTGCCGGTGAGCAGCCGGGTGCTATCGCCCTTGGGGGTGCGGCCGAACTGGGGCGGCGGCGCGGCGGCGGACAACGCGCCCAACATGAACAGCAGCAACGATGTCACTAGAGCCTTTTTCATAGCATCCTCTTGACCGACTCCTGCCACAGTTCCATTACCAGATTAGATGCAGGCCAACATCGGCACGCTCTTCATTATCAATATGGATAGTCACGTCCGTACCAGCCCGTAAGTGCTTGCCTGGAGGCGACTTGTAGCCTTTCAGGTCGGCGGAAATCACATAATCGGCCTTGCCCGCCGGCAGGCGCTGGGCGAACTCCCCGGTGTGGTTCGAGTACAGTTCCCAGCGGGTTTTCTTTTCATCGGCGCGCCGGATTCTGACCCTCACGCCATAGACAGGGCGGCCGTCCGGATCCCACACCGTTCCGAAAATGAGCGCGTAGGGCTTCTCTTTGGGGCGCTCACCCGCGACGGCGCCAAACGGAGACAGAAGGGCGGCGACCAGCAATGCCAGCAATCCAGCACAGGCCGGGGAGCGCCGGTGCGGACGGGATTGGGGGGTGGTCCTCATTCGTCGTCGTCGTCGGAAGCCTTGTCATCGTCTTTGTCGTCCTCACCCTCGTCGATCTCGTCTTCGCCGACCAGCTTGAGTTCGATTGGATTGGTGGTAATCACCTCGAAGTCGCTGCCGCACTCCGGGCACGAGACGACCTCGCCTTCCTCGACCTCATCTTCGTCGATGTCGAGATCGGTCTCGCATTCTGGACAGTACACCATGTTCCCCTCCACCCTCAGGATACCCTGATATATTTAGTTTCTTCGTGAGCCAAAGGTCAAGTGGTCACGCAGGAAAATTCACCAATGCCGGACGCTCTGCCCAGAATCGCGGTTTCCCGGGGCACCCTCGCCATCGCAATAATCTTGCTGGGACTCATGTTCGGGGCGCCGCGGGCCTGGAGCCAGGGGGCTTTGCCCCAGGATGCCGATCCGCGCATCGTTGCGGCCCTCAAGCAGGTCTCCCCCGATCATATCCGGGAAAATGACGAAAAGCTGGTGAGCTTCCACAACCGGTCGACGCTGTCGGCGCAGGACGAGGCGGCGATCAAGGTGGGCCAGGGGATTGGGGCGGCGCGGGAGTGGATTAAGACCGAATTCGAGCGCTATTCCAAGGATTGTGGAGGATGTCTTGAGGTCAAGACCGACTCCTTCCTGGAGCAGCCCGCCGACCGGATTCCGAAGCCCACACAGATCACGAACGTCTATGCCGTCCTGAAAGGAACCGACCCGCAGCGGGCGAACCAGATCGTGCTGGTGACGGGACATTACGATTCCAGAAACAGCAACAACGCCAACACCACCGACGCCGCGCCCGGAGCCAATGACGACGCCAGCGGCACGACGGTAAGCCTGGAATGCGCGCGCGTGCTGAGCAGAATGAAGTTTCCCGGCACGATCATTTTTCTGACGGTCGCCGGAGAAGAACAGGGCCTGAACGGTAGCAAGCACTTCGCGCAGATGGCCAAGCAACAGGGCTGGAACATTGAGGCGGTGCTGAATAACGACATCGTGGGCGGAGACCGCAGCGCGCAACAGGATGTGAGCGTGGTGCGGGTGTTCTCGGAAGGACTACCCGCGGCGGCCGATGAGGCAACGATCCGGCGCATCCGGGCGCTCGGCGGCGAAAGCGACTCACCCTCGCGGGAACTGGCGCGCTACGTGGCCGAGGTCGGAAAGACTTATCCGGGCAGCATCAAGCCGATGCTCGTCTTCCGGCTAGACCGCTTCTTGCGTGGCGGCGATCACTACTCTTTCAACCAGCAGGGATTTGCGGCGGTCCGGTTCTCTGAATTTCGCGAAGACTACAACCACCAGCACCAAAACGTGCGGACAGAAAACGGTGTGGAGTATGGCGACCTGCCGATGTTCGTGAACTTCGATTACGTCGCCCAGGTGGCACGCCTGAACGCCGCGACACTGGCCTCGTTGGCATCGGCCCCAGCGCCACCCGCTGGAGTGAAGATGCTGACGAAAAAGCTGGAAAATGACACGAATCTGACGTGGGAGCCTTCCGCGGGNNNTGCGGGACATCGCAGCCTGCCGGTCGTGCCGGAGCCGGAAAGATAGTGTTAGCGATTAGCGGTTAGTGGATCGCCGGCAACTTACAACTATCCACTAATCACTAACCACTGAGTCTATGAATCGCGGAAGAACCATTTCGTTCAGCTTTCCTCCCTTCGCCGGATGGGTGAAGCGCGTCATCCTGGCGTGCACGGGAATCTTCATTCTTGAGCTTGTGCTGCGCCGGGTGTTCGCGGTTAACCTCCGGCCTGTCGAGGAATGGTTCGCGCTGATCCCGGCGCTGGTAATGCGGGGCGAGGTCTGGCAAGTCTTCACGTATTCATTGCTACACGCCAGCTTTGGGCACTTGTTCTTTAACATGCTCACGCTCTGGTTCATCGGGGCATACCTGGAACGGGACTGGGGGCCGCGCCGTTTCATTGAGTGCTACACGTTCTGCGTGGTGGGCGCAGCTCTGGTGACGATCGCGGTGTCCTACACTCATTTTCTCGGGATGGATCCGGCGCAAGGCACCGTCGGGGCTTCGGGCGGCATTTTCGGACTGCTGATGGCTTTCGGCATTCTGTATGCCGATCAGGAAATGTTCCTATTTCCGTTGCCCTTTTCGATCAAGGCTAAGTACCTGGTTGGGATCTGGATCGTAGTCGCGGTCATCGCTATTTTTGATCCGACACAAAGCGGCGTCGCGAATTTTGCCCATCTTGGCGGGCTGCTTTTTGGTTACCTGTTCGTAAAATTTCTGCCTTCGCGCGGGCTGAGCTACGCTGCTTCGGAACGCTATTTCAGCGTCCGCAATGGCTACTATCGCTGGAAGCGGCGGCGGGCAGCGAGAAAGTTTGAAGTCTACATGAAAGACCACGACCGCAAAGTCACGTTCGACGAACACGGCAACTACGTCCCGCCGGACGACACCGACAAGACGAACGGTGGATCAAAGTCGGGGTGGGTGAACTAGCCGTCAGCCGTCAGCCGTTAGCCATCAGCGTTAGCACTCAGCTAAACCTGATTGTCATCCTGAGCGCAGCGAAGGACCTATGCATTCCAGCGTTGCGAAACAATGCATGGATCCTTCGCTGCGCTCAGGATGACAATCCTTTTACTGAAGCATCGCTGTGAACGCCTTAAGGATCAACGCAGGCAGCTCTGCCGCTTTTGCTGTCCCTTTGAAACCCAAATCGTGACCGGCACCGTCAACTTTCAGCAGTTCCGTCCTGGCGGGAACCAGCTTCCGAGCTTCTTCTATCTCCTCAACACTCCCAAACGGATCACGGGTTCCATGGACGAACAGGCTGCGGGTGCGTAGATTGGGCAGGTGCTGAGTTCGAAGTTGGTCGGGCTTGCGCGGCGGGTGAAGTGGATACGAGAGCAGCAGGAGTCCCGCGACCAAGTCTGGTTCACCGGCGCACAGCATTGTGGACTGACGTCCTCCGTAGGAGTGGCCGCCAAGGAATACTCGTCCAGAAATGTGCTGGCGCATCGCGGCCACGGCGTTGCGCAGGCCAGCGCGGTCGCGTTCGGCGTTGCCCGGAGATGGAGGGCCGGATCGACGCTCCTGGCGAAACGGGAGATCACAGCGCAGCACGGCATAGCCCTCAGTCGCGAAGGCTTCACTCAGTGCCACCAACAGNNGCGCCGTGCGTGAGGATCAGGGCATCGCCGTTCGTGTTTTCGGACAAATGCACAAAACCGCGCACCGGCGGATCGAACGAATCGTCGGAGATCGAGTTCACCACTGTCATCGCCTTTTAGACCGATGAGCGGGAAGGAGCAGGTCCTTCGCTTCGCTCAGGATGACAATTTCATATTGGATGACAATGTGGATTTTTTCGCCACTCTCAGGGCGTGTTACTTGCGCTTCCGC
>PMCH01000307.1:0-311 GCA_003154055.1 Acidobacteriaceae bacterium
GCGTTTCACCTGGGTTCGAACTTCGTCATCACCAGCAGCCTGACGAAAGCGTACGGACTGAGTGGCATTCGCTGCGGATGGATCCTGGCACAGCCCGAACTGGTGCTGCGGATGTGGCAAGTCGTGGACTTCACGTATGGCAGCCCCGTACATCCAGCGGAGCGGATGGCAGTGATCGCGTTAGATCACCTTGATCGTATTCGCGATCGCGCTCGAACCTTGCTGGATACCAACCGTGTCCTGGTCAATGACTTTCTCACTGCCCACCCAGAGCTTGACTGCGCGTCCAGTCGTTTCGGAACGACCGTCTT
>PMCH01000307.1:342-17870 GCA_003154055.1 Acidobacteriaceae bacterium
CGCGAGCTACTCAACCTTCACGCTGAAATCCCGTCCCTCCCACCGCGCCGCATTCTTCCAGTAAAACGTGAAGTCAACCTGGCGGCCGCTAGGTAACCCCTCGGTTGGCAGGTCAAGATACTGCATGTTCCACCCGCTATCCTGCGAATCGCTGTCGTGACTGGTTTGCCATCCATCGGAACTCCAATGGACTCGAGCCGGCTCCATCACTAGAATGCGCATCTTTTTCCCGCAAGGAAAAGTGCGTGGCTTATTGTTAAAGCGCCAGTTAAAGTATTCGCTGGATTTATTTCCTGCTAAATAGCGCATGACCGTCTGCGTTGGTTGATCAAAAACCTTCCCGTCCGCCAGCGAACGCCGCAGCTTGATGTATTCCGCATGTGCCCATACCAACGGGCACGCGGAACCGGTACCTTTGCCGATGAATAGTTCACGCTCCGGAATATCGCGGGTATCCCAGACTTGTTCTGGAATCAGGCGGCTGTCGCCCGTCGAATGCTCGATGACTCCGAGAAGGGCCTCAGCGGTGGCGGGCCGACCGGCGGCAAGCTCATAGTGCGCGCGCTCTCCCGCCAACAGCGGCCAAGCGCGTCCGACACCGGTGCCGTCGAAAGGAGACCCATCCTCGTGCTCGCCATAGCCGTCGCCGTTGTAGCGGTACCAGCACGGCCCTTGCGGGAGCTTAACCGACAAGAGGGCGTCAATCACTTTCACCGTGTTCAGAATGCGCGGATCGTCTGGCGCGCGTAGTCCGAAGCGCACCAGCGCCAAGGCATCCGGGCTGACCACTTCCACAGCCGCGGCCCTCGCCCAATTCACCGGACGATTCTTGATGGGCACAAACCCTTGCAGTGGCGACGCGGCATCGTCTCCATCGTAAGGCGTGATGCGCACGTAATAACCCTCGACGCCAGTATGCCGCGCCAAATCGGTGTTCACCGCGTAGGTCCAGCGCTCAATGTTGTCGTTCCAGGTGTCGGCCACCTCGCGCAAGAATTCTGCGGGACGCGCCCGGCCCAGAGTCTCGGCAAAATCGGCGGCGGCCAGCAAAGCGGCAATCTCGGCCGCGAGCGTGAACGGAGAATATCCGCCGTCTTCCTCCCAGCGGTCCTGTTGCGTGACCGGACCATTGGCAACCAGAAACGCCGCCGCCTTGAACACCATTGGCCACCAGCGCTGACAGCTACCGAAGCATTCGTGGGATTCCTGCCGCAACAAGTCAACGAGCTGGATGGGTAGCGCGGTTTCGTCCATCTGCAACCCGTCCCAGTAAGGACGCCCGTCCAGCCACATGTTCTGACCCCAGTGTCCATCGGCTTCCTGGGTGGCTTCGAGGTAGTGCAATACGCGCAGACCGTCCTCATGCGCCCCGGCAGCAAGCATTCCGCCCGCGGCTTCTACCAAATCACGCGGCCAGATCAGGTGATAGCCGCCTAGATCCTCATCTCCCTTGTTGAACCCCCAGGGAACAGAAAGGCTCGCAATCACGCCACCCAGAAAATCCTTGGACTCGTGCGTTCGCAGGACCGACAAGCTGGCACGATACAAGTCGCGCTCCCGCGGTGGTTCGTCCAGTTTCCGCAATTGCTTGTGCCAGTCCCTCCAGTGAAAAACATAATCTCTACGGATATCGTCGTACGAACTCAGCAGGGAAGAGATGGCCTGCTGGGCGGCCTCTGACCAGATGCCGCCGAAACCGAGCGACAATACGAACTCGCCCTTACAGGCAGCGAGGTCAATTTCTCCAGTCAGCGCGACGTTGCCATTTTCGGCGCGCTCGTAATCCCACGTCATCTGAAAGTGTTGCGAGATATCCTGCCAGCCGTCGGAGACGCCCGCAAATCCGACCGAGCGCTTCAGCCATGGTGTGGACGCTGCCAATGCCAGGGCGCAGGAGTCGCGTTGCGCAAAAAGCATCGGAGTGCCCTTATAATCTCCAACCCAGCCGGTATTGCCGTATCCGAAATTAGCGAGGTGGGGCGCCAGGAGCGCGTACAAACGATAATCAGCGAGCGTCCCGATCATCGGTACAAAACGGATCTTCTGAAGTACAACGTTACGCCACGGGTCCGTGAGGATCTCTTTCTCGATCCGGTAGCGCCCTGCGTTGCATTTGTTGATTAGTTCGTAGGCAGGCACTCCTGGTTCAATGGGGCGATTTTCGAAGGTACAATGGCGCTTCTCTTCGGAGAAAAACTTGCGTCCATCGGTGACGATCAGTCCGAAATCCCGCGTACAGGCCTGATCCACCCGGGGAAAATAGATCTCATTGAGGATGCCGTGACTCAGCGTGAACCAGACCCGGCTATGCAGATTCAGGGCGGTGCCGACGCCGGTTTTGGCGCTGGAGGTCCAGCGGGGCTCGATCCCCGGCCAACCGGGAGCATGGCGGATGTCATTGCTCAATAGCTTTATCCTTAGGATGCCAATGCAGTTTGCCAGAAGACGCCAATGCAGTTTGCCAGAAGTTAGGATTTTATACAGGGCATCGACATTTCGCCCCTGGGGCGCATCTAAAATTTGAAAGAGAGTGCGGTTGGAATCGATGCTAGACAATCCGCAGGAGCCAACTCGAAAGCACCGGCGGACGGCCCGCGCGCTCCTGGTCGTGTTGTCGGTGCTACTGGCTGCGATTCCTCTCCTCGGAGGCGGTGTTCCGGTATCCGGGATCGGTCTCGGCTTTCAGCGGCTCTACGATCTGGATTTCCCGGGCGCGCAAAAGGAGTTCGCCTCATGGGAAAAGATCCATCCCGAGGACCCGATGGGACCCGTGAGCGAAGCAGCGGGCGTCCTGTTCTCAGAATTCAACCGACTGGGAGTACTGGAAGCCCAGTTCTATGAGAACGACTCCGTTTTTGCAGATCGCAAGAAATACCAACCCGACCCGCAACAAAGGGCGCTTTTCGAGCAACGCTTGTCGAGTGCTGAATCGCTGGCAAAGGTCAGCCTTGGCCGCGATTCCAAAAGCCGCGATGCGCTGCTCGCGATGACGTTGGCCTCTGGCCTGCGGTCCGACTATGCCGGGCTGATCGAAAAACGAAACCTCGCCTCACTTCATTACACGAAGGAAAGTTCTGCGTGGGCGGAACAACTGCTCGCCGCCGATCCGACCTGCTATGACGCGCACCTGGCGGGCGGAATCACCAAGTACATTGTGGGTTCCATGGCGGCGCCGGTGCGCTGGTTCCTGCGCCTGGGAGGCATTCCGTCCGACAAAGCGGGCGGGCTTGCCGATCTTCACACGGTCGCGACCCAGGGCCAACTGCTGGCGCCATTTGCCCGTATTTTGTTGGCCATCGCATATGTGCGGGACAAGGACCTTCCGCGTGCCCGCGAAATGCTGCTGTCCCTGCAAAAGGATTTCCCCAACAATCCTCTTTTTGCCCGCGAGTTGGCCCGCTTGCAGGATTCCGTCCACCGCTAAGTGGTTGCAAAGGTACGTGTTCATAAGAAATTCACCGCGCTGTAACTTTCCTTTAACACAAGCCCAATAAAACCGAATTGCATACCCATGCTAAGGAGGATTCATCGCGTGATTCGTCGCATCGCGCTGTTGCTGTTGTGTCTGGCCCTGGCGCTGCCGGTTCTGGCGCAGACTACGNNGCCAGTGACGGCCCGATGACCGACGAGCAGTTGGGGCAGGCCAAGATCAAGATCCTGCATATTCCAACCGTGCTGGGTGCGGTCGTGCCCGCCTACAACATCCCCGGCGTGACTGGGGAAATCAAGTTCACGCCCGAAGTACTAGCCAACATTTTTCTCGGCAAGATCTCCAACTGGAATGACCCCGCCATCGCCAAGGCCAATCCCGGCGTCACTTTTCCGAATCAGACGATCATCATCATCCACCGGTCGGATGGCAGCGGCACAACCTACATTTTCACCGACTACCTCTCCAAGGTGAGCAGCGAGTGGGCCAACACGGTGAAGAAGGGCACCACGGTGAGCTGGCCACTGGGTCTCGGCGGCAAGGGCAACGAAGGCGTGGCCGGCCAAATCCGGCAATTGCAGGGGTCGATCGGTTATGTCGAGCTGATCTACGCAGCCCAAAACAACATTGCCTACGGGTCGGTGAAAAACGCTGCCGGCAATTTCGTCAAAGCTTCACTGGAAGGCGTAACCGAGGCCGCCGCTTCGGTCAAAACTATGCCTGCTGATTTTCGCGTCTCCATCACCAATGCTCCGGGCAAGACGGCGTATCCCATCTCCAGCTTCACCTGGCTGCTGATTCCGGTTCAAGCCAAGGATCAGAAGAAGGGAAAGATCCTGGCGGATTTCGTGGATTGGATGGTGACGGACGGCCAGAAGATGACCGCTCAGCTCACCTACGCACCCCTACCCGACACCGTGGTGGAGAAGGTGAAAGCCGCCATCAAGCAGATCCACTAGAACATCGGCATGAACAAGATTGCATACCCGTTCAGCCCGGCCTCCTATCCATCGGTAGAGGGAAGCGGGGCGGAATTTAGCCGAAAAAGTTTGCGCAGGCCGGGCTCGTGTCCAGACCGCGTTTCCGCGGTTGTGATGGAAAACCGGACATTTGCATCGCCTGCGGTGCAGGCCGGGCTGGCAGTCGAATTGCTAACAAACACAAGTTAGTCTAGGCACTTAGTAGGGATTGAGCGATATCTCGGTAAAAGGAGACAAAATGAAGGCGGTTACCAGGTTCACCATCATCTTGCTGCTGGCCTCGTTGGCGCTGGCCCAAACCAAGGCGCCAGCCCGGAAAGCGGCGAGCAAGCCCGCAGCCACAGCCGCGGACGTACAGGCATTACGAGATGCCGTGGCCGCGCAGCAACAGCAACTCCAGGCCCTGCAACAGCAACTGCAGCAGACCAACCAGCAGCTCCAGCAGACCTCATCGCAGTTCCAGCAAACGCAACAGCAATTGCAGCAGGCGCAGCAAGTCGCTGCCGACGCCCAGCAGAAGGCCGCGTCCATCGAGTCGAGCGTCGCTTCGAAAGATGCCGTCGACAAGCTGAGTTCGCAGTTTGCCGACGTCCAGACCACCCTCACCAACAACGCGGTTTCGTCGCAGGACGAACAGAAGCGCGTCTCGGCGCTGGAGACTTCGCTGGGCCGCTTCCGCTGGACCGGAGATGTGCGCGTGCGTGGTGAGAACTTCTTTCAGAGCTATAGCGGCTGCGTCGCCTGCGCGGATAGAAACCGCGCCCGGGTCCGCATCCGCTTCGGTTTCGAAGGGAAGCTGAACGACGATTTCATTGCGGGCGTTGCCATGGCGACCGGCTCGTTGGGTGACCCCACTACCACCAATGAAACCATGACCAATTTCTTCGATCGCAAGACCCTTTCCCTGGATCGCGGATACATCACCTACAACCCGGTCGCCCACAAATGGCTGCAGTTGACCGGCGGCAAGTTCGCCTACACCTGGCAGCGCACCGGCGTGACCTTGGATCCGGATATCAATCCGGAGGGCTTCGTCGAAAAGCTCAACAAGGATTTCACCAGCGTTCCGGTCGTCAAGAATCTCAACCTCCAGTTCATGCAGCTGCTGCTGAACGAAACGAGCGGAACCGGCGGCATCTACCACGGGCATGATTCATTCGCGGTAGGGGGCCAAATCGGGGGCCGCCTGCAGCTCTTCAAGTTCTGGACCATGACGCCATCGTTCACGATCCTGAATTGGCGGTATCCAGACGCGTTCCTGAACGCCAGCTTCTTTGCGACCCAGGCGACCAGCACGAACAACATCAATGTCGTTGACGCCAACGGCAAAGTGATCAGCTTCCCGGTGACCGGCGAGGGGCCGGGTTGCGCGGCGAGCAGCGGCGGTTTGCAGAGTTCGCAGGCTTGTATCTTCGCGGGCAACGGCATGACGAACTCGACGTACGCCGATGCCGCTGGCCACCTTCACTTCCTCTCTGGCTTTCTGAATGCCGACCTGATCCTGAACAACCAGTTCAAGACCGGGCTGGCACGTCTGCCGCTGAACGTGCTGCTGGAGTATGAGGACAACCTGAACGCGTCCGACCATCCGTTCGATTACACGGTGAAAGGTACGGTCACTGATCCGGGTAGTGTGACGGCCAAGAACCTGGGCAAGCAGTCGCACGCTTACCTGGCGGACATCAGTCTGGGCCAGCAGAAGAACCGCGGCGATCTGCAATTTGGCTATGCGTTTCTTCGCCAGGAGCAGGATTCGGCGATCGCTTCCTACACCGAAAGCGATCAGCGGGCGCCAACGAATACGTTGCAGCATCGCATTTATGGGCTGTGGCGCATTCGTGCCAACACGACGGCTTCGTTCACCTGGTGGCATGGGCGGACCTTGAACCCATTCCTCCAGAATGCGGTGCTGGCGTCGGGGATGAAAGTCTCAACCACTCCAGGGGTCGGCGTGCTGGACCCGAGCGCGAGCGGCCAGCACGAGCCCTGGCTCAACCGGTTGCAGTTTGACTTGATCTATACCTTCTAGGCGCTCTGTCGCGGTGGGGTATTGCTCGTGGGCGCCGGTCAAAACCGGCGCCTTTTTTGTCTTGGTATACTGTCGTCTGCCGTATGGGTCGCAGGTTCCTGCTCGCGCTGGTTGTGCTGCTGACCACGGTCGTGGGCTTGTTTGCCGTCCAGAGCGGGTTCCAGGCGATGACCATCGTCCGGGCCTCGCAAAAAACCCGCGATCGAGTGATTTATTACGTGGTGAACACGCCCCTGTACCGCGAAGATCCATATTTTGAAGTGGAAGTCAGTGTGAACGGCACGAACATCCTGGCGGAATACGAGCCACGGGATGCCTGGGAAATGCTGCCCGAGCCGTGGAAGCCGGGCACAGTCGTCCAGGGCCGAGTCGAAGGGCACAGTTTGTTCTTGAAACGTCCGAACGGGACAGAACTGCGTTTCGTCATCGTCAAGCGCACCAAGCCCGCCAGGAAGTCGAAATAGCAGCGATCATATGGTCCGACAGACGCTCGATCATCCCGCTTGCTTTATCAACCGCGAAGAGTCGTGGCTGAAGTTCAACTGGCGCGTGCTGGAAGAGGCCCAGGATACCCACAATCCCATCCTGGAGCGAGTGAAGTTCCTTGCCATCTCCGCCAGCAATCTCGATGAATTCTTTGAGGTTCGCGTGGGTGGCCTGCTCCAGCAGTTGGAGGACGGGTACAACGCCACCACGCACGACGGCCTGACGATGGTCGAAGAGAAGGATCTGATTAACCGCGCGACCCACGAATTTGTGGAAGAGCAGTACTCCTGCTGGAACGAGCGGCTCCGTCCGCAGATGGCGGAGCAGGGAATTCGGGTTCTGACTGTTGACCAGTTGGAAGACGAAGCCCGGTCCTTCGTGGATGACTACTGCGAGCGCGAGCTCGATCCGCTGCTTACGCCGGTGACCGTGGATCCGGCGCACCCTTTTCCGCGGGTCATCAACAAAGCATTGTGCGTAGCGCTGCTGCTCCGTCGCCGGCGGCGCTCCTCGCTGACCTATACCGGAGTGGTGACCGTGCCCCGGGCGTTGCCGCGCCTGGTCCGTCTGCCGTCCCAGGGGACCATCGATTTTATTTTCCTCGCCGATCTGGTCACGTATCACGCCGCGCGCATGTATCACGGCTACGACATTGTTTCGTCGTCGGCATTCCGGGTAACGCGCAACAGCAATCTCTATCTGCAGGAAGAAGAATCGCGGAATCTGCTCGAGTCGGTGCGCGCCGAGCTGCACAACCGCCGCAAGGGCGACGCGGTCCGCATGGAAATCGAATCCGATGCCGATCCCGAGATCATCGAACGCTTGCGAACAGTTTTTGAGCTGGAGCCGTGGCAGGTGTTTCCGGTCAACGGGCCCGTCAATCTTTCCCGGCTGTTCAATGTCTACGAGCAGGCGGCGCGCCCGGAGCTGAAGTTCCGGCCCTTCGCCCCCCGCGAGCTTCGGCTCACCGCAAAATCGAAAGACCTGTTCGAGGAGCTGCGCCGGCACGACATTCTGCTCCACCACCCTTTCGATTCCTATGACGCGGTTATCTCTTTCATTCAGTCGGCCGCTGAAGACGAGCGCGTACTGTCCATCAAGCAGACCCTTTACCGGACCAGCGAGCACTCCCTGATCGTTCCCGCACTGATGTCCGCGGCGGCCCGCAAGGAAGTGACGGCGGTGGTCGAACTGAAAGCGCGCTTTGACGAGGCTTCGAATATCCGGTGGGCGCGCGATCTGGAAGACGCCGGCGTTCAGGTATTTCATGGGCTGGTTGGCCTGAAAACCCATTGCAAGCTCTCGTTGCTGGTCCGGCGCGATCCCGATGGCACGACCCGCAGCTATGCGCACTTAGGAACGGGTAACTACAACGCCGCGACCGCGCGCATCTACAGCGACCTGAGCCTGCTCACCGCCGATCCGGAAATCACCAGCTCGGTCCAGGACGTGTTCAGTTTCCTGACCGCCTATGCCGAGCACCCGAACTACGGCCCGCTTCTGGTTGCGCCTCTCGACTTAGCGGAAAAGGTCCTGGCACTGACCGAGCGGGAGGCCGAGCATGCCCGGGAGGGGCGGCCGGCGCGCATCGTCGCGAAAATGAATTCGCTGTCCGACAAGAATATTGTGCAGGCGTTATACCGGGCTTCGCAGGCCGGCGTGGAGATTGACCTTCTGGTGCGCGGTATCTGCTCGCTGCGTCCGGGGATTCGCGGTATCAGTGACCGGATCCGGGTGCGCAGCATCGTCGGCCGGTTCCTGGAGCACAGCCGGATCTTCTGCTTCGAAAACGGGGGCGAGCAGGAGGTTTACCTGGGCAGCGCGGACTGGATGCCGCGCAACCTTCACGAGCGCGTCGAGGTCCTGTTCCCGTTGAAAAACCCGCTCTTGCGCGACCGGGTGCTGTACGAAATCCTCGCGGCCTACATGGCGGACAATTTGAAATCGCGATTTCTGCAGAAGGACGGCCGCTACCTGCGCCCGTGGCAGTCACCCAAGGGCAGGCGTGGATCGCCTCCGCGTGGACCCTCCGCTTTTAATGCCCAGGAGTTCCTGATCGCCCTAGCCGAAGGCAAAGCGACGCTGGAGGACATTCCCGCTCCCGTCACGCGGCGCTCCCGTCGAGCTCTGATCGGAAAGGAATCATAGTCCGGAAATGTTTCTCTACTTCTTACGCCACGCTAGCGCAGGCGAGCGGCTGAGCAATTCCAAGAAAGACGAAAAGCGCGGTTTGGATAAAGACGGAATCGAGCAGTCGGGCTACGTTGGCCGCGCCCTGGGCGTGCTCGGCGTGCACGTGGATGTCATTGTTTCCAGCCCGCTCAAGCGCTCCGCGCAAACGGCGGCCCTGGTGGGAAACGAGATGGGGCACGAAGGGAAGCTGGTGCTGGAAGGCGCGTTGCGTCCCGAAGCGAGCTTCGCCGATTTCCAGAAAATGCTGCAGAAGTATGCGCGCCAAGATAGTGTTCTGCTGGTCGGGCACAATCCCAACCTGCGCGAGTTTCTCGGGCGCGTGATCAGCGACAGTGGCTGCGAAGCAACCATCGAGCTCAAGAAAGGCGCTGTCGCCAAGGTCGAGATACGGCGCAGTTCAGGTTCGTTGAGCTGGTGCATCACGCCCAGAATCCTGCGGGCACTTCACGCGGCAGCGATGGAAAGCTCGCGGCCGAAAACCTCGCGGAAGTAGGCTCGGTCCTTTTCCAGCGCCCATAACTCCAGATCCACGCTGGCGCGCCGGCGTGGAGTCAGCTTGATCGCAACCCCTCCGTTGCGCGCGGAAACCGAAGTTCGCGCCACCGACTGGCTCCGGCCCAGATTCAAGGCGCGCGCCAGTCGCAGTAGCAGGGAAGCCTTCTGCACATTCGGTTGTTCCGCAGGCAACAGGGCGTCCATGGGGCCATCGCCCGCGGTGGGCCGGGATTTCCCGAGGTAGCGGGCAATGCCCGCAATGACCCGGCGCTGCTGCGGTGTATAGCCGAGAAGCTCGGAGTTGGAAATGATGTAGTAGGTATGCCGATGCCGTCCGGTGCGGTTCACGTAGTCGCCCACCTCATAGAGCATGGCTGCCGCCGACAGCCACTCCAAATACTCCGGCGGCAACTGGTGGACCCGTTTCAACGCGGAAAAGAGCTGCTGCGCCGAATCGCGGACCTGTAACGCGTGCGGCAAGTCGACACGGTAATGTTCTACGGCGCGCTTGATGGATTCCCATCGCTCCGATTCAATCTGGCGGCCGGACCGCGTGCTGCGGTCATACTCGGCGGCCATCTGGGCCAGAATGCCGTCCCGCAGTCCTAAAGGCGAGTAACGAAACGCGCGCAGGTGGCAACGCTCCAGTAACTCCGCATAGACGATCGCGCCGGCGGGAAATATCTCGGCGCGCCGCGGACCGATTCCCGGGACCTTGCGCCGCTGATCCAGCGGCATCCGGGTAATCTGCTTCACGATCCGCCGCATCATGTCGCGAGTCACCGGGGCGGTCGGACGCTGCTTTCTTAGCCCCGCCAGATGGCTCGAAACCCCGCCGAGCGCGGCGGCCGTGCCGGAGGTGGCGATTACACGCGAGACGCGCGCCGACCGGATCCGGTCCTGGATGCGCGCCATCTCTCGTGCCACGAACCCCCGCAGGCGCTCCAGTTCGGCTTTGCGGGGTGGGTCATGCCTTAGGAACTCACTGGTCAACCGAACCGCGCCCAAGGGAAGACTGACGGTGTCGCGGATCTGCCCTTTTCGGGACAGAGTGAGTTCGCAACTGCCACCTCCCAGATCCACCAGCAAGATTGGATGGGCGCCCAAGCGGCCAGTGGAAACTATGCCGAGGTGAATCAGGCGCGCCTCTTCCAGTCCGGAGATGATCTCCACGTTCCAGCCGGTGGCGGAACGCACCCATTCCAGAAACGCGCGCGAATTGCGGGCATCCCGCAGGGCGGCAGTCGCGACTACCCGCACCGAATCCGTTCCCCATTCCTGCGCCGCGCGATGGAAACGGCGGAGTACCCGCACGGTTTCCGACATCGCCTCGGGCGAGAGCAGGCCTCCGCCGAACACGCCTTCCCCGAGGCGGGTCACTTCGCGGTCCTCGTGAACTTCTTTCAACCGGCGGCCTTGCAACCGGGCGATCTTCAAACGCACCGAGTTCGAGCCGATATCAACGGCGGCAAAAGCAGGCATAAATGGGTGACCATCACTCTTCTCACATCCGGCGTGTCGCGTGCAACCGGAAAGAGCACCCCGATTCTATGTTTACAGCGCCGGGAAGCCCGGGATAACGGTCTGAAGAGCAACCAGATGGCCGGACTTTTAATCCATTTGTAACAACCGTTTGCTAGCCTCTTGTACGATGTCCAACCAAGCCCTGCCCCGGCCGCGTTTTACCCCTCCGGAACCGGAGCGGGCGACGAGGGCCAGTTTGAAAGCCGAAACCAGCACCACTCCGCTGCTGCAAGGCCGCGTCAGTGAAGTTCCGGACGCGTTGTTCGGTTGGGCCATGCGCCTTTGCGGCCTGGCCGTCGTAGCCCTGCTCGGCTTGATTGTGTACGAACTGGTAATTGGCTCGCAGCTGTCCTGGCACGCTTTTGGATGGAAATTCTTCGGGCAAACCGAGTGGAATCCCGTGGAGGATCAATTCGGCGCGTTGCCCTTTATCTACGGCACGCTGGTTTCTTCGCTGCTTTCTCTGGTAATTGCCGTGCCGCTCGCGGTGGGAGTGGCGGTGTTTACCACCGAGATGTGCCCAGTCTGGCTGCGGGGAGCGCTGTCGTTTACCACCGAATTACTGGCGGCCATCCCCAGCGTGATCTATGGCCTCTGGGCCATTTTCATACTCGTTCCGCTGATCCGGAACTACGCCGAGCCCTTCCTGGCCAAGACGCTGGGCTGGACGGGCCTGTTCACAGGACCACCCTACGGCATCGGCATGCTGGCGGCAGGCGTGATCCTGGCCATCATGATTATTCCCATCATCTCCTCGATCACGCGCGAAGTGCTCACCGTGGTGCCCCAGCATCAGCGTGAAGCAGTTCTGGCGCTGGGGGCAACGCGCTGGGAGATGATCCGCGTGGGAGTCCTGCGCAATGCGCGGGCCGGCATCGTAGGCGCGATCATCCTGGGCCTGGGCCGGGCGCTGGGCGAGACCATGGCGGTCACCATGGTGATCGGGAACCGCGCTGAAATTGCCAAGTCGCTGTTTGCTCCCGGTTACACCATGGCCAGCGTTCTGGCCAACGAATTCAGCGAGGCCACCGGCGACCTATATCTTTCCGCCCTCGTGGAGATTGGCTTGGCGTTGTTCCTGGTCACCATTGTCGTCAACGGACTGGCGCGCGTGATGGTGTGGAGTGTGACTCGCGGCCAGCCGGCAAGGAACATTGCTTAATACTTCATCCAATTCGTCATCGATCGTCATCCCGCCCATCAGCTTGCGGCGGCGACTGATGGATCGGTGGATGACGGGCGTAGCGGTGTTTACCGTCATCCTGGTGTTGCTGCCCCTGGGGGCAATCTTCGCCTATCTGATTTACAAGGGTATCGGTTCCATCAATCTTGCCTTCCTGACTCAAACCCCCAAGCCGGTGGGCGAGCCGGGCGGCGGCATGGCGAACGCGATCATCGGCTCGATGACGATCCTCACCATTGCCAGCCTGCTGGGTGTCCCGATGGGGATCGGCGCGGGCGTTTACCTCTCTGAGTTCGGCCGGAATCGCTACGGCGACATCGTGCGTTTTGTTTCCGACGTGCTGAATGGCGTGCCGTCGATTGTCATCGGGATTGTGGCTTATGCACTGGTGGTGCTGCGGCAGAAGCACTTCTCGGCGCTGGCGGGCGGCGTGGCGCTGGCCATCATGATGATTCCAACCATCGCGCGTACCACGGAACAAATGCTTCTGCTGGTGCCGCAGGCCATTCGCGAGGCCGCCTTTGGGCTGGGAGTTTCGCGCTGGCGTACTACGCTGTCCATCACCCTGAGGGCGGCCACTTCCGGGATCATCACCGGGGTGATGCTGGCGTTTGCCCGCGTCGCGGGAGAGACCGCGCCCCTGCTCTTTACGGCCTTTGGCAACCAGTTCTGGAACCTGGACCTCAATCAGCCAACGGCGGCACTGCCGTTGCAGATTTTCACCTACGCCATCTCACCCTTTGACGAGTGGCACCGGCAGGCCTGGGCGGGCGCGCTGGTCCTGATTGTCTTGATTGTGGGTGCGGTTGCAGCGGTTCGCGTCGCGGTACGGCGCGGAACTTTCGCGGGAGCTTAGCGATTTTATGGGTGTCGGAGTCAAAGTCGAGCGCCTGAATGCCTTCTACGGCAAGACCCAGGCATTGTTCGATATCAACCTGGTTGTTCAGGCGAACCATGCCACTGCACTGATCGGTCCCTCAGGTTGCGGGAAGTCAACTTTTATCCGCTGCCTGAACCGTATGCATGAAACCATTCCTGACGCGAGGGTCGAAGGCACCGTGCATATCGGTGACTTAAGCGTCTACAACGGGACCTCGGCTACCCAGTTGCGCCGGCGCGTCGGCATGGTGTTTCAAAAACCAAATCCGTTTCCGACCATGTCCATTTTTGACAATGTGGCGGCCGGGCTCAAGTTGAATGGTTTCACGAACCGCAAACAACTGAATGAGATCGTCGAGAAATCGCTGCGCAACTCCGCCCTGTGGGACGAAGTGAAAGACCTGCTCCACAAGAAGTCCGGGGCCAGCCTCTCGGGCGGTCAGCAACAGCGCCTTTGCATCGCGCGCGCGCTGGCGGTTCAGCCGGAAGTCCTGCTGATGGACGAGCCCTGCTCGGCGCTGGACCCGATCTCCACGGGCAAGATCGAGGAGCTGATTTTCCAGCTGAAAGAGCAGTACACCATCGTAATCGTGACGCATAATATGCAGCAGGCCGCTCGCGTGGCTGAATTTACCGGCTTCTTTTTGCTGGGCAAGATGATCGAGTTCGACAAAACCGAGAAGGTGTTTACCAATCCGTCGGATAAGCGGACGGAAGACTACGTGACAGGCAGGTTCGGATAATGGCGCGTACCCGTTTTCAGCNNCGCGCGTGCCAGGCTTATTCGGAACGCGACCTGGTTCGGTGCCAGATGGTGCTCGAAAACGAGAGCCTGATCAACGCCGCGGAACGCGAAATCGACGAGCTCGCCTTCGACATCCTGGCCACCCAGCAGCCGGCGGCCATCGATCTGCGCTTTATCCTCGCCGTGACCAAGATCAACTCCGACCTGGAGCGGGTGGGCGATCAGGCCGTCAACATCGCGGAACGCGTCATGGACCTGATCGAACTGCCGGTGGTCGAACTGCCGGTGGATATCGCGCGCATGGCAACTGCGGTGGGTGCCATGGTGCGCCGCGCTCTGGAATCGTTCGTCGAAGGCAAAGCTGAGCTGGCGCAGGCAGTTCTGGAAATGGATCACGTGGTGGACCGGATGCGCGACGAAGCTTTCATCATGCTCGTGCGAAAGATGAATGAACAGCCGCAAGTTACTCAACAGGCGTTAGATGCGCTTCTGGTCGCGCGTAATCTTGAACGCGTGGCGGACCATGCCACCAACATCGCCGAAGACGTCATCTTCTGGGTACGCGGCGCGGACGTTCGCCATAACGCCCACGAGATGGCCGCTGCTCAGCGACAGCCAGCACCAGAACAGTAAGCGCCCACCTCTAACGGAGCTTTCGCCCGCCTGCGATACACTGTTGCGGCGAGAGGCTGGTTTCTCGTTTCTAGTTTCTTGTTCGACCACATGGCCGACATCGGAGACTAGAAACAAGCAACAAGAAACTGGAACCCGTACCCTCACCATAACCTCATTTTTTTCGATCAACCCGCATGAGCCAGAAAGTTCGCGTCTTTGCCACTAGCGATATCGGGGATGCCCTCAACGTTTTGCGCAACAAGGGATACGATCTTGAGGTTTATCCCAAGCCGGAAGCCCCGCCCAAGACCCTGATCATCGAAAAAGTTAGGTCCGGCGTTGACGGCCTGATCACGACGCTGCGCGATCCCATCGACGCGGAAATATTCGAGGCAGGGAGGGGCACTCTCAAGGTGGTGGCGCAGATTGCGGTGGGTTTCGACAACATCAATCGCGCCGAAGCCAACCATTACAAGGTTCCGTTTACCCATACGGCGGATGTCCTGACCGAAGCGACGGCCGAGTTCGCCTTCTTTCTGATGGGCACGCTGGCCCGCAAGATGTGGCCCGCCGAGCACCTGACGCGCGAAAACCGCTGGAGCTACTGGCATCCGTACCTGCCGTTTCTGGGCGATGAAGTGACCGGGAAAACGGTCGCTGTGATTGGCACCGGGCGGATCGGGCTGGCCATGATCAAGAAGTGCACCGGCTTCGACATGAACATCCTGTGTTTTGATCCAGCCTACGAAAACCGCGATTACATCCACGCCATCCAGGAAGTGAAGGACCTGCGCTACCAGCGGGGCATCTGCCGCGACAAGACATGGATTCGCTACACTACTCTGCACGACGCGCTGAGCAACGCTGACTACATCAGCCTGCACGTTCCGCTTCTGCGCGAAGGGGAGAGCACGACTCCGACCTATCACCTGATCAACGAAAAAACGCTGCGCATGATGAAGCCGACCGCCATGCTGGTCAACACCTCGCGGGGCCCGGTGATCGATGAGAACGCGCTGGCGCATGCACTCAAAGAAAACTGGATCGCCGGCGCCGCCCTGGACGTCTACGAAATGGAACCGTTGCCGGCTGATTCACCGCTGCGCGACCCCGCCATTGAAGACCGCTGCCGCCTGCTGCCGCACTTTGCCAGCGCTGCNNAAGAAAAAGGCCTCTACCTGACGGCAGAGGCCGAACATCCCATGGTGTGGCTCAACCAGCTAGAACGACTTGTATGCAACCACGACCGTCTTGCTCGCGTTCGCGGCCAAGTTCATGTCGAACTGCATGAAGATTGAGCCGTCGGTATTTGCGAGAGGTCCAACCACATGGGTGAAGATCTGGCAGGGGTCGGGTCCACCCGGAATAATCTGAGAGAACCCGCCATTCAAGAACGCACCAGAGACAAATTGCAATTGCAGGCCCGGGCCGCTCTGGTTGTAGCCAAATGCCGTGCGGTTGGTGAAGTCAAAGGAATTTCCCGAGAACCCGCCGGCGTCCACATCGGCAAAACGCAGAAGCCCGATATGTCGGGGAGTGCTGGTGTTGTTCTTGATGGCCATGGTTACCTGGGCGGTCGACGTGCCCTTCATGAGCGCGATGGTCTGCGTCAACGTGAAAATCCCATCGGTGGTGGCGCGGGCAATCTTGACGCTGGTCGCCGAGGAACTCATGGTCGTCGGAGCCTGCCAGTTCCCGCTGTCGCCGTAGCCCGCATAGTCGACGTAGGCTGTTGCGGCGTCGAAGTTGCATAACCCGTATCCTTCACCTGCAGGGGAAAGCGAGATGAACTCATTTCCCGAAGGACTCTCGAATTGCGTAATGTTCCCGTTCTTGGTCACGCAATACTTGATGAATTTATTGCCCGTGTTGGCTGAGAAGTTGAATGAGCAGGTCTCGGTCGCGTCCACGCCCGGCACGACGTACTGCTGTTTGGCTGCGACGGATGCTTGCCGTGCGGACGCTTCTTCCTGACGTCCAGCTTGAGCGTTCGCTAAGGTGATGAGGGTGAGGGTGAACAACGAAACTGCACACAGAATCCTATTCATAATCGGTGTCCTCTAGGGAGAGTGGGTTGTGGTTGCGTGCAGGACAACCGATCCACTATTTCCCCAGACCATCAAGGCTGGAGGAGCCAGCGGCGGACTTGCCTTGCCCCAACTTCGTTACGTGAAGATATTGTTACGAATTCTAAATGTTGTCCATGAACAGCGTATTAACTAGTCTGAATCATTCTGAAGAAACGAGCGTTTATTTTTGACGATGCGTTGAGGAGCGCTCCCTCCTGAAAGCAGCTATCATGTTTCCCTGCAACAGTTCGATTTCATGGTGAATTTCTCCCACCGCACCAACTGGCCGCTTCACGCCAACGCGATTGCGCGTGCGATCGCTGATGTTCGCGCATCAGGACAGAAGATTCTCGATCTCTCGATCTCCAATCCCACCGAGGCTGGTATCCGTCCGGATGCGGAGACGGTTCTTGAGGCACTGTGTAATCCCGAGGCCATGCACTACGATCCGCAGCCGCGAGGACTGCTCCAAGCCCGCAAGACGGTCTGCCGCTACTACCGCGAGTCGCATGATGTCTACGACCTTGATCCCGAGCACCTCATCCTGACCACCAGCACCAGCGAAGGCTACTCCTTCATCTTCCGTCTCTTGTGCAATCCCGGAGATGAAGTGCTCATCCCCAAGCCGAGCTATCCGTTGTTTGAGTTCCTGGCCGGTCTCTGTGACGTGAAGGTTGTTCCGTATCCGTTGATTTACGACCACGGCTGGCAAATCGATTTCGATTCTTTGTATAAGGCAGCGACTCCCCAGACGCGCGCAGTGATTGTGGTCCATCCCAACAATCCCACCGGATCCTACGCCAGCATGGATGAGGGCGCCGCGCTCAACGCTTTCTGCCGGGACTACCAAAGCGCTCTAATCGTGGACGAGGTGTTCCTCGACTACGCGCACGACGGTTC
>PMCH01000181.1 GCA_003154055.1 Acidobacteriaceae bacterium
TTCTAGTTCTCACAAACACTTAGAGATAGAGTTCGCAGGCGGAAGTCATGGAGCGACCGGAGGCCCGGCCCGGCTGCGTCAGTGGCTGATGGGAACGGTGGTGAACATGATGCCCCGTTTGCGGTTGATGCGGCAGATCACATCCTCCAGGATTCTGGGCAGGAGGTTTTCTCCGGGTCTTGGCATCAGGGTGTTCTTTTCCAGGTACTCCTCGGCCCCTTCCTCGATCAGTTTCTCGCGGTTTCTTCCGGAAAGGCCGCTCACCACGACGACCGGAATGCTGGCGGTTAGAGGATTCTCTTTCAGGCGCCGGAGCACGACGGTCCCGCTCATCTTTGGCAGCATCAGGTCCAGCAGAATCAAATCCGGCTTCTGTTCCCGAGCCATGAGCAGGGCGGAGGGTCCGTCCGCCGCACAGATGACTTCATATCCCGTTTTGATCAGAACGCGTTCATTTTCGCGCCGGATGGCAACACTGTCTTCGACCACGAGAATCTTCACGAGTCCACCGTCCCTGCCTTGCGGTATCGGCAGTCGCGGGACGGAACATTAGAACCGACCGAGAGGAGCGCAAAGCTCCGCCCAGCATCATGAGATGCGACGGTTACCCTTGTAATTCGGGGATGCGAACGATCGTGCTAGGCGCTAACTTGCACGGAAACCAACTCCGGGCTGCAACGGGAATTCTGGATGGATTTGACAGCGTCTTCGGCAGTGAATCTGCCCATTACCAGTGCCAGCTTACGGTTGGTGGTGGTCAGGATGGGAGTCCGATCCACCCGCTGGACGTATTCAACGGAGCGGGCACCGGTACGGTTCACTTTCACAACAAATTTGGTGTTTGTCATAATTGATCTACATCTAGTCTACGCCCTAAACCGCTCGCACAGCTAAGTAATATCGGGTTTCTGTCCTTTCTCGGGATATGCCCATTCTGTGCCAACAGTTACAACTTCCCGTGAATCTTCGCGGTAGGGATTGTTTCCCGTCAGGCTTGGCCAGATGAAACGGTGCGAAAAGCCGCCAATGCTGCCTGCCCCAGGCTGATCCCACCGTCGTTGGGCGGCACGAGTTGATTCGTCCAGAGCCGGAAACCGGCCTGCTCCAGGTCGGGCTTCAGGTCCTCAAGGAGCAGTTCGTTCTGGAAAACACCTCCGGAAAGAACGACGGTATCGAGGTTCCGCGGGCTCGCCAGGGCCTTCACCGCTTCGCCAAGTCCGACGGCGACCCCGCGCTGAAACGACCGTGCAATCTCCTCTCGTTTGCGGGCTTTGGCTCGATCGGCGGCCACTGCATGAAGCAGGGGGCGGAAATCCAGTTCGCGATTCGCGAATGGGAACGGATACGGCTCGGTCTGGGGGGCGGCGCGTGCCAACTGCTCCAGCCACATCGCGGCCTGGCCTTCGAATGTGATCTCCCGGGTAAACCCCAGCAGTGCAGCCGCGGCGTCAAACAACCTTCCGACGGAAGTAGTGGTGAATGTCCGGACTCTCTTCTCAATCATCTGCAGGGCCATCTGGTAGCGCGGGGAAAAGGAAAAAGGCGCGACGGTCAGATCGGGCAAGCCCTCCATTTGCGCCAGGAATCCTGCCGCGGCTTGCACCGGATATTGCGCCGCGGCATCACCGCCGGGCAGTGCAGCGGGGCGCANNCGTCGTCGCCGTATCCGGTGCCGTCAAAACTCACGCCCAGCACGCGCTGTTCCCACGCGCCGCGCTCGGCCAGCACCGATGCCACGTGAGCGCAATGATGCTGTACCGAAATCTTTTCCGAAGACGGAAGCAGCAACGCAGCTGCGGTCGAACGATATCCGGGATGCGAATCGTGAGCCACGAGGACGTCTTCCCAACGAATCTCATACATAGCCACGAGATCACGAATCGTTTCCTGGAAGGCGCGAAAGGCTTCGTAGTGGTCCAAGTCACCGACGTGCTGGCTCACGAATGCCTGACCGTCGACCACGAGCGTGACCGTATTCTTCAGATCGGCCCCCACGGCCAGGATTGGCCGCTCCACCGGCAGGGTCGCCAACGCGCCCGGAGCGTAGCCGCGCGAGCGCCGCAGAATCACCGGACCAAACACTCCGGCGCGCGCCACGGAGTCATCCACCCGGCGCGCGATGGGGCGTTCGCCGATCAGGAATGCGTCCGCGATCCCGGAGAGACGATCCAACGCGTCCTGGTCTTCGTAGGCAATCGGTTCGCTGGAACGGTTGGCGCTGGTCATGACCAGGATGTCCGGAGCGCCCCCGGCAAAGAGCAGATGTTGCAGCGGCGTATAAGGCAGCATCACTCCGAGTTCACGATTGTCCGGGGCGACCTCGGCGAGTTGAATTCTGGTGGTTGCCAGCACGACGGGGCGCGCAACGGAAGTCAGCAACGCCTCAGCGTCGGCCGAGAGCACGACCAGTTCGCGAACGGCGGGAACGTCTTTCACCATCACCGCGAAGGGTTTCTCCTTGCGAAATTTGCGCTCCCGCATTGCGCGCACGGCAGCGGGATTACGCGCGTCGCAGGCCAGGTGATATCCGCCGAGTCCTTTGATGGCGACAATCTTGCCCGAGTTCAGAAGCTCGACCGTGTGGCGGATGACCGGCTGGTCTCCATACACGGTGTCCGCGCCGTTGCGCAAATAATAGTGAGGGCCGCACTGCGGACAGGCGACCGGCTGCGCATGGAATCGCCGGTTGGCCGGATCGTGGTACTCGGCATCGCAGTATTGATCGAACGGCCAGCTTTTCATGGTGGTATTCGGCCGGTCGTAGGGGAGTCCGAGAATGACGGTGTAGCGTGGGCCGCAATTGGTGCAGTTGNNGTGGGGCGAGCCCTGCGCTCACTCTCTTTGATGACGAAGGCGCTGCAGCCTTGCGCGTTGGCCGGTTGGACGTCGATGGTGGCGATGCGGGCGGCTGGGGGAGCTTCCGTTTGCAGCAGACGTACGAATTCCTGCAGGGCGGAGTCCGCGCCCTCGGCGTGGATTTCAACACCCCCCTCCCCGTTGAGTACCCATCCGCGAAGCTGGTGAGCGAGGGCGAGCCGGTAGACGAAGGGGCGAAAGCCGACGCCCTGCACCACTCCGCGAACTTTGATCAAACAAGCACCCGGCATCACGCTGCTCCGCCCTCGCACAGCACAAGCACGTCGGAATCATACCCGGAACGCCGCGCCGGACAGTGGTAGCTCCTGGAACGGCTCCATGCGTCCAGGCGAAACTTCGCCCTCCACCTGATAAGCTCGTCCTGCGTGGAGCAACGATACGACGCCATTATTCTGGGAGCGGGCGCCGCCGGCCTGATGTGTGCCATCGAAGCCGGCAAACGGGGCCGGCGTATCCTGGTCATCGAACGCGCCGAACAGATTGGCAAGAAGATCCTGATCTCCGGCGGCGGCCGCTGCAACTTCACCAACCTGCACACTGGAGCGGAGAATTTTCTCTCCTCCAATCCTCACTTCGCCAAGTCGGCTCTGGCTCGTTACACGCCCTCGGACTTCCTGCGGATGGTGGAGAAGCATCGCATCCCCTATCACGAGAAAAAGTTGGGACAACTGTTCTGTGACGGCTCGGCTGGCGAGATCGTCGCCATGCTGGAGCAGGAATGCGCGGCCTCCAAGGTCGAAATCCGGACAGTCACGAAGATATTGAAGATCGAACATGCGGAGAGTTTTGTGGTGCAAGCCGAGTCCGCTGCGTTTCAGGCGCCCCGACTGGTGATCGCCACCGGCGGGCTGTCCATTGCCAAGATTGGCGCTACATCGTTTGGGTACGACCTGGCGCGGCAGTTCGGTTTGAACATTCAGCCGCCCCGTCCTGCCCTGGTGCCTCTGGTTTTTCGGGAAGTGGATCGGAAGCGCTGGTGCGACCTGGCTGGAGTCTCCGCCGAGGTCACTGCCTCCACCAACCGTCCCAAGCAGAGCTTCCGGGAAAAGATGCTGTTCACCCACCGCGGTCTAAGCGGGCCCGCGATCCTGCAGATTTCCTCTTACTGGAACGGCCAACAACCGATCACTGTCGATCTGGCGCCCGGCCGAAACCTTGTCTCGGATTTACGCGGCCGGGGGCATTGCGATACCGCCAGTTGGAAATCGCTGCTGCGGGAGGTGCTGCCGCGCCGGTTGGCAGACCGCTGGCTGGAACTCCATCCATTGAACGCCGCCACGGACCATGCTTTCGCCGAGGCGGAGCGCCAACTGCATCACTGGGAAGTGGTGCCCGAAACTACGGAGGGCTACGGCAAGGCTGAAGTAACTGCCGGAGGAGTGGATTCCGGCGAACTGTCGGCAAAGACCATGGAGAGCCGGCGGGTCCCGGGGCTGTTTTTCATCGGGGAGGTGGTGGATGTGACCGGCCAGTTGGGCGGATTCAATTTCCAGTGGGCCTGGGCGTCGGGCTTCTGCGCGGGGCAGGCCGTGTAGACCAGATAGGCCGGATTAGTTTCTGACAAGGGATCCAGGTCGACCCGGTTCGGAGATAAATTTCAGGTCAGAGAGGAGCGCCGTCTCGCATGAAGGGCATGCGGGCAATCACTTCGGCGGCGCGTTCCAGCAGCACCAAATCTTCGCTGGTAAAGTCCAGGCCCGCCAGCGAGGAGTCCAGGCCCTTGCGCGAGAGTTGCGCCACTCCCACAACCTCTCCCGCATCATCGATGACAGGAACCGAGATGATCTTCTGAATCGGCATCTGCTCCGTTCGCTCGCTCTCGGCCCCAGTACCCAGCTTGATGGTTTCGAACAAACTGACATGCTTCACGCGGGCAAAGGAGTTGGAAAGCAGGGGCGCACGGGTGGCAGCCGTTCGCGCGGCCACGGCCGAACCGGAAAGGGGAATTGCGCCCGCCGACCGAAGCTCGGCAGGATATACGAATTTCAGGCTGCCCCCCTCCAAACGCAGGAGGGCGACTTCGTTGCGCTCCACTCGCAGGATGTGGGATAGCTTCACGCACACCCGGTCGGGGGTAGGCGAGTCGGTAATCATTCTCTCCAGTTCGGTAACGCTGCCAGTTTTGGCTTTCGCTGGCGCCACGCTGCTGCCCGGTTTGCTTGGAGGCGACATTGCACCTTTCTTCTGCCTGTGACTAGTCTCAGATCAAAGGAACGCGGCGACAAGTTACGGGCGTTACCCGGATCGTGCTGAGAGGATAAGCCAATCGGTCACTGGATGTGCCAGAAGACAGTTGAATCGGACATTTTTTTGCGATCCCGGCCCTGTTCCACAGGCTGACCAGTTAAGATAATGACATCATCCGCCACAGAGTGGTTCAAGAACAATCAGTTGTCAGGTGACGTGTATGTGGCTCGTTCATCAATTCAAACCATTACTGGAATTGGCCAGTTGTAAGGAGTATGGTATGGCTCGCAAAACCACTGGAAACAGCGGTCCAGGACGCAATAAACCGGCGAAACCCGCCCAACCCGCAGGCATTTCAGTCGTCCCTGAAGGTCGGAAAAACGTGATTCCGGTTCCCATCAGCCTGGAAGACGAGATTCGCCGCCGCGCCTACGAAATCTACCTGGAGCGCGGGGGCATTCCCGGGAACCAGAATGAAGACTGGGCAGCAGCGGAGCGCGATGTTCGCGCGCGCTACCAGCAGCCGGGAAGAACCGCGTAGCTGGTTGACGGCCCTTCGTGGGGTCTGGCGGCGGAACGGGGTCGTAACTGTGTCTGCCTGACTCCGTTCAGACGCTCAGAAACTTCCTCCGGGGCGGGGTCCCACCAAAGCTCGGGCTCTTCCGTTCAGGCGGTTGGACCTGGTACGCCCCCTGAGCAGAAGTTCGCCTGGGCCTGTCCGCACGGCGCGCTATGTGGTTTGCCACCTGTCACTTAGTCGTATTCCCCACATTGCCGTTTCGGTACGCGACCGTTCCTACGTGGTGGCGCTTGTCACACCCATCGGTGCGCTCTGCACTATCGGCTTTTCTTTGGCATCGACGATAGTAGGCACGGGCAAAATTAATGGCCCACAAACTTACCACCTGCACATTTTGTGGAGTGGGTTGCGGTCTCTATCTGGAGACCTCCGGCAACCAAGTGGTGGGGGTATATCCCAGCGTTTCCCATCCGACCAACCAGGGAAGGATCTGTGTCCGCGGCTGGCACGTCCATGAAGTCGCCAGTTCTCCGGACCGGCTGAAGACCCCCCTGCTGCGGAACAATGGCAAGTTGCACGAGGTGAGCTGGGACGAGGCGCTCGGGTTCATCGCCAGCAGGTTTGCGGAGATCCGGCGCGAACATGGACCCAATGCGCTGGCTTTCCTGAATTCCCCGCGCTGCTCGAACGAAGAATCGTACCTGCTGCAGAAGTTCGCGCGCGCCGTGATTGGGACCAACAACGTGCATCACGGCACCGGCGTGTATTCCAACAATTCGATCAACGTGTTGCTGGATATGATCGGCGTGCCGGCGAGTACGAATTCCATCGCGGAACTGGCGCAGAGTGAAGTGATCGTGGTGGACGGCGTGGATCTGGCGCGCCGGCTGCCCACCATCGGAGGCGCGGTGATTCGCGCCAAGCTCGGCGGCGCCAAGCTCATCGTGGTCGGAACCCGCCGTCACCGTGTCGCCGAGAGCGCCGATCTGTTTCTGCAAATCAAGCCCGGCACCGAAACGCTTCTTTACGGTGCGATAGCCAAGGTGATCGTGGACCGCGGCCTGATGAAGCTTCCGTTCATCAAGGAACGCTGCAGTGAATACGAAGCCTTCCTGGCAGCAATCCGCGACTACGACCTGCTCCGTGCCGCCGAGGGCTGCGGAGTGTCCCCCAGCCTGATTGAGGCGGCCGCTCTCGCTTACGGAGGCGCCAGATCCGCGACCCTGCTGTTTTCCACCAGCATGGAAGACCGGACGCGCGATAGCATTCGTTGCGTCGTAAACCTGGCGCTGCTCACGGGCAATCTGGGGAAACGGGGAGCGGGACTTTTTGCGCTGAGCGAGCAGAACAACCTGCAGGGCGTGTGCGATGTGGGAATGTTGCCGGACCGACTGCCCGGCTACCATTCGGTTGCAAACAGCACAGCCCGCGAGGCGATCGAAGCTGTGTGGGAAGCGAAGATCCCGTCCGAACCGGGGCTGGGCTCGCGCGCGTTGCTGACCCATCGCGGACACGGCAAAGTGAAAGCGTTGTGGCTCTCCCGCTACGATCCCGCAAACACGGTCTTTCTGGGAGACGTGGCGGAGCAACTCCGGCAACTTGACCTGGTCGTGGTGCAGCACCTCTTCATGACCGAGAGCAGCGAGTATGCGCACGTCGTACTGCCCACGACGGCCTTCGGCGAAGAAGAGGTCACGTTCACCAGCACTGACCGCCGCATTCAGTTGGTGGAGCGAGTGGTTGACCCTCCGGCGGGACTGACCTCGGCATGGGAACAGATCGTGAAGTTGGCGCAACTCATGGGCGCCAACTGGAAATACTCATCCGCCCGAGAAGTGATGGAGGAGATTGGCCAGGTCGTTCCTTTTTATAGTGGCGCCAGCTATGAGAACCTGGCCCGCGAGTATGGACGGCAATGGCCGTGCACGAAAGACCGTCCGCTGGGCACGAAGTTTCTCTTCGGGGAAAACCGTGAGGACCGGCCCTTCAAGTTTGTCGCTGTATCCAAGCCCGCCCCGGCCGCGCCGGTTCCGGAAGAGTTCCCGCTCACCCTGGTTTTTGGAAACTCGCTGTATTACTGGAACCAGAACGTGCTGGTCCGGCACAGCGAAACCCTCAAGCGCGAGTATCGCATCCTGATGCTCGACTATCCCGACGGTTTCGTCGAACTCAACCCGGATGACGCGAAACAGTTTGGCATCCGGGATGGGAAGAAGGTCCGGCTCTGCGCAGCCGGTGCATCGTCGGTGGCCACGGCACGGGTCACTGCCGAGATCAGGAGCGGCACCATCTTTGTCCCGCACTTCATGCGCGAAGTCGAGAGGGAGATCCTCGGTGCCAGCGGTGACAGCCGCCGTCTGGTCCAGGTTCGAGCGCAGAAGGAGACTGCATGAAAGCCCGCGTCCTCGACCGCGCCGATGTGCTGAAAATCGTGGATACGTTGAGGCTGGAGGGCTACGAGGTGATCGCGCCTTTCGGCGGGCGTGGCCGCGACACCTTCTTCGACACCGTCACCGACCTGAACCGCGATCAGATCCGGATTCACCTGCCCAATCCCTACTATCCGCCCAAGCGCTATGTCTTTCCGCACATCGAGCGCCTGCTGAAGATCGAGCGCAACAATGGCGATCTGCGTGTTGAGCCCACCTACGAAGCACCGAAACGCGCCATCTTCGGAATTCGCTCTTGCGACATTGCCGGCATCTTCCACCTGGATCGTTTCTACCTGGGCCGGGACTTCCGCGATATCTACTACGAGAACCGCCGCAAGAACCTGCTGCTGATCAATGTTGCCTGCACCGACCCGGAAGTGGATATCGGCGAAGAGTGCTTCTGCGTCTGCTCGGACACCGGTCCCGCCGCCCGCGACCACTTCGATCTGCAGCTCATGGATCTGGGCGATGAATTCATGGCCGTGGCGGGAACGCCCGCCGGCGAAGCAATGTTTACCGATCCCATCTTCCGGAAGGGCACCAAGGCGCATGTGGCGAAGCGCCGGGCAATTTTGGAAGACGTGAGGAAACGATTCAAGCCGGTTACGACCAGCTGGTTTTCCGCCGCCATCAGCGACGTCACGCGGGAAAAGATTCTGGAGAAAACCTGGGAGGAGATTGGCAACCGTTGCTTGGAATGTGGTGGATGTACCTATGTCTGCCCGGCGTGCACCTGCTTCACCGCGACCGATCGGCAAGTCGGGCCGAACGAAATCGAGCGGGTGCGCATCTGGGACTCCTGCGCGTTTGGAGGTTTCACGCGCATGGCAGGAGGGTTCAATCCGCGAAGAGCGGTGCATGACCGGCGCAACCGCCGCTTCTTCCGCAAACTGGCCCACTATTTCATTCAGCGCGAGCTTTCCATGGCGTGCGCCGGATGTGGCCGCTGTGCGGCGGTCTGTCATGGAGATATCGGGATGCCGAGCGTGGTGGAGATGATCCGCCGCGCCACTGTGGAGGTCGAGAAGCATGAACCCGTCAGCCACTGAGATCACGCCCACACTCCCGGCGACAGAGAACGTTTATCTGCCGAAGGTGGCGGTGCTCGACCGAGTGGTCAGCGAGATCGCGGAGGTAAAGACGTTCTGCTGGCACTTTGAAGATCCCGCCGAGCAGCGCGCTTTCAAGCGCTTCCGTCCCGGCCAGTTTGCGCAGGTGTCACTGTTTGGCGTGGGCGAGTTTCCCACTTCCCTGCCGCCCAGCCCGACGGAGGATGAGACTTTCTTCACGGTTCGACAGGTCGGCAGTTGCACCTCTGCGCTCCACCAGCTCAAACCGGGCGACAAGTTTGCCGTCCGCGGACCCTATGGCAACGGCTTCCCGATGGAAGAGTATTACGGCAAGAACCTGGTATTCGTGGCCGGGGGCATCGGGCTAATTCCGCTGCGATCCGCCATCGTGTACGCGCTGGCGAACCGCGACAAATACGAACGCATCCAGATTTTTCACGGCGCAAAGACACCGAAAGAACTGATGTATGTGCAGAAACTGCTCGAATGGGAGCGGACGCCCGGCGTGGAGTGCCACCTTACCGTGGATCGTACCGCTGACGACTGGACCGGCAACGTTGGCGTCGTCGGCAGCCTTTTCAAAAAGCCCGATGTGAAGGTTCCGGTGGAGAACACAGTGGCCTTCGTCTGTGGGCCACCGATCATGTTCCGGTTCGTGATTCAGGACTTGCTGGGAATGGGCTTTCAGGAACGCAACATTGTTTCGACGCTCGAGCGATACATGAAGTGCGGAGTCGGCAAATGCGGGCACTGCTGCATCGGTGTGGCCTACGTGTGCGTGGACGGCCCCGTGTTCACCTATGAACAGATCAAGAAGCTCGGGGAGGACATCTGATGCGGCTCACGGGGGATCTCCGCGAGCAACTCCAGCATTGCCTGCAGGGTCGCACCTGCCTGATCGCGCTTGGAAACGCCGACTACAGCGACGATGGTTTCGGCGTCCGCCTGGGAGAAGAACTGCTGAGAGCGGGCCTGCCGGATGTGGTCATCGCGGAGACTACGCCCGACCGTTGCATCGGCAGCGTCGCGGAGCAGGGATTCGACCATATTCTCTTTCTCGATGCGGTTGAATTCGAAGGTGCGCCCGGTTCGGTAGTCCTTCTGAATGCCCAGGAAATGGCAGCCCGCTACCCGCAAGTCTCGACTCACAGGATTTCCGTGGGCGTGCTGGCGAGATGGGTTGAAACCAGCGCGAGAACGAGAGTGTGGCTGCTGGGGGTCCAGCCGGAATCGCTGAAAGCCGGACAGCAGCTCACCCCAACCATGTTCGCAACGCTTGAGCTCCTTCGCGACCTGTTGATCGGCCTGAAACCCGGCACAAGCCACGTAGCAGATGCCCCTCCAACTGAGCGGGACGCGGCAGTTAGCAGCCAAGAGGACGCGGAAGTGACCGTATGATGACGCCGGAACAGGCCGTCCTCGTCTCTATCTTCACCTGCATTGCGGGCGCGGTGCTGACGCTGCTGGTATCGCGCAGCAAGATGCTGGCGGGATGGCTTGCATTTCTAATCACGGCGGCCACTGCCGTCATCATCCTCTCGGCGGTGGTCGAGGTATTGACCGCCGGCCCGTCGGCGCATCCCGCGGCCTTCTGGGCCATGCCGAAGTTCGGCTTCGCCCTCCGCATCTACGTGGACGGCCTGACTGCGGTGTTCCTGCTGCTGGCTGCCGTGATCGCGGTGCCAGCCTCTTTCTATTCGATCATTTATATGCGGCACTATCAGGATTACGGGGTGGCACGCTACTACCCGTACTTCCTGCTCTTCCTCGCCGCCATGTACGGACTGCTCTCGACCACCGACATGATGTGGTTCTTCTTCATTTTCTGGCAGCTGATGACCTTGCCGGGCTATGCGTTGATTCGCTTCGAGTACCGGAAACGGGAGAACGTCAGGGCTGCCAACAAGTACCTCATCATGATGCAGATTGCCTGCGCCGCGACCATGGTGGGCGCCGAACTGCTCGCCATCACTGGAAAGAGCGTCAGCGGCAGCGCCAACCTGAAGTATGACTTCGACACCGTGAGCGCGAATCTGCCGCTGCTGCTGAGTACGCGGCCGGGCACCACGGCGCTGGCGTTTGGCCTGTTCCTGGTGGGCTTCGGAATCAAGATGGGTATGTGGCCCTTCGGCCAGGTCTGGCTCCCGGATGCACACCCGGCCGCGCCGTCGCCGGTGAGCGCCATGTTGTCCGGCGTCATGATCAAGACCGGCGTGTATGGCCTGATGCGCTATTTCCTCTGGNNGTGCCGATCAGTGCCCAGGCGGACTATCCACTCGCCCGATGGGGCATGCTGGTCGCGGTGCTGGGAACGATCACGCTGTTTACCGGGACGATGCAGGCGCTGAAGCAGGAACAGTCCAAGCGGCTGCTTGCCTTCCATAGCATCGGACAGATCGGGTATATCCTGCTGGGCACCGGCGCCTGCATGGCCTTGCTGCCAGTAGCAACTCCGGCCACGACCGCGCTCGCGACCATTGCTTTCTTCGGCGCGCTTTTCCACGTTCTGAATCACGGGTTGTTCAAGGGGTTGTTGTTTCTGAACGCGGGCTCCATGCTGCACGCCACCGGCACCCAGGATCTGAACAAGATGGGCGGCATGATGAAATACATGCCACTCACCGCCGTCACCGCGCTGGTGGCCTCGTTCTCGATCTCTGGAGTCCCATTGTTCAACGGCTTCGTGAGCAAGTGGAGCATCTACGTGGCTACGATTCAGGGCAGCAGATCGGCCCACTATCTGCTGGTGTGCGCTGTAATCGCGATCCTGACCAGCGCGCTCACGCTGGCGTCGTTTATCAAGTTCTTCGGGGTGAGTTTCCTCTCACGAGCCAGCACTCTGGTGAAGGCACGAGTGGCAGCGAACAACGGCCGGCTGGAAGTTCCCTGGATGATGCAACTACCGCAAGTCGTGCTCGCATTTTTCTGCGTGCTGCTGGGAGTGGTGCCGGCGATCGGGTTCCGCCTGATGCAACATGCGCTCCAGTCGAGTCGAGGCGGCCTGGGCACAACACTGGCCAGCGCCTCTCCCATGGAGAGCGGGCCGGTCGGTGGTCTGGCACAGCGAGGTTCCGCAGCGTTGTTCGCACCAATCGCGCTGGCAGCCGTCCTGGGTTTGATGTTCCTGATTGTCTATGGTATTTCGAAACTGGGCAGCGCGCAGCGGCGCGCCGCCGATCCGTGGCTCTGCGGCTACGTTCGCGAAGCGGATTGCCATCGCTACGTGGCCCACAATTTCTACGGCGAAATCAAACGCTACTTCCGCTGGCTGGGTGGCATGCCCCGAGTACACAAACCACCCGCCCTGAAGGAGCCCCTATGATCGCCCGCGAAATGTTTGAGGAATTCAAGGCCAGGTTTGGCCCCCTCATCGATCGGGCGGACTTACCGAGCGACAGTCGCCTGTTCGTGTATGTCGACCGGACGGCCGTGAAGCATGTGTGCCAGCACATCTTCCGGGAGCTCGACGCCCGCTATGTGGCCAGCATCGGAACCGATGACCGACCTTTCTCGGGAAAATTCCTGGTCGCGCACACCTTTGCCTTCGACAGGGATCACGTGCTGTGCAGCGTGCTCACCCAGTTGCCTGAGGACGATCCGAAAATTGACAGCATCACGCAAATGGTACCCGCCGCCAGTTGGGCTGAGCGCGAGATGCGCGACCTGCTGGGGATCGAGCCGGTTGGCCACCAGTATCTGAAACGGCTGGTGCTGCCCGACGGCTGGCCCGAAGGCAAGCATCCGCTGCGCAAGGACGTACCGTGGAACGAGGTTCCTGAAAGCTACGACGAAAACCGCGAATTCAAGTTCGACGAGGTGCCGGAGGGTTGCACCGTGGTTCCGTTCGGTCCTTTCCATCCCACGCTCGACGAACCCGCCCATTTCCGCCTCTACGTCGAGGGTGAGATGGTGCGCGGCTGCGAGTATCGCGGCTTCATGGTGCATCGCGGGATCGAGAAGCTTGCCGAGTCGGTGATGAGCTACAACGATATCCCGATGCTGGCGGAGCGGATCTGTGGCATCTGCGGATGCGTGCACAACGTGGCCTACGTGCAGGCCGTCGAAGAGGCCGCCGCGCTCACGCCGCCGCCGCGCGCGGAATACATCCGGACCATCATGCTGGAACTGGAGCGCTTGCACAGCCACTTGCTGTGGGTCGGGCTGGCCTGCCACATTGTCGGCTTCGACACGCTCTTCATGCAGAGCTTCCGCATCCGCGAGCCCATCATGTGGATTGCGGAAAAGATCAGCGGAAACCGCAAGACGTATGCGCTGTGCCTGATCGGTGGCGTGCGTCGCGATATCACGCACGAAATCAAGGTCGAGCTCCGCGTCGTACTGGACAAACTGGAATCTGAGTGGCGTCCGGTGGTGGGCGCGGTGGGTAAGGATCGGAACATCCAAAAGCGCACGCGCGATGTGGGCGTGGCCGACAAACTCCTGGTCAAGAGCGTGGGACTGGTTGGCCCGGTGGCGCGGGCTGCGGGAGTGGAGATCGATTGCCGCCGCGATCATCCCTATGCCGCGTACGACCGCGTGGATTTCGACGTCATCACGGCACAGAGTGCCGACGTGTGGGCGCGCCTGGTGGTGCGGATGAAGGAGGTATTCGAGTCCATCAAGATCATCCGCCAGTGTCTCGACAGGATGGAAGACGGCCCGCTGCAACTGGAGATCAAGGACGAGTTGCCGATCGGACGCATGGGCCTGTCCTCGGTCGAGGCCCCGCGCGGCGAGGCCCATCACTTTGTTATCACTGGAGAGAACAATCGCCCACGCCGTTGGCGGGTGCGTGCTCCGACCTATCAAAACTTGCAGGCCATTCCGATGATGATCAAAGACCAGCAGATTGCGGACATGACCATCTCGCTGGGCAGCATCGATCCGTGTTTTTCCTGCACCGATCGCCTGGAGACGGTCGACTTGCGCTCGGGGACAACCAAGGTGTGGTCGCAGAAGGAGTTGCTCGAACTGACGCGGACGAAGAAGCCGTAAGGGAAAGTTTATGGATCGCAATGTAATTTGGATGATCGTAGGCGGAGTGCTGAACGTCGGCCTGGTGTTGTTGGTGGCTCCATTCTGCCAGGGTGTGCTGCGCAAGGTGACCGCGCGCGTGCAGTCACGCCAGGGACCACCGCTGCTGCAGCCTTACTTCGACCTGCTGAAGCTGCTGGGCAAGGAGGACATTGAGTCCGGCCAATCGCCATTCATGCAGCGCTTCGCCGCATATTTCTCACTGGCGACCGTGCTCACGGTAGCGTGCCTGGTGCCGATGGGCTTCACTGCACCCCTGAATTCGGCGGGCGACGTAATTTTGCTGATCTATCTGCTCACGCTTTGCAGCATCTGCACGCTGCTGGCGGGCCTGGCTGCAGGATCCACCTATTCGCTGGTCGGGATCAGTCGCGAAATGATGAGCATGATCACGCTCGAACCTCTACTCGCCATCGCCCTGATCGTGGGCGCCGTCCATACCGCGTCGTTCCGGCTCGATACCGTGCTGAACGGCTCGGTTTACGTGGCGGGCGGAATTCCATGGTCAGGACTGATCATGCTGGGCGTGATGCTGCTCTCTTTTCAGGCATTCGTGCAGCGCGTGCCCTTCGACATGTCGGAAGCTGAGACCGAACTCATGGAAGGCCCGCTCATGGAATACTCCGGGCCCAAGCTGGCATTGTTCAAGTACGCGCAGATGGCGAAGCTGGTCATCTACAGCGCGCTGTTTGTGAGGATATTCATGCCCTGGGGCGCCGAGTTGGTCTTTCCGCTGGGCTGGCTGCTGTTCTGGGCGAAGGTGTTCGTGTTGGTGCTGCTGGTGACGTTGGTTGCCGCAACCCACGCGCGCTATCGCATTGACCAGGCGATTCGCTTCTTTGCCAGCCTGTTTGCAGTCGCGCTCGGAGCGCTGGTTTTGGCGAGCTATGGATANNACGTATGTCGGTCCTGAGCAAACTCGAAGAGACGTTCCTCTGCTTGAAGGCGGGGCGCGTGACGCTGCCCTATCCTGCCCAGGCCCAACCCCTGCCGGAAAACTTCCGTGGCCGGCCGATCTTTGACGCTGCCAAGTGCGTGGGCTGCGCGGGGTGCGCCAACAATTGTCCGGCGCGGGAAATTCTCGTGTTCGACGTCTGCCAGGAAGTCCGCATCCTGCAGTATCTCGGCCGCCGTTGCACATACTGCGGTCGCTGCGCCGATGTGTGTCCTGAAAAAGCCATCACCATGAGCCTGGAGTTCGAGAACGCGACGAACAAGATCGGGGACCTCGGCCAGAAGCTGGAACTTTTCATGAGCACTTGCCAACGCTGCGGACGCTGCTTCAAAGGCGCTGCCGTGCTGGACGAGTTGAAGATGAAGGGGTATCGCTCCGACGACCTGCAAAGCGAGCGCTGGATTTACCGCTCGCAGGCTTTCCTGGAAAGCGAGCCGGTTGTGGACGATATCAAGATCGAACTGGACTAGATATGCTGAAAAACCTGTGCCAGAAAATGTTTGGCCGGTCGTTGTGGGTTTATCACGCGAACAGCGGCGGCTGCAACGGCTGCGACATTGAAGTGCTCAACGTGCTCACACCTTATTACGACGTCGAGCGCTTTGGCATCAAACTGGTGGGCTCACCCCGCCACGCCGACGTCATGCTGTGCCAGGGCCCGGCGATGCGTTCCACCGCGCTGGCGCTGAAGCGCGCCTACGAGGCCATGCCGGCGCCGAAACTGGTTTTTGCGATCGGCTCCTGCGCTTGCGGGGGCGGTATCTGGTTCGACAGCTACTCCGTGCTCGGGCCGGTCGAAAAGATCCTCCCCGTGAATTACTACATCCCCGGCTGCCCGCCGCGACCGGAAGCCATCATCTATGGGGTAGCCGTTGCGCTCGGTCTGGTTGACAAGAAGACGGCGCCGGTGGAATTCAAGCAGATCGAGTTCCCTATCCCGCAATATCACCCCCGCGACCTGCGCCGCGATCACGACATGGTGGTGTACGAAAAGCTGGAGAAGGTCTAGACGGCCCTCCGGTCTACGCGTCATCGAATCCTGAACGCTACGCCGCCAACTTCTGCGGCTTGTCATAGCCCTGCATTTCGCTTCCCTTAGACACCAGAAACTGCTTGGCCCCGCTTGCAGCGAAGTAAAGACTGGCCAGGGTCGAAAGATAGGTCCCGAAGCCGAGCGAAACTGCCTTCAAGGCTTCGTCCCGAAGCTGGTTATTCATCTCTGCCAACTGGCCGGCCGCACCACCGCCGAAGGCACTTTGAATGCTGCTGCGAAGCAGAAGTCCTACGACCAGCATGAACAACAAGGGCAGCAATCCGCCCAAGAGCGCACGCTTGTCCTTCCAGAAGTGGTGAACGAAGGGGCCAGCAATCGCAATGCAGGCCAAAAAGCCATACAGACCCGGGCTTGGGCTGCCGCGGCGATCCATGGCCTCGAGCACGTTGGTCGAGTTCAGGAAGCCCAAGACCTGCCAGAAGCTGAATTCCAACTTGCCCAGAAAGGGGATCTGGACAGAGACAGCAGACAGGAAAAACCATCCGACGACAAGGAGTCCCGCCGCGATCAGCGTACGCGCCCCGAACCGGGCAACGAGCCCCGAGGCAAGGATCGCGCCTTTTTCACGCGCCACCGCCATGGCCGCCTCTGCCTGTTCCTTGGTCAATTGAGAGTCGGGCACCACACTGANNCCCGGCTTGGGAGGTACCTCTGACTTCCAGACTCCATCGAGCGAAAACTGATACTGCTGGCCTTCCACCATCAACAGGCCTGGTCCAGAGTACGGATCCCGCAAGGCCTTGCCGCGCTTCGCCATTGGACACCTTCCCCTTTGCAAGTTGAGTTGAGCAGAAATGCAGTTGTCCGCCCCCGTCCCAGAGTGCTAATATTCGGCCCCGTGGGGACGGCCTATTTCCCCGCAATCCTCCCCCTTAAGCTCTGGTTCCACTGCATTCACTTCGCATTGCGTAATCTGGCGGGAAAAACCGTCATGACGTTTTCAATCGGTCATGCGGTCCGGCGCTTTGGTTCGGGAGGAGGTATATGGCGGAGGAAAGACATGCCCTGGACGACCTGTTCAGCGTGACCTACGAAGAGTTGCGCCGGCTGGCCGCGAGCGTAAAACGGGGCGATCAGAGTGCCACCCTCAGTCCAACCGCCCTGGTCAACGAGGCCTGGCTGAAGCTGGCAAATTCGCCGCCTTTTGCATCGACCTCGCGCCTGCACTTCAAGCGAATTGCGGCCCGCGCCATGCGCCAGGTGCTGGTCGAGGCTGCGCGGCGGCGGCACGCCGGTAAAAGAGGCGGACCCGATGCCACCGTGGTCACCCTGGATGATTCCAACGACGGGCCGGCCTGGAGTGGCAGAGATATGCTGGCACTGGACCGGGCGCTCGACGACCTTGCCCGGCTCGAACCGCGTCAGGCCCTGATGGTGGAAAGCCGCTTCTTCGGAGGCCTGGACGCCACTGAAACCGCCGCGCTGCTCGACGTCTCCGAGGCCACGATTCTCCGTGACTGGCGCGCCGCCAAGGCATGGCTGGCCCATGAACTCCGCCAGGCACACTGACGGGCTCACTTTTTCGATTGTCCGATTCGGGAGCGCAGATGGACAGTAGCCGGTGGGACCGCATCCAAGCCCTGTTCCACGAAGGGGCCGACCTTCCGGCGGCAGAACAGCGCGCCTTTCTGAAGTCGGCTTGCGGCGGAGACGACGGCCTGGTGGCCGACGTGCTCGCCTTGTTGCAGGAGGACTCCCGGTCCGCATCGCCTCTGGACCGCAGTCTGGCACAGGTCGCGCGGGATGTGTTCGATGAAAGCGTGCCCTCCGCTCTTCCCTTCCCGGAACTGGGGGTGTACCGCGTCCGCAAGGTGCTGGGAGAAGGCGGGATGGGAGTGGTCTATCTGGCCGAGCGCTCTGACCTCGGCAGCCTGGTCGCCATCAAACTACTGCGCGATGCGTGGCTTTCTCCCGCTCGCCGCGAGCGCTTCGCCGCGGAACAGCGCACGCTGGCGCAACTCAATCACCCTTCGATTGCCCGGATCTATGACGCGGATACCCTTCCCGATGGCACCCCGTTCTTCGTCATGGAGTACGTGGAAGGCCTGCCGCTCACCGATTACTGCGCTCAGCACCGGTGCTCCATCGAGCGCCGCCTGCAACTGTTCCGGCAAGTGTGCGAGGCCGCGCAGGACGCGCACAGCCACGCCGTGATTCATCGCGATTTGAAGCCTTCCAACATCCTGGTAAAAGGCGATGGGACCATCCGCCTGCTTGATTTCGGCATTGCCAAACAGGTGGAGAGTCTCGACCTCCCGGCCCAGCAGACGATGACTGGCCTGCGATTAATGACCCCGGCTTACGCGTCGCCCGAACAGATTCGCGGCCAACGGCTGGGAATTCAAACCGACGTGTATTCGCTGGGGGTGATTCTGTATGAACTGCTGGCCGGCCAGTTGCCCTTCGACTTGTCGAACCTGGCGCCCACGGAAGCCGAGACCATTCTCGTCGAGCACGATCCGGCCAGGCCCTCGACTGTCGCCAAACGGGTTGCCAACCAGTCGCACTCACCGGCCCCACCGCTGAGCGCAAATTCCTGGGCTGATCTGGACGTGCTGTGCCTCACCGCCATGCACAAAGATCCCGAGCGCAGGTACCGCTCGGTGGAAGCGCTGGCCCGCGACATCGACCATTACCTGCGAGGCGAGCCGCTCGATGCCCGCGCCGACACTCTCGGTTATCGGCTGGGTAAGTTCGTCCTGAGGAATCGGCGCGAGGTCACCGCCGCAGCCCTCGCGCTCGCCGTCGTGGTGGGCCTGGTGATCTTTTTTACTGTTCGATTGGCAAAGGCACGCGATGGGGCTCTGGCCGAGGCGGCACGAGTGCAGCGCATCCAGCGGTTCACCATGAACCTGTTTCAGGGAGGCGATGAAGCGGTTGGACCGTCGGACGACTTGAAGGTGATTACGCTCGTCGATCGCGGAGTCCAGGAAGCAAATGCCCTCAGTGCGGACCCCAAGGCACAAGCGGAGCTCTACCAGACGCTAGGGGGCGTTTACCAGAACCTGGGCAAATTCGATTCCGCGGATAAACTTCTGAGTTTGTCCCTGGAACGGCGCCGCTCGCTGTTTGGCCCGGACAGCCCGGAAGTAGCGGAGAGCCTGGTGGCACTTGCCCAGCTCCGCGCGGCGCAAGCCCAGTTCGATGAAGCGGAGCGGCTCGCCCGCCAGGGTCTGGATATGAGCAAGCGCCACCTGCCTCCGAGCCATCCGGCGATCGGCACGGCGACCTTCACGCTGGGGAAAATGCTGGAAGATCGCGGCGACTATGAACACGCCATCCAGGTGCTCGATGAAGCTGTGCGCCTCCAGGCCGCGTCCGGCGCTTCCACGGCGGACCTGTCCGCCACCCTGACCGAGCTTGCCAACAGCCAGTTCTATGCTGGCCACTACGACATCTCGGAGTCGCTGAACCAGCGCGTCCTGGCCATGGACCGCCAGCTCTACGGCGAGCGACATCCGCACATCGCTGACGATTTGATCAATCTGGGCGCTATCCAGTACGAGGCCGGGCACTTTGCCGACGCCGAGCGCTACGACCGGCAGGCGTTGGACATCATGCAGTCCTTCTACGGCAAAGACCATCCCGAAACCGCCGACGCTTTGGCCACTCTCGGGCGGACCCTGGTCAGTGAGGGCAATCTCGACGAGGCCGCCGGCATTTTGAAGGAGGCGTTGGGAATCCAAGAAGGCGTATACGGGAAGGTCCATCCCCGCGTCGCCATCGCGCTGGGCGACTTGGGCAGGATCGCGGTGCAGCAGAAAAAATTTGACGAGGCGGAGGCCGACTTCCGGCGCATGGCCGACATCTATCGCCAGGTGTATGCCGGGAAGCACTACTACATCGGCATCGCGCTCTCCAATCTGGCGGGGGTCCATGCAGAGCGCAAACAGTATGGCGAAGCCGAGCGTCTTTTCAGGGAAGCGCTCCAGATCTACTCCCAGACACTGGCGCCCGACCATCANNGACGCCGAAGCAGAGAGCCGCGCCGGATACGAGATCCTGACGAAGCAGGCCAGCCCTCCCGCAAACTGGCTTCAGAATGCCCGCACCGATCTTGCGGAAGAATACGATGCTTTGCGGCAGCCGGAACAGGCCGCAAAGTTTCGCGCAGAACTCACGGCCGCGGTGGACAAGGGTCCCGCCACCAGCAAGAAGAACTGACACGTCCCAGCTCGGCAGTGGCGCAACGATCGTGCCACTCCCGACTAATCGCCGGAGTGGTTCCGGCCTTCCTCACTCCAGTGGAGGCCGGGCGAGTCCCCGCTAAAACGTGAACTTCGCCCCGAGTTGGAAAGCCCGAGGCCCGCCCGATCCGAACACGCCGCCCGCGGTGCTGACCGGCTTACCGAAGGCCGAAGAGTGTGTCGGATCTTCCTGGTCGGGCACCAGTGCGTTGAAGAAGCCCGAGTAGTTAGTTGTGTTGAAGCCGAGAATATTGTTCTTGTTCGCCAGGTTGAAGACTTCGGCTAACACCTGTAATGACATGCCCTCGTGGATGCGGAAATCCTTCGCCAGGCGCAGGTCGAGCGAGTTGAACGTGTCGTTGAAGCGCGCGTTGCTGTCCACCAGGGGATAGCTGGCGCCGCCATCATTCAATTGGGTGAGAAACGCATTCAGCTCCGCGCCAGTGTGAAACTGGCGTCCGCCCGCGTTGCGCCCCAG
>PMCH01000087.1 GCA_003154055.1 Acidobacteriaceae bacterium
CCGGGCATCATGCCGCCGCTGTCCGGGACGGAGTACAGGTAGCTCTCGCCCCAATCCCAGGACATATGGAAGCCGACGGCCCACCAGAGACTGCCAGTGCGGCGCAGGGTGAGGCAGAAGAAGAAGCCGATCAAGGCGGCCGCGACCAGGCCAGTCTTGGCTTCGCCCGGGTTGCCGCCGTGGACTAATCCGAAAGCGACAGAAAGTAGCACTGCGGTTGGCCAGAAGTGGATTCCTTTCGAGAGCACCCATTGTGAGTAGCCGCGAAACAGGAATTCTTCAAAGAATCCGGTGAGCAGAAAAAACACGGCGTAGAAGACAGCAAACTTTACGAGTCTGGCGCCGTGCAGCGCGAGCGACCCGAGCTCGAAGGCTCCGGCCAGGCGGAGCGCGAGGATCAAGGCGCTCAAGGACGCGATTCCCCACAGCGTCCCGACCCAGAAGTTGCGGCCAAAGGCAGTGCGCGCGGGCAGTCCGAAATCGCCGAAGGGCCGTCCTTCGACGCGCGCCATCACGAAGGCGGGAAGAATCGCGACGAACGTCAGGCCGATCTCGGCGAGCATCATCCACCCGACCCAGCCACCAGCATGAGGATGGGCGAGGCGCAGGCCAGTCAGGAGGACGGCGGCGAGCACACCGCCCATGGCGAGGTAGAGGACCCAGTGTAGAACAGCCACGCCGATAAGCCGGAGACGCGATTCGGCGGGAGCACTGGTAGTTAGAATCGGCGTGGATTGAGGCGCTGCCGTGGGCACGGAAGACTCAAGCGCAATCGGCTGCTGAGCGGAGGCCGGGAAAGGGTTCGTATCCATAAGCGTCCCGGACATGGTAAAACACGGTTTCCTTCCGTGCGGCGATTTCTACAATTCGAGTGGGTTGGAAAGCCGCAGTTTGTGGCCGCGGCGCTGCTGCTGGTGTACCTGGCGCAATGCTTGTGGCTGGTGCGGATTGAGTCGCGCAACGAATCGCGTCCACCGTCTGACCAAGCCCTGCGCGTCTACGACGGGCTGCAGCAGTGGCGAGGGGGAGTGGTTGCCGGGACGCCGGAAGCGTTACGCTCGGAAGCAGCTACCGGGCTTCCTTCGGCAGCGCGATCGGGCCACCTGCGGGCGCGCGATGGATTTGACGAAGATCGTTCGCCACTCTATTACCTGATTGCGGCTGCACCGTTCGTCTTGCGGCCCGCGTCGTGGACGGCAGGCTCGCCCCTGTGGCACATTCTGGCGGCGCTTCCTTATTTGTTTTTCGGCGTGATGCTGGGCGGATCGTTGTGGTACGTCACACGCCGCCTCTACGGCAATGCCGGCGGATACATCGCGCTGCTGCTCTACTGTTTCTCGCCGGCGATGATCGTGAACACGGCCGGCGCGCAGAATCTGGCGGAGATGGGCGCGGTTTGGGGCGCATTCGGCGCCATCTGGACCGCGATTGCAGTGGCGCACACGCTCTATGCGCCGCGGGAAGTGGTGCTGTGGAACTGGCGCCGCATTGTTCTGCTGGGGTTGTCGCTGGCGCTTGCGATTGGCAACCAGTTCTCGCTGGCGATGGTCGCGGTCGTCGCGCTGATCGTCATGTTATGGGTGGCTCCGGTGCGAAAGCGCGCTGTGCTCGTAATCTGGGGCGCGGCCTGCGGAGTCGCGGCCGCAATCCTGTTGGCGTGCTATTTCTTTCATCCGACCCTGCTTGGGCAGGGAATGAAGCACGCGCGCTGGTTCGAATTCGATCCACGGGCGCTCGGTGTGTGGATTACCTACCGGCACATGTTGGAAACAGTCTTCGCCGGCAGTCCTTCGCTGATGCTGGCGTTGCCCGCGGTGTTGATCGCATATTTTGCATGGAAACGCTCGCGCTATTTCGGCAATACAGCTCCCCTGCTGATCGCCGTGCTCTGGTTTGTTCTGGCTGCAGCCGCGCCGCAGTTTCCCGGCGAGGGCTTCCTGCTGACGGCGCTCGTGTTTCTTTTCATATTCGTTGCGGGCGTGTTCGCCGACCTGCTTGAGACCCGGCATGGATTGCTGGCGATGGCTGGGCTTTACGGGTTGCTGATCGCGTCGGCGGCGTGGAACCTGCTGCAGTTAGCGCGACTGGGGCACAGCTAAAGTCTGCGGCGCACGATAGAATATGGGTTCTCCGGTTGATCAAGGACACGCCATGAGTACACCAGTTTACTCCAACCCGAAAAATATCTACGTTTCCCGCAGTGGACTGCCCCTCAGTTTCCGGCTGGACTGGCCGTTCCGCCCGGCGAGTTCGGGCGCGGATTTCCACGTCCTGCACGCCGAGATTGCGCTGGAGAACTCTGCGGGACTGCGCGCGCTGGTTGCCGTGAACCTCTCGGTTACGCTGCGCGAAGTGCTGCCTTCGCTCGAAGCAAGAGACGCCGAAGGGCCAGTGATCAATGGCCTGCGCAAGGAAGTGGACCGGAAGCAGATTGAGTTCGTGAAGTCGGGCAAGATGGTGCCATTGCCCTTATCGAGCCGCCACTACGATTTCAAGCGCAGCCAGTGGGTCTTCGGGAAAGCGACGGACGAAGAGATCGCGCTCATGATCGAGCGCAAAGTGTACTGGCAGACGCGACTGGTGGGCGGCGACGTGTGGCTGGGCGATCCGACGGAGGCTCTCTACCTGCAGACGACCACCGACCATGTAGCGGAGATCGCGGCGGGCGTGATGCAGCGGGGGTTGTTCACGATGGCCCGGCGGTATGCGACGGCGCTGCCCGCGCTGATGGAGCAGAACGATCGCTTCGAGTCAGAGATGGCCGAAGCCCTCGGCGAACTGGAAAGGAAACACGCGTTTGAGCGGGGCTAGGTCTGTGTGGGGCGGGCACTCCTGCCCGCCGCTTTTGGTGTTGCGGTGCCGGGAAAGTCAACTGCGGCGGACAGGAGTGTCCGCCCNNAAAACCAAGAGCAACGGCGGCGGACAAGAGTGTCCACCCTACCCTCACCACACCCGGCAGGCGTTTTCGCGGACCATGGGTTGTCCCGGCTTGCAGTGGAACGCTTCGCGAAACTCGGGCATGTTGGCGACGACGCCGTTGGCGCGATATTTCTCGGGTGAGTGCGGATCGACGGTCGCGCGCAGTCGTTTGGTCTCGTCTTTTTCGTTGGAGCACCAGCTCTGCGCGTAGCCCACAAAGAAGCGCTGCTCGGGAGTAAAGCCCTCCAGCGCCTCGAGCTTCTCAGCCTTGGTATCTTCCTTCCACGCCAAGTACGCGAGCAGCGTGCCGCCCAGGTCGGCGATGTCTTCCCCGTTCGTCAGCTTGCCGTTGATTTTGATGTCGTCAATGATGGTGTATCCCGAATACTGATCCACGACGCACTTCGCCCGCTGCTCGAATTCCTTGCGGTCGTTCTCGGTCCACCAGTTGCGCAGGTTGCCCTGGGCGTCGAACTGGCTGCCTTCGTCGTCGAAGGCGTGGGTGAGCTCGTGGCCCATGGTGGCACCGGTATCGCCGTAGTTGGGAGCGGCGTCGGAGGCGGCGCTGAAGATGGGCGGCTGCAAAATTCCGGCGGGGAAGTTGATGTCGTTCTTCTGCGGATCGTAGTAGGCATTGACGGTGGGCGGGGTCATGGTCCACTCGGTGTGATCCACGGGCTTGCCGATCTTGTTGAGCCAGCGGTGGAACTCGAACCAGTGGGCGCGCTGCGCATTGCCGATCTGGTCGCCCCGCACAACTTCGAGCGCGCTGTAATCGCGCCACTGGTCGGGGTATCCAACCTTGTTGGCGATGGAATGGAGCTTGGTGAGAGCCTGCTCCTTGGTGGCCGCGCCCATCCAGCTGAGCCCGTGGACTTCGCTTTCCATGGCGGTCTCGACTTCCTTCACCATCTTGACGGCGGCCTGCTTGGCGTCCGGGCCGAAATATTTCGCCACATAGGCCTGTCCGAGCGCTTCGCCGAGATCATCGTCCACGTCATTGGTGCAGCGCTTCCAGCGGGGAGCGAGCTGTTCCTGCCCGCGCAGGGTCTTGCCGTAGAAGGCGAAATTTTCGTTGACAAACGCCGATGACAAATAGTTGGCCGCATGATGGGCCGCGTGCCATCGCAGGTAGGTCTTCCAGTCGGCCAGACTTTCCTTCTCGATCTGTGTGTTCATGGTGCGGAAGTATTCCGGCACCACGATGTTGAGCGACTGGAGCGACGCCATGCCGGTTTTCGAAAAGTAGGTATTCCAGGCGAAGGCGGGAGCCAGCTTCTCGAGTTCGGCGCGGTTCATCCTGTGATAGAGCTTCTGGGGATCGCGGCGCTCGACGCGGGTCATGTGTCCCCGGGCGAGTTCTGTTTCCATGCGCAGGACGGTGGCGGCTTCTGCAGCGGCATCGGAGGGCTTGTCGCCTACCAGTTCGAAGATCTTCTGCACGTGCGCGACGTATGCCTTGCGCAGTTCCTGTGATTTGGCATCGTCCTTCAAGTAGTAATCGCGGTCGGGGAGGCCAAGCCCGCCCTGGTCTGCCTCGGCAATCACCTGGGTCGAATCTTTGAAATCCTGGCCAGATCGGAAGGTAAACATCGTTCCACCGCCGTAAATGGCAGGTGGGAACTGGCCGGTGGCGAGATATTCGGCCAGATTCTTCTTTGATTTCAGCTTGCGGATGCGGGCGAGCTCGGGAGCCAACGGCTGGACGCCGAGTTTCTCGACCGCCGGTTCGTCCACACAAGACGCGTAGTAGTCACCGATCTTTTGCATGGCCGCGTTTCTGGAGCTGCCGCCCTTGGCTGCATCCTCGAGGATGGTGCGCAGTTGCGCCAGATTCTCATCCTGGAGTTTAGAGTAGGTGTCCCAGCTCGACTGGTCGGGAGGAATTGGATTCTTCTTCATCCAGCCGCCGCAGGAGTAGGTGTAGAAGTCCACGCAGGGATCGACCGTTTTGTCCATGAAAGTGACGTCGAGCACGGGGGCGGGTGTGGTGGTCTGGGCGAAAGCGGCGGGGAAGGCCGAGAGCATCAGTAGAAGAGGAAGGGCAATTTTCCAGTTCATAGAAGTTTTCAATTTCCAATGCGCACTGAGGGTAACGCTTTGCTCAGAACTTATCCAGAGTAATGGAACCGTCGCTGGTATGAACGCTGAGCAGATTTCCGCCGCCGTTCATCTTGCCGCGGATGTTGTCCTTGTCGAAGCTGCCTTGCACTGCGATCGGGATGTTGGTGGTGATATGTCCATCGCCGGTGTGAAGTTCGATGTCGGCAGCCAGGTCCGCGGGAATCCGGAGTTCGACGCTGCCGTCGGAGGTGCGGAGCTGCCAAGACTGCCGGAGCTGGGAGCCGGGGCGCGCCTCGAGTTCAACGCGGCCATCGCTGCTGTGCAGGTCAACCACATCGAAGCGGCCGGACACGCGGACGGAGCCGTCACTGGTGCGGGCGTGGAGGCTGCCGTCAACGTCGTCGAGCTGGAGCCGGCCGTCGCCGCTGGAGAAATCCAACTCTCCTTGCAGGCCCCGGGCCACGATGCTGCCATCTTCACTGCGCACGTCAACCTTGGCGGAGCGCGGCATGTGGATCTCGAGATCGGTGTGGCGGTTTTCGACCGAGAACGAGAAATGGGTACGGCTGTGGTGGCGTAACTCGATTTCCACGGAGTTACCCTGCTGATGTTCGACGATTTCGAGGCCGCCGCCGCCGATGTGCCAGCCGTGAGTCGTCACCTTGGCTTCGATTCTGTTCTGGTCCCAGGTTTCAATGCGGACGTTGGCGTCCCAGGCGGCGACGCGCAATTCCGGCTTGCCGGTGAGGTCGTAGGTTTTGGACCAATCGTCGGCCTGGGCGAGGGCGGTGAAAGCGAGGACGACGAAAAACGCAGCAGAGATGATTTTGCGCATGGTGAGGCTCTCCAGGAGCCTGGACACACTTGTGTCCAAGCTATTCAGACGTTGATACGAGGATTTGGTTAGGGGAGTTCCAGGCAAAAATGCAGGGCGGACACNNACGTAGCAGATTCTGCCGACGATGTAGTCGCCGGGCTTCCTGCCTTCTTCCATGGTCAGGACTTCCACCGGGTAGGCCGGGTTATGCGGGCGGAGGACGAGGTGGTTGTTGGCCACTTCCACATACTTGATGGAGCAGGAGTCGTCTTTGCGGACGGCATACATGTTGTGTTCGCCCTTGCGGTAAGGAGCCAACGAATTGTAGTGGCGGTCGATGAGCAGGGTGGCGCCGGGCAGCATGCGGGGATACATGCTCATGCCTTCGCGGGCGTCCACTTTGAGAACGACGAAGCGCTCCCAGCCGTCGCGGTCGCCCTCGATGGCTTCTTTCAGGCGGCGGAGAAAGCTTTTCTTGAATTTCAGGACCTCCTTGACGTTCATGCTCATGATGAGCGGCTCGGAGGCGGCGATCCGGGGATCAGCCATGACGACGCTGTCGAAATCGTCGTCACTGGGAGGAAGGATGGAGGCGCGCTTGTTGACTTCGGAAGGATCGAGGAGATCGAGCACGGAGAGATGCTGGACGGAGAGGACCTTGTCCATGCCCTCGAGGCTGAGCCCGCGCTTGCGATTCAGGAAGTTAGAGATGTGGGCCTGCTTGAAGCCGGTCTGCTCGGCGAGCCGGAGGCCGGTAAGGCCGCCTTCGTCGATACGGCCCCAGAGAGTCTTGCGGAGATTTTCCTGCAGCGACCGGAATTTCATGGCGGGAGTATAGCATAGGCTATATCAAATTGCTATTCTCTGTAGAACTGTAACATCCAAAAGGAAATAGATTTCTTGAC
>PMCH01000191.1:0-2750 GCA_003154055.1 Acidobacteriaceae bacterium
GTGGACGTGGTCCTCGACCTCATGATCCACGATCTCGATGTCGTGCTGGCATTTGTGAACTCGCCGGTCAAGGAAATCCGCGCCGTCGGTCTGCCGATTCTTTCCGGTAAGGTAGACATCGCCAATGTGCGCCTGGAGTTCGAATCCGGTTGCGTGGCCAACTTCACCGCCAGCCGCGTTTCCACCGAGCGGGTGCGAAAGCTGCGCTTCTTCCAGCCGGGACAATATGTTTCCGTCGACTACGAGCGGCAGGATGTGCTCGTGTTCTCCGTAGGCGCGACCACCGGTTTGCCCGCTCAGCCCAGCGTCAATCCCCAGATCCAGATGTCCAAGCCAGCCGTATCCGAGGAAGAGCCGCTGCAAGCCGAGATCAAGGCTTTCTTGGACTCGGTCCGCACCCGCTCCCAGCCGCTGGTTTCGCTGGAGGAGGGTCGGCGGGCCCTGGAACTCGCCTTGNNGTCAATTCTCGATTGGAATTCCACGAAGGTAAAGAACCTGACCGGTGCAGAGATCTGGCTCTTCATCGTAGCGCGCGTACTGATTGGATTTGGAACTGGAATCTTAGCCTATCGGTTTTCCCCCCAAATTGCTGGATCGCTGGGCTGGCCCGCAGTGTTGCTTGGCTTTGTTCTCTTCTTGATTGCCGCGAAGGGGTTGGCGAGAACGAAATAGTGACCCAACTGCAAGTCCAACCTGATTGCTTTTCTCCGTGTCTCCGTGCCTCCGTGGTCAATCTGCCCAAGGTTGCCAGCGGTGCCAGCGGGGAAGGCCCATTACCCAGGTACTCACGCCCATGGCCGGAAAAATGCGACAATACTGAACAAGGTCCACGGCCGCAACTCTCGCAATTTACGTAACTTTACGCAACGCGGGGACGCTTCCGTGTCTCTAACTGTTTAGGATAGCGGGAGTGTGCCTGGCCTCGGTCCCAGCAAAGGGCCGCTGGAATCGGTCACTGGCGGCGTCGGTAAAGGGATGCCCCCGACGCACAACCCGTCTGGAAGTTTTGCAACCACTCTCGATGTCGGTGACCCAAATTCCGCCTCGCGATCCACTCCCTCCGCCTCCGCCGGCGGCGGAGCAGCCCGATCTGTTTGAGGCCCAGCACTGGGAAACGGCCTACCGCCGCTTTAACCCCGACGATGTTCCGCACCTGCTCATCCAGTTGCAGGACGATCTTTCCCGAGCGCGCAAGCGCGAGGCGCTGTGGCTATCGGTTGTCTTTCACCTGCTGGTGATCATCCTGCTTTGGAACAGCACCAAGCTGGTTCAGCTCTGGCCGTGGCGCGCGGTTTACGTGACCACTCTCAACGCGAATGCGCAGAAGGACGCGACGTACCTTGCGCTTCCACCGGACGAGCAGAAGCTCACGCGACGCCCCGATGCGAAAGTCATTTCCGATAAAGACCGCATCGCGACCAGCAAGACGCCACGGCTGGACCGTGACGAGCTGAAGAAGATCCTGGACGCCTCGCGTGCGGGAAGGCCCGGCCAGCCCGCCGCTCCGCAGCAAGCGCCCGCGATGGCACAGAACCAGCCTCCGCCGTCACCCCAGGAAAATTCGCAGGATCCGCCGAATTCAGGCTTCTCGCCGCCCGCGCAGACCAATCCGGCGCAGTTGCAGGCCCCTCCGCAGGGACGCCGGACTCAGCCCAGTTTCACGGTTCCCCGGTCGGCCGGTTCGGCGATTGAGCAGGCTGCGCAGGCCGCGGCCGCCAACCGTGGGCGCTATGCCGTGGGAGAAGGCGGGGATTACGGCCTGAACCAGCCCAATGGCGCCAAGGTTCTCGATCAGATGGAAGTGCTCAGCGACACCCTGGGCGTGGACTTCGGTCCCTATCTGGCTCGTGTCCTGCAGATCGTAAAGGAGAACTGGTACCGCGCCATTCCTGAGTCGGCCATGCCGCCCATCATGAAGAAGGGCAAACTCTCCATCGAATTCGTGATTCTTAAGGATGGACAAGTCAGCAACATGCAACGGGACGTGTCTTCCGGCGACATAGCCCTCGATCGCGCCGCCTGGGGCGGTATCACCGCTTCGAACCCGTTCCCCCCACTGCCCAGAGAGTTTATTGACCTTGCCAAACAGCAGAACGCAGGCCAGTACCTCGGGCTGCGCATCAACTTCTACTACAACCCCGACAAGTCAGACCTGCAGTAGCATCCCGCGTGTGAGATTTTGGGTGGCGTAGCGGTTTACCGCTGCGATAAGAAAACCTCTCTTCGAAACCGGTTTTATGCGTCGGCGAGGACCGAGGGTCAACGACCGTTAAGTCCTCCTAAGGAAAGAACAAGCGCCGTGCAAGTGGCCTGGACTATTTCCGTGTTGCCGGCCATCGGGATTACGCTTTTATCGTTACCTAATGTTGTGAAACTGCCTACAAGCCGACTTCTGGCCCGCAACAACTTCCGAATTTCCCATCGACCGTTAACAACATAGGATTCGGGTCTACTCACGGACCTTCTTGAGGTTTGATCCCGGCGGCTTTGATGATACGGGCCGCCCTTTCACTCTCGCTCAACACGAAGCGCGCGAACTCAGGCTGCGTCATGATCATCGGGTCGGCCCCATGCTTCGCAAGCCAATCGCGCATATCCGGCGTTGCCAAAGTGCGCGCGATGTCCTTCGCTAGTTTGTCCACAACTCCGGCTGGAGTGCCAGCGGGCACCCATACTCCATACCAAATCGGCCAATCGAAGCCGGAGACGCCGGCTTCCGCGATCGTCGGCACTTCGGGCAGCAAGGACGA
>PMCH01000191.1:2788-3171 GCA_003154055.1 Acidobacteriaceae bacterium
TTCAGCCCCCAAATGCGTACCGGTGCCGATGCCGCTTGAACCAAACCTTATCTTGCCCGCCTTCGCTTTCGCCGCCGCAACCAACTCGCCGACGGTGGTGATGCCGGACGACTTACCTGTCACCAGCACGTAGGGCTGACTGGTGAGGGCAGCGACCGGGATGAAATCCTTCAACGGGTCATACGGCAGATTTTTCAAAAGCGCGGCGCTGTATGCCTGCGCACTGGTATTTACGAGCAACGTGTAACCGTCGGCGGGTGACTTCGCGACGAGTGCGGGGCCAGCTGTACTTCCCGCGCCGGGGTGGTTCTCCGCGGTCACAGGCTGCCCCCACAACTCGGCAAGCTTCGGGCCGAGGGCGCGGGCTAGCACGTCAGGCCCGC
>PMCH01000286.1 GCA_003154055.1 Acidobacteriaceae bacterium
CAGACGTTCTGCGTGCAACTGACGAACGGCAGCTATTTGCGCGAGATTGCCCCCGCCCGCACGTTCGGGTTTGTGCACGAAGCCGACGCCATGCGGCAGCAGGGCCTGATCCGCGGCGCGTCCACCGACAATGCGATCGTGATGGACCGGACCAAGGTGCTCAATCCGCCGTTGCGCTTCCCCGACGAATTTGTGCGCCACAAAGTGCTCGATCTGATTGGGGACCTGGCGCTGATCGGGAAGCAGATTCTGGGTTCGGTGGTCGCCGACCGCGCCGGCCACGCCATGCACACCGCTCTGGTGTCGCGCATCCTGCGTGACAAGTCGTATTGGGAAGAGACCGCGCTGGAGGAGACGACGTCCGAGATGCCGGCCGGCGTACCAGCCAGCTTGAGCGTTTAGCAGCCCTGCGGAGAATCCAGGATTCGTTGTTCAGCCGCGCGCGTGCCTTCGTATCAGGGCATCGCTTTAGCGATGCCGCAAACGATTCATTGTTGATCGCCCCTTTAGGGGCCGGGGCGGAAAAGCCTGCCCAGCCGCTCAGTCCGCGGGCTGCGGCAAAGTCCAGTCGTGGTCCACTCCCCGCTGCGCTTCGAGGCGATCTAGTTCGGCCTCGGCCTCGGCGCGGACCCGGGCGGCATAGGCGCTCACACTCTGGCGATGCTCGGTCCCGAGCGCGGCCACGCGTACGCTCAGATACGGGCGATCTTCCTCCAGTCGCCGCAGGAGCCTTTGGGTTCTGGCAATTCTCTCGTCAAGGGTGATCATGGGGGCCTCCGGAACATCTCCCAGAATGCCAGAGCAACGGAAGGGCGCAAGTTACAAGCTGGATTCCGCTGCATTCAGGGAGGAGAAAGTGGAACAGCGGACGGGCGGACTGCGGAAGGCGCTACGGAAGATCCACAAACCCCTGCAGCGGACGAGGCATTTCATTGCGCAAGTGGTCGGTCAGCCACTTCTCCAGTTGATACTGGGAGCTTTGCGGCACCTCGACGAACTTGATGCCGGCATGGCCGGTTTCATCCGCCCACGCGATCTTGCCTTGTAGTTCGAGCGAGGTATTGGAGCCAGGCAGCGCGAACTGCAACCGAGCCCCGGAATCTCTGGGAAGTTTGCCGGTGAAACGGAGCGCCATTCCGCCTTCGCTCAGGTTGGTGGTGGTGGCGACCACCTCGGGACTCTCTGCCACGCAGATTCGAACCTGCATCTCGACCGGCTGGCGGTAGTAGCGGCGGCGTTCGCGGATCATGAAACTGATCGCTGCATTGAAGCAGCGCGTCGCATTCAGGGGCGTCAGAGGCTTCTGCAGGACGAAATTCGCCCCAATCTGGAAGGCTTCCTGGGTGGTCGTCTTGCCATTCAATACGGCAAAGGACACCGAGGACCCGTTGCTCCGCGCTTTGCGCAGCCCCTTGAGAACTTCGACCCCGCCCTGCAGGTCGTCGCAATCTACAATGACCGCGTCGAACTTCCGTTTGCCCAGCGCATCGCTGCCCGCTTCGGAACTCGCGCAAACTTCCACGCTCACCGCCATCTTTTCGAGCGTTGGACGCAACACCCCGAGCAGGGCTGCGTCGTGGCTGATGAGCAGGGACTCCAGAGTCATGACAAGTGATGGTAACTTGGCGGCTGGGACGGGAGAAAGTGACCAAGGTACGAGGACGAAAAGTTCCCGTTCCCACCTTCAGAAACCCGTAAACCCTTGCTCTTTCTGCCCTTCCCCGCGACACTATGCCGATGCCCGAACTTGCCTACCTGTCGCTCGGATCCAACCTGGGGGACCGCGCCGCCAACCTGCGCCTGGCCATCGAGCGCCTGGCTGAAGCGGGAGAAGTGAAAGCGGTTTCGTCGTTGTATGAGACCGAGCCGGTGGAGTTCCGCGCCCAGCCCTGGTTCCTGAACTGCGTGGTCGCTCTGGAAACCGGAAAGCAGCCGCGGGAACTTCTCAAGATCGCACTGGCCATTGAAGAAGCGATGGGGCGCCAGCGCTCACGGGAAAAGGGGTCCCGCACGGTGGATATCGATATCCTGCTGTTTGGAAGTCTGGTGATGGATGAGCCGGGCTTGAGGATTCCGCATCCGGTGATGCAGCAGCGCCGGTTTGTGCTGGAGCCGCTGGTGGAGATCGCGGCGGAAGTCCGGCATCCCGTACTGAAGAAGACCGCACGCGAACTGCTGGCCAGCTTGCCCGGCGGCCAGTCCGTGCAGCAATTGGCCCCGAAAGCCTAGAGCCAAGCGCCGAAGGGCGCTATGGAACGATGATCCGGCTGCCCGCTTCTTCCGGCGAGGCCAGGGTTGACTGCTTCTCGGGAAATTGCGCGAAGAGGAAGTCCACGAAGGCGCGCGATTTTGGCCGCCCCGTAGTTCGCCCCAAACCCATCCTCAGGAGAAACACCAGCGCTTTCAGCAGCTCCGAGTCGCGCAGGCGGGTGTGGCCGATGTGTTTCTGCTCGGCTTCGCGAAACTCCTTGACCATGGTTTCGACTTCCGCCGTGATCGCCTGGTGGGCCACATTGGCGGTCGGCTGCTCGTAGATCAGGCTGGATTTCACCAGCGTTTCATAGCTCTTTGCCAGCGAGGTGAGGGCGGCGATCAGGTCGCGATCCGCCAGGGCCCGGTTGGCGCGCGCGCTCTTGGCCAGCGCGAAACTGAGTCCCATGATCAGGTGCTCGTGTTCATAAATAAATTGCTCGCCGATTTCGACGCTGGGAAACAGCGATTCGCGATCCAGTTCGCCCGCCGCCCGCGGTTTCTCATGCTCGCGCGCCTGCTGGAGATAGGGACAGTCGCTGGGACAGTCGAGCGTCACCTCGCGCTGCTCGCCGCAGCACTGCGCGCAGATGCGTCCATGGACGGCGGGGCAGAAGCGCTTTTCTTTCCGAACGTTGCAGATGGCGCAAGACAATCGGTTCTTCCTCGGATTTCATTATTTCATGGCGCATGTTTCCGGGGGCAGGGCACAAAACCCAAGTTCAACCGCGGAGACGCCGAGGACGCGGAGAAAGATTGCCTTGGGTTTTGTCGCGCACAAT
>PMCH01000260.1:0-988 GCA_003154055.1 Acidobacteriaceae bacterium
CAATTCGCTGCGATCGCGTTTCAATTCGCCCCTCTTCCCACTAAACTGACCGCGTGCCCCCGTCCCCCTCTTCCCGTCTCGCCTGGATTGACTGGATGCGCGGCCTCGCCTGCCTGCTGATGTTCCAGACCCACTGCTACGACTCCTGGCTGGGCGGAGCGGCGCGCAAGTCCACGTTCCTGATGTACTCGCAACTGGGTGGCACGCTGCCCGCGCCTCTGTTCCTCTTCCTCGCCGGCATTTCGTTTGCGCTCGTTACCGACAAACTCATCCGCAAGAATGTCAGCGCTTCCGAAATCACCCGCAGCATGGCGCGCCGGGGAACCGAAATTTTCGCCTTCGGCCTTCTCTTGCGCCTGCAGGAATACCTCATCGCCTGGGGATGGGCGCCGTGGTCTGACCTGTTCCGGGTGGACATTCTGAATATGATCGGGCTGTCGATGATCCTGATGGCGCTGGCCTGCGGAGGCGTACTCAGCCTCGCGAACCCTCGTCGCTGGCGGGCAGCGCTGATCGCGTCCGCCGCTGGGGCCGCGGCATTAATCTCCTTGCTTACCCCGCCGCTCTGGACCACCTTGCGCCCGGCGTGGCTTCCCTGGCCGCTGGAGTCCTACATCAACGGCGTTCACAACCTCGGAGCGCCGCAATCCTGGCTCTTCCCCATTTTCCCCTGGACAGGGTTCGCCTTCGCCGGCCTGGCCGCCGGATTCGTTCTTTTCAGCGATTGGGGCCGCGAACATGTGGCTCAGACTGCCGCGTGGTTCGGACTCGGCAGTGTGGCCCTGGTCCTCACTACTCGATGGTTCGACCGTCTCCCGGTTCAGATCTACTCTGCCTACGACTACTGGCACACCAGCCCCAACTTCTTTCTCACCCGCGTCGGCCTGCTTCTTGGGATTGCCTTCCTCAGCTATGCCTGGTGCCGTTGGGGACTGGGAGCTTGGGGATTCAGCCCGCTCATTCAACTCGGGCAAACTTCCCTGCTCGT
>PMCH01000260.1:1012-3000 GCA_003154055.1 Acidobacteriaceae bacterium
GCCGATTCGATGAACGCGTAGGGACCGCCGCCCTCGGCTCCCCATCACGACGCCACAGATCCATTCTGACTCCTACCCGGTTCCGGCCGCCGACACTTGCAAGACCGCGTTACCCGTCAGCTTCAGCCCGATCGCCCAGTTCTGCCGCGCCTGCGCTTCGTCCTGTCCGTAGCCCGTCACGTACACCGTGAAGTAGAAGCCCTCCCGCGCGGCGTCATTCTCGCGGAAGCAGCACCGCCGCACATTAACCTCCGCCGCCGACGGTGTTTCCGGAGTGCGGCGCAGCAATTCCACCAGCCGCTTCGCGAAGCGCTCGTGGAATGGAAGCGATTCGCGTTGATCCGTGCGGGAGAATACCAGGTCAACGTAACTCACGGATTTGCGCGATGCGCCGAAAATCTCCTCCTCGGGAGCAAGCTCGGCAGTACCCCAGGCGTCGCACTTCGCGCTTTCGACCATGCTGATCGCGGAGTTGACGGCGCGCAGAAACTCGGCGAGTTCGGGAAAAAGCTTGGCTTCTTCGACTTCCGACAGAAGTCCCGGTTGCCGCTTCACATCGAGGTAGCGCAACTTCCCATCCGGATCGCTCCAGGGAAAATCGAGTACCGGGTCTTCCCCTCCGAGTTCGATCGAGAAGTCAGCGTCCATTAGAACCTGCGCAGGAAGTTGACAATCTGGTTTTCAGCCCAATACCCGTCGTCGTCACTGCTCCGCCTTCCAACGAACGAGCAATGCCCGCCATCTTCGGTTTCCACGAAGGCAATGTTGGGATTCGCAGCGATCTTCTGCCGCGTTTCCGGCGTGACGCGAATGAACGGATCGTTTGCCGCATGCAGGATGAGCGCCGGGACCGCGATGTGCTCGATCACGTTCGCGGCGGCGGCCCGGCTATAGTAGTCGTCCGCGCCGCTGAAGCCGCAATAGTAAGCCGTGATCTGGTGATCGAAATCGCGCAGGCTGCGCATACCCCGCATGCGCCCAACATCGAAGTGTCCGGGAAACAGGCGCGCCTTCTGGATCATCCGGCGGCGCAGGTTGAAGAGAAAATACAGCTCGTAAAGCCGGTTGGCCGGATCATGGAGCGCATCGGCCGAGGCGGCCAGGTCCATCGCCGGACAGCACGCAGCCACCGCCCGGAACTGCGGCGGCCCCTGCGTTCCCCACTCGCCCGCGAGCTTCAACACCAGGTTGCCGCCCATCGAAAATCCGGCCAGCGCAAGACGCGAGATCTGATCCCGCTCAATGAGTTCCCGCGCCACCACGGCCACATCGTTCGACAGCCCCGAGTGGTAAAGCACCGGAGCAAGCGCGTCGGTGCCGCCGCAGTTGCGCTGGTTGTAGCGGATCACGTTCATGCCCGCCGCCAGCGCCTTCTCGGCAACACCCATCATGTACTGCGAATCGCTCGAACCTTCCAGTCCATGCACCACGATGACCGTAAGCGGTCGGGTACGATCCTGCTGCCAGTGGCAGTGGCATAGCACCTGGATGCCGGGCTCGACCTCGATCAGACGTTCTTCCGGCGCGGGCAGGTTGAATCGCCGCTTCAACAGAAAGCTGGCGAGGGTCTGCACATGCCCGCCGTGCAGCCAGCGTCGCGGCTCGAAGGCACACGGCTTCTCCGGTGATTGGGAACTACCCACCCACTGATTCTAAACAGAAGACGGGAAATCGTAGCAGCGACGCTAGCCTCCTCTGAGCGAACCCGAAAGCTGTGGGCACCTTGCCCGGGCTTCCGGGGCACGATACCCTAGTTACAGGCCGCGAATCACCGGCGCAAGCGACTGGGAGCATTTCATGCCGATCTTCGAGTACATCTGCAAAGAGTGCCAGCACGAGTTTGAAGCCCTGGTTTTTGGCAAGGACAAGGCCGAGTGCCCGAAGTGCCACGGCCGGAAGCTGGAGCCCCAGCTCTCGGTTTTCGCAGCCCCCGCCAAGAGCGGTTCGTCTCCATCCATGTCGGCCAGCCCCTGCGGATCCTGCGGCGA
>PMCH01000043.1 GCA_003154055.1 Acidobacteriaceae bacterium
GTCGCGGCGTCACATCCGTTCCGCTGTTACCGAGACTGGCACTCCGTTGGTCAGCGAGTCAAACACCGTGGAGTGTCCCGGCCCCATTTGGCCAATCTCCTGCAACTTCCCGTCTGGCACGTCGGCTTTGATCTTGAAATTGACCCGGATTCCCTGGTACCCGTTGCGAACCTTCTTGTCGAGGTCCAGAAATCCGTGCAGATCAATATCGCCTTCCAAAGAAGACTCGACTTCTTCGATCTGAATGCCGCGCGCCGCTGCATGATAGACCATGGACGTAGTCAAACAGGATGCCAGGGCGTGGAGCAGATGTTCGACGGGGTTGGCCCCGGTATCTTTGCCGAGAAGAACTGGAGGTTCATCGGCCTCCAGCACAAACGGCTTTGGTCGCGATCGTTCCTGGCCGGCACCGTAAAACGTATCCGCAGTCGAGCTGTTTTGGCCAGCGTCCACCCATTGGTTGCGAATGCGAAATTTGAATTTCGCGATCGCCGGGGTAGCCTTGATGGCATCAACGGTCTTGGAAAGGTCGTCAACCGCGACTCCGTTGATCGTCTTTGGAAGTACCTGCGGTGTTGCCATTTCAATGCTCTTCATTCAGTTCTCCTTTATGTTTGCTTCTGCGACCGTCGCAGAAGGGTCTTCCATATCACCTCTGCAAGACTCATGAGATCGCCGGGTGCCTCACCCTTGTCGCAAAGCAGGCGAAAAGGGTGGAGGCAGCCAGCGGCGCGTCGCGTGAGCGAACGAGCTTCCATCCATCTACTGTCCTTCGCAGGTCACGTGGTTGTTCCAGTCCACGAACGCACCGTTGGGGTTGTCCCGCCAGGCCCAGACGTGCAGTTCGAAGAACGCGGGCAAGTTGAACCGGTTCGGGCTGCCGACGAACTGGAAGTCTTGGCCCTCGAGCACCGGTGGAGCGTTGTCGTGAGCTGCCAGCCAGGTCGCCGCGTCCACGATGTACTCGACGCCCACCAGCCGCCGCCGGTTACCCACCGGTTCGTAGATCAGCGCTTCCGGGTGCGAGGCATCGATCTCGCCGTCTCCGACCAGAGGGCCGTTGACGTAGTGAATGCCCATGGCGCCGTGGTCCGGACCGGTGACACAGCCAAATGCCGGCCCGTAGCCGGCCGGGCCGGCAGCGTTGACGTCAATGAACTGCCGCGTGGCGTCGCGAACGATTTGAACGAGCTTGGCCGGGGCGGCATGGTCGTGACCGGCCTGCCCCACGGCGAGAAGCGGTGCGGCCAGGACAAGGCTGCTCAGCAACGCCAGACGTAGGATTTTGGTGCCGGGTGTGTGGATGAGGGTCGTGATTTGTTTCGTCATATTTTTCTCCTCTGTGGAATTGTCTTCGTAATTTTTTGCGCTCGTGCTTACATGCAGCGTCGGCCACGCGCACGCCACCTGGCCCGCCACGCGCCGTATGTTTCTCTACTGACGTTCTCCTGATTCACTGCTCGCTCACGTGACGCATACTGCCGCAACCGGCCTGGGTTGGCCATAGCGAACGCCTTAAGATTGGCTTAACCCAAATGAATTCCTAAGCTGCGGAATATACTGGGCTCGCCGAGGCGTGGCGCAGCCGATGTAGAATTGTCCCCACCCTTGGGGAGTTGTTTCCGTGGCGTCCGACCCAGTCAGACTTTCAGATTCGATCCAATTCGGCGAGGATTTCGACTTGGACGTGCGCACCTACGAACTGCGCCGCGCCGGCCGGCCTCTCAAGCTGGAACGAATTCCCATGGAGTTGCTGCTCCTCTTGATTGAAGGAAGAGGGCAGCTCGTGACCCGTGACCAGATCGTAGAACGGATTTGGGGCAAGGACGTCTTCCTCGACACCGACAACAGCATCAACGCCGCCATCCGCAAGATTCGCCAGATACTGAAGGACGACCCCGAGCGACCGCGATTCGTGCAGACCATCACCGGACGGGGATACCGCTTCATTGCCGTGGTCAAGTCTAAGTGCGAGATCTCGGGCAGAGAGGCAGCACGGGAACTTGCAGCCATTAGCGATCCCTTCTCGGAGAAGCTGGTTAAGCAGGTGGGGACCCCCTCGACGAGTCTTCCGGTGCAGCGGACCGGCTTTGTGGGGCGCGAGAAAGAGATGGCGGCCGCCAGAGAACTCCTGCTGCGTCAGGATGTACGCCTGGTGACGGTGACGGGTCCAGGCGGGATCGGTAAAACGCGCCTCGCGGTGCAGGTGGCCAGTGGCCTTGTCGATCACTTTTTAGGTGGTACTCATTTTGTTTCGCTCTCCTCGCTGAGCGATCCTGGCTTGATCGCTTCTGTGATCGTTCAGTCGTTGGGGATCCGGGAGGCGGGAGGGCAGTCGCCGCTCGAAATACTCAAGGAGAACTTACAAGGCTCGTTGCGCGCACCAATGCTGCTCCTGTTGGACAATTTCGAGCACCTCGTTCAGGCGGTCCCGACAGTGGCAGAGCTCTTGGCCGTGGGTCCCAATCTCAAAATCCTGGTGACGAGCCGCGCCGCTCTGCACGTGTACGGAGAGTATGAATTTCCGGTGCCCCCGCTGGCACTGCCGGATTCGCGGTCCATGCCTCTTGAGGTCCTGTCGCGGTGCCCTGCGGTCGCGTTGTTCGTGCAGCGCGCCGTCGCCGCCAAGCC
>PMCH01000094.1 GCA_003154055.1 Acidobacteriaceae bacterium
CTTGCTGTAGGAGTTCGCGGATCAGGTCGCCGCCTACCCCACGGCGCTGGAATTCCGGCGCAACCACGACATTCTCAATCTCCCACTCGCCCGCCACCACTCTGGCGCAAACAAATCCGCAAAGTGCTCCCGCCGCCTCGGCCAACAAAACAAACCCGGAGTTTACCCGCCGCTGGTACTCGGCAGCCGTCCAGTGGGCAGCGGTCGGGGACTGCTGCTCAATGGCGAGGATCGCAGGCACATCGGCCAACGTGGCGGTGCGGAGGTTCACCGGCATGGGAGTTTCAGGCTTTCGGCTTGGAGAAAATTTCCGCGTCGGTGCGGCGGATGTAGTTCGCTTCCAGGTCGCCGGGCGTGACCGTCTGGCCGCGCTCGATGTGCTCCCAGCCCAGCCGGGCAATCACATCGGCGCGCGGGTAGTCGATCTGCTCAACGCGCAGTCCGGACGCCCGAGCAGCTTCGGCCCAGCTTGCCTCGGGCGTGATCACAAGACTTCCCCTGGCAGCGACCAGGAATTCTTCCCGGCTCAACAGGCGTTCGCTGTTCATGCGGACTTCGGGCACGAGTTGGTAGTCACCTGCATAAACATCGCCGCGCCCGGCATCGAGCGCTGCCATCACGCGACTGTGCACTCCACCGGAACGGGCCACGGACTCTAAACGCGACACAGCCGCAAGCGGTTTCCCCAGCACCTCCGCGAGTGCCTTGATCGCAGCCAATCCGACACGGAGGCCCGTAAACGACCCGGGGCCAGACACAACCGCAAATCCCGCCAGATCGCTTTTGCGGAGTCCGTGCGCCTCTAGTAAGCCCGCAATCTGCGGAACCAGCTGCGCGGAGAAGGTCCCTCCGGCAAGAGGAACGACTTCAAGCACCTCAATTTCGCTCCGACCTGTCACAACGCGCGCCAGCGCCAGACTGCCGTCCCTGCCGGAAGTGTCAGTCGCGAGGAGAATCATGGCGTAGAAACCTATTCCGGCCGATTCGGCCCGAAAGAACTGAACCACGGGGGCACAGAGGAACACGGAGGACATCGAACGCAATAGGAATCCTCAATTCCGAAGTTCCTCTGCGCGCTCGGCGTCCTCGGCGGTTCAAGATCTTGATGTTTCCAGCGTCCCGAAACTCAGTGCCCCTCCACCAACTCCAGCAACACCCCGCCCGTACTCGCCGGATGCACAAACACGTAGCGATGTCCGCCCGCGCCGGTCTTGATCTCTTCCGAAACCAGTCGCACGCCGTCGTTCTTCAATTTCGCGACCACCGCGCCCAGATCCGGAACACGCAAGCAGACGTGATGCAGTCCCTCGCCGCGCTTGGCGATAAACTTGGCGATCGTGGAGTCTTCCGAGGTCGCTTCGAGTAATTCGACGCGGCTCTCTCCCACCGGAACCATCGCGACCCGCACTTTTTCCTGTTCTACCGTTTCTTCCGGCGAAATCTGCAACCCGAGCTTCTCGTATATCCCTTTTGCTGCCGCCAACGATTTCACTGCAATTCCCAGATGATCAATGCTGACTGCCATGAAAACCTCCTATGAATTGTCACTCCGCCCGGACGAGGGCGTCCGGGCCTACGTGTTCTTGTCGATTCTGCCGACAATCTCCTCCACCAGCGAATACGGATCCCTCTTGTGCTCGGCGATCTCCGCCGCGTAACGCTCCAGGCTGCCCTCGTCCATCTGCGCGCGCGCCTTTTCGAGCATGGCGTCGCGCAGCATCTCGACCAGCCGCTCCTGCCAGTTTTCCACGTTCTTCCGGAAGGCCAGATTCTCCTTCTTCAGGTACGCCTCATAGCCCGCGATCGCCGCCGCTAGCTCTTCGGTTCCCAAACCCTGGCTCGCCACCGTCTTCACCACCGGCGGCGTCCATCCGTCGCTGCGCGTGGCCAGCGATTGCATGGCGCGGATCTCGCGTTCCACCCGCTCGGCGCCTTCGCGGTCGCTCTTGTTGATGACAAAGATGTCGGCAATTTCCATGATGCCGGCCTTGATCGTCTGCACATCGTCGCCCATCCCCGGGACAAGAATCACGACCGTGACGTCCGCCAGTCGCACGATTTCGACTTCGTCCTGCCCCACGCCGACCGTCTCGATCAAAATGCAGTCACGGCCCGAGGCGTCGAGCACGGTTGCGACATCCACCGTGGTTCGCGCCAGTCCGCCCAGCGATCCACGCGTCGCCATGCTGCGGATGTAAATCCCTGGATCGGAGTAATGGTCCTGCATGCGGATGCGGTCGCCCAGAATCGCCCCGCCCGTGTATGGGCTGGTCGGATCGACCGCGATGATCCCAACTGTGTGCTTCTCTTTCCGGTAGTGCTTGGCCAGTTGATCGACCAGCGTGCTCTTGCCCGCGCCCGGCGGTCCGGTGAGCCCAAGAATGCGCGCCTTACCAGTATGCGGAAAAAGCGCCTTGAGCAGCTCCGACCAGCCCGCACTCCGGTTCTCGACGGTAGAAATGGCGCGGGCCAGCGCACGCGGGTCGCCCAAGCGTACTTGCTCCATCCAATTCTGGGTGTTGAGGTTCAACTGTTCAGTGTAAAGCAGGGAAGCGAGTGGAGGAAATGCTGCGGGCTGACGGCTTGAAAGCTAGTCCTTCAGCAACTGCCGCGCAATCACCAGTCGCTGGATCTCGCTCGTCCCTTCGCCGATCGTGCACAGCTTCACGTCGCGGTAGAATTTCTCCGCCGGATAGTCCTTGATGAACCCATATCCGCCGTGGATCTGCACGCCTTCATTGGCGCATCGCACGGCCACCTCGCTGGCGTAGAGCTTGGCCATGGAAGACTCGAGCGTGGTCTTCATGCCGGCGTCTTTCATCGAGGCGGCACGAAAAGTGAGCAGCTTGGCGGCCTCGATCTCGGTCGCCATGTCGGCCAGCTTCCACTGGATCGCCTGAAAATCACTGATCGCCTTGCCGAACTGCTTGCGCTGCTTGGAATACTTGAGTGCCGCTTCGTACGCTCCCTCGGCCATGCCAAGCGACAGCGCCGCGATCGAGATGCGTCCGCCGTCGAGGATGCGCATGGCGTCAATAAAGCCGTTGCCCTCGCCGCCCAGCAGGTTCTCGGCCGGCACAAAACAATCTTCGAAGATGAGTTCTGCCGTATCACTGGCGCGTAGGCCCAGCTTGTTTTCTTTCTTCCCTGGACGAAATCCCTTGGCGTCTTTTTCCACGATGAACGCAGAGAGCCCGTGGGTATGCGCCGCGCGATCGGTCACCGCCAGCACTACGAGAACATCGGCATAGTGGCCGTTGGTGCAGAAGGTCTTGGTGCCGTTGAGCACCCATCCGCCCTTCGCCTTGGAGGCCGTCATGCGGGCGCTGCCTGCGTCCGATCCCGACGATGGCTCGGTCAATCCCCATGCGCCGATGAACTCGCCGGTGGCCAGCTTCGACACGTATTTCTTTTTCTGCGCTTCGTTTCCCGCAAGGAAGACGTGGTTCGAGCACAAAGAAGTGTGCGCGGCGACAATGATGCCCACCGACCCGTCCACCCGCGACAACTCCTCGATCGCGGTGACGTACTCCACGTATCCCATGCCCGCGCCGCCGTACTCGGGCGGAAAAATCATGCCCAGCAGGCCGAGCTTGCCTAGTTCCTTGATCGTCGCCAGCGGAAATTCTCCCGCTTCGTCCCACTCCATGACGTGGGGCAGGATCTCGCGCTCGGAAAACTCGCGCACGCTCTTCTTGAGCTGCAATTGCTCGTCGTTCAGCTGGAAATCCAAGAATCCTCCACCGGATATCCCCGTCTCCGCTTAAGACTTGTCATCCCGACCCTGAGCGAAGTCGAAGGGGAGGGGTCTGCAGTTCGGTCCGGAATGCGATTGGGATGCCGCGCGCGGGGATGGCGCAAGAACTTGCCGCCCAACAAGTTATTTAAGCATGAAGTGTGTGTGAGAACGAAACGCTGCTACCGACCGGTTGGTTACGAAAGAGGGACCGTTTCCAGCGCCGCAGGCCGCGCGTCATACTGCCTGTTTCTTTCCCGCCCCGAAGATCTTGCGCGCCAGCCACACCGGCGCCACAAACACATGTATAGGATTGGTCAGAAATGCCGGTTTGTTCCCCTCGATCAGGTGCCCCAGCCACGCCAGGGCGAATGCTGTGGGAATCAATAAAAGTGCAACGATCCAGTGCCACCAGATCACTATTAGAGAGGAGAACCCGACCGGGATGGCAATCATATGCAAAGCCCTATTCACAGGATGGTTATGCGCGCCGTCATAGTGCGAGTACAGCCCCATGGTTTGCCCCCCTGGCCGGAAGCCCCGTCCCGCAGCCTGGCGTGCGGCATTATATCCCCAGGCCGGGTTCCCGGGAGCCGCCAAAAATCCCTTTATCTAGCGTGTTCTGTTGACTTTCCCCCTAACCAATCCCGGGGTATACTTGCACTCACGATCGGGGTGCAGGGTTTCTCGTTCTCCCCTCGAAAGCCCTCGACGATCGCCGCCTTCGGTTGGCGGAGGATCGTAGCACTCCGTTGCCGCTTCCCTCAGGCACACCCGAATGGATGACCGCGACCACAGGTCCCACGATTCCGACAGTCCGACGATGCCTGGAATCGGCGCTTCCGGCGACCGCGCCGCTGCGGCCGCGCAGACTCCGCCGCCGCTCTCCAACGCCCCCTCCGATGCTCCAACCATGCCGCACGGCAGCCCGATTCCGGGAATGTCGCCTCCGCCGTTATCGGTAAATTCCGCGGCCGCCAGCAGCATCTCCGCATTCATTTCGCTCCAGCCCGGTTTCGTTTTCGGCGAGCGCTACGAGATTCTCCGTGTGCTCGGACAGGGCGGCATGGGCGCGGTGTACCAGGCGCGCGACCGCGAACTGGACCGCATCATCGCTCTCAAAGTCATCCGTCCCGAACTCGCCACAGATCCTGGCATTCTGGCGCGCTTCAAACAGGAATTGATTCTCGCCCGCAACATCACTCACAAGAACGTGGTCCGCATCTACGATCTTGGTGAAGCCAACGGCGTTCGCTTCATCACCATGGAATACGTGGATGGCGAGGACCTGCGCATGCTGCTGCGCCAGCATGGAAAGTTTTCTCCCGCGCAAGCCATTGCCATGATCGAGCAGGTCTGCCGCGCGC
>PMCH01000020.1 GCA_003154055.1 Acidobacteriaceae bacterium
CTTGCTGTAGGAGTTCGCGGATCAGGCCGCCGCCTACCCCATGGCGCTGGAATTCCGGCGCAACCACGACATTCTCAATCTCCCACTCGCCCGCCACCACTCTGGCGCAAACAAATCCGCAAAGTGCTCCCGCTGCCTCGGCCAATAAAACAAACCCGGTGTTTACCCGCCGCTGGTACTCGGCAGCCGTCCAGTGGGCAGCGGTCGGGGACTGCTGCTCAATGGCGAGGATCGCAGGCACATCGGCCAACGTGGCGGTGCGGAGAGTCACCGGCATGGGATGTCAGGCTTTCGGCTTGGAGAAAATTTCCGCGTCGGTGCGGCGGATGTAGTTCGCTTCCAGGTCGCCGGGCGTGACCGTCTGGCCGCGCTCGATGTGCTCCCAGCCCAGCCGGGCAATCGCATCGGCGCGAGGGTAGTCGATCTGCTCAACGCGAAGTCCGGCCACCCGCGCCGCTTCGACCCAAGTCGCCTCGGGCGTAACCACGACACTCCCCATGGCAGCGGCCAGAAATTCTTCCCGGCTCAACAGACGCTCGCTGCCCATGGCGACCTCGGGCTTGAGTTGGTAGTCGCCCGCATAAATATCGCCGCGCCCGGCATCGAGCGCCGCCATCACTCGGCTGTGGCTTCGATCCGCGGATGCCCGGGCCACCGCCTCCAAACGCGACACAGCCGCAATCGGTTTCCCCAGTACCTCCGCGAGTGCCTTGATCGCAGCCAATCCGACACGGAGGCCCGTAAACGACCCGGGCCCAGACACAACCGCAAATCCCGCCAGATCGCTCTTGCGGAATCCGTGCACCTCTAGTAAGCCCGCAACCTGTGGAACCAGTTGCGCGGAAAAAGTCCCTCCGGAAAGCGAGACGACTTCCAGCACTTCAATTTCGCTCCGGCCCGTCACAACGCGCGCCAACGCCAGACTGCCGTCCCTGCCGGAAGTATCGATAGCGAGGAGAATCATGGCGTAGAAACCTATTCCGGCCGATTCGGCCCGAAAGAACTGAACCACGGGGGGCACAGAGGAACACGGAGGACATCGAACGCAATAGGAATCCTTAATTCCGAAGTTCCTCTGCGCGCTCGGCGTCCTCGGCGGTTCAAGATCTTGATGTTTCCAGCGTCCCGAAACTCAGTGCCCCTCCACCAACTCCAGCAGCACCCCGCCCGTACTCGCCGGATGCACAAACACGTAGCGATGTCCGCCCGCGCCGGTCTTGATCTCTTCCGAGACCAGCCGCACGCCGTCGCTCTTCAGTTTCGCGACCACGGCGCCCAGATCCGGAACGCGCAAGCAAACATGATGCAGTCCTTCGCCGCGCTTGGCGATGAACTTCGCGATCGTCGAATCCTCCGAGGTCGCTTCGAGCAGTTCCACGCGGCTCTCTCCCACCGGAACCATCGCCACCCGTACTTTTTCCTGTTCTACCGTTTCTTCCGGCGAAATCTGCAACCCGAGCTTCTCGTATATCCCTTTTGCCGCTGCCAACGATTTCACTGCAATTCCCAGATGATCAATGCTGACTGCCATGAAAACCTCCTATGAATCGTCACTTCGCCCGGACGAGGGCGTCCGGGCCTACGTGTTCTTGTCGATTCTGCCGACGATCTCCTCCACCAGCGAATACGGATCACGCTTGTGCTCGGCGATCTCGGCGGCGTAACGCTCCAGGCTGCCGGCGTCCATCTGCGCGCGGGCCTTCTCCAGCATGGCGTCGCGCAGCATCTCGACCAGGCGCTCCTGCCAGTTTTCCACGTTCTTCCGGAAGGCCAGATTCTCTTTCTTCAGGTACGCCTCATAGTCCACGATCGCCGCCGCTAGCTCTTCGGTTCCCAAGCCCTGGCTCGCCACGGTCTTCACAATCGGCGGCGTCCATCCGTCGCTGCGTGTGGCCAGCGATTGCATGGCGCGGATCTCGCGTTCCACCCGCTCGGCGCCTTCGCGGTCGCTCTTGTTGATGACGAAGATGTCGGCAATCTCCATGATGCCGGCCTTGATCGTTTGCACATCATCGCCCATGCCCGGCACGAGAATCACGACCGTAACGTCCGCGAGGCGCACGATCTCGACTTCGTCCTGCCCCACGCCGACCGTCTCGATCAAAATGCAATCACGGCCCGAGGCGTCGAGCACGGTTGCGACATCCACGGTGGTCCGCGCCAGTCCGCCCAGCGATCCACGCGTCGCCATGCTGCGGATGTAGATGCCCGGATCGGCGTAATGGTCCTGCATGCGGATGCGGTCGCCCAGAATGGCCCCGCCCGTGTATGGGCTGGTCGGATCGACCGCGATGATTCCAACCGTGTGCTTCTCTTTCCGGTAGTGCTTGGCCAGTTGATCGACCAGCGTGCTCTTGCCCGCACCGGGAGGTCCGGTGAGCCCAAGAATGCGCGCCTTACCGGTATGCGGGAAAAGCGCCTTGAGCAGCTCCGACCAGCCCGCACTCCGGTTCTCGACGGTAGAAATGGCGCGGGCCAGCGCACGCGGGTCGCCCAAGCGTACTTGCTCCATCCAATTCTGGGTGTTGAGGTTCAACTGTTCAGTGTAAAGCAGGGAAGCGAGTGGAGGAAATGCTGCGGGCTGACGGCTTGAAAGCTAGTCCTTCAGCAACTGCCGCGCAATCACCAGGCGCTGGATCTCGCTCGTCCCTTCGCCGATCGTGCACAGCTTCACGTCGCGGTAGAACTTCTCCGCCGGATAGTCCTTGATGAACCCATATCCGCCATGAATCTGCACGCCTTCATTGGCGCATCGTACGGCCACTTCGCTGGCGTAGAGCTTGGCCATCGAAGACTCGAGCGTGGTCTTCATGCCCGCGTCTTTCATCGAGGCGGCGCGGAAAGTGAGCAACTTTGCGGCTTCGATCTCGGTCGCCATGTCGGCCAGCTTCCACTGGATTGCCTGAAAGTCGCTGATCGCCTTCCCGAACTGCTTACGCTGCTTGGAATACTTGAGCGCCGCTTCATACGCTCCCTCGGCCATGCCGAGCGAGAGCGCCGCGATCGAGATGCGNNCCGTTGCCCTCGCCGCCCAGCAGGTTCTCGGCCGGCACGAAGCAATCTTCAAAGATGAGTTCCGCCGTATCACTGGCGCGTAGGCCCAGCTTGTTTTCTTTCTTCCCCGGACGAAATCCCTTGGCGTCTTTCTCCACGAGGAACGCCGAGAGCCCGTGGGTGTGGGCAGCGCGATCGGTCACCGCCAGCACAACCAGCACATCGGCATAGTGGCCGTTGGTGCAGAAGGTCTTGGTGCCGTTGAGCACCCATCCGCCCTTCGCCTTGGAGGCCGTCATGCGGGCGCTGCCTGCGTCCGATCCCGACGACGGTTCGGTCAATCCCCATGCGCCGATGAACTCGCCCGTCGCCAGCTTCGATACGTATTTCTTCTTCTGCGCTTCGTTACCCGCAAGGAAGACGTGGTGCGAGCACAAAGAAGTGTGCGCGGCGACGATGATGCCCACCGACCCGTCCACCCGCGACAACTCCTCGATCGCGGTGACGTACTCCACGTACCCCATGCCCGCGCCGCCGTACTCGGGCGGGAAAATCATACCCAGCAGGCCGAGTTTGCCTAGCTCCTTGATCGTGGCCAGCGGAAATTCTCCCGCCTCGTCCCACTTCATCACATGGGGCAGAATCTCGCGCTCGGAAAACTCGCGCACGCTCTTCTTGAGCTGCAATTGCTCGTCGTTCAGCTGGAAATCCAAGAATCCTCCACCGGATATCCCCGTCTCCGCTTAAGACTTGTCATCCCGAGCGGAGCGAGGGATCTGCAGTTCTGTCTGAAATGCGATTGGGATGCCGCGCGCGGGGATGGCGCAAAAAATTCCGCCCAACGATTCATTTAAGCATGACCAGGCGGGATCAACGAAATGCTGCTACCGACCGGTTGGTTACGAAAGAGGGTTCGTTTCCAGCGCCGCACGTCACACTGCCTGTTTCTTTCCCGCGCCGAAGATCTTGCGCGCCAGCCATACTGGCGCTACAAGCACATGCACAGGATTGGTCAGAAATGCCGGTTTGTTCCCCTCAATCAGGTGCCCCAGCCAGGCCAGGGCAAACGCAATTGGAATCAATAAAAGTGCAACGATCCAGTGCCACCAGATCACTATTAGAGAGGAGAACCCGACCGGAATGGCAATCATGTGCAAAGCCCTATTCACAGGATGGTTATGCGCGCCGTCATAGTGCGAGTACAGCCCCATGGTTTGCCCCCCTGGCCGGACGCCCCGTCCCGCGGCCTGGCGTGCGGCATTATATCCCCAGGCCGGGTTCCCGGGAGCTGCCAAGAATCCCTTTATCTGGCGTGTTCTGTTGACTTTCCCCCTAACCAATCCCGGGGTATACTTGCACTCACGATTGGGGTGCAGGGTTTCTCGTTCTCCCCTCGAAAGCCCTCGACGATCGCCGCCTTCGGTTGGCGGAGGATCGTAGCACTCCGTTGCCGCTTCCCTCAGGCACACCCGAATGGATGACCGCGACCACAGGTCCCACGATTCCGACAGTCCGACGATGCCTGGAATCGGCGCTTCCGGCGACCGCGCCGCTGCGGCCGCGCAGACTCCGCCGCCGCTCTCCAACGCCCCCTCCGATGCTCCGACTATGCCGCACGGCAGTCCGATTCCGGGAATGTCGCCTCCGCCGTTATCGGTAAATTCCGCGGCCGCCAGCAGCATCTCCGCATTCATTTCGCTCCAGCCCGGTTTCGTTTTCGGCGAGCGCTACGAGATTCTCCGCGTGCTCGGACAGGGCGGCATGGGCGCGGTGTACGAGGCGCGCGACCGCGAACTGGACCGCATCATCGCTCTCAAAGTCATCCGTCCGGAACTCGCCACAGATCCTGGCATTCTGGCGCGCTTCAAACAGGAATTGATTCTCGCCCGCAACATCACTCATAAGAACGTCGTCCGCATCTACGATCTTGGTGAGGCCAACGGCGTTCGCTTCATCACCATGGAATACGTGGATGGCGAGGACCTGCGCATGCTGCTGCGCCAGCATGGGAAGTTCTCTCCCGCGCAAGCCATTGGCATGATCGAGAAGGTCTGCCGCGCGCTCGACGCCGACCATTCGGAAGGCGTCATCCACCGCGACATGAAACCGCAGAACGTCATGC
>PMCH01000251.1:0-24713 GCA_003154055.1 Acidobacteriaceae bacterium
CCTTCGTCTCCAGGATGCATTCCATGATCATCTTGCCCTTGCCATCCATGACCGCAACCGAGATCGTTGCCTGGTGAACGTCCATGCCGATATACTTTTCTTGGTTCATAACGGCGCTCCTTTTGGTAAGTGGTGATCCCAACAATCACAACCTACCGCAAAGTGGGCGCCTTTTATATTGCGTGCAATCGCGGTGTTTCGTTAACGAATCGAGTCCGCAAAGTATCGGGCAAGATACGCAAATGTTTCCCACTCTACTGTTCTTCCAAATTCTCGTTGACTCCCAGTGGACAACCCAATAGACTCTGCGGCGGGTCTGCTCCCCGCCCTTTTATTCCGAGACAACCAGCCGATTTACCAAGCGATGCCGCCCGACGGCAGCGCTGTATCAGTGGGTGAGGTTTCAGAAGATCGAGATAGTGAGCTAGGGAATTTCTATGTCCACGGAGGATGTATGGTACCTGCGCGCGCCTTGTGTTCCACGAAGCATGTCTTTCTCGGCCACGCTCGGATTGGAGCTTTGCTCGGCTGCATGCTCTTTCTGGCCGTCAGCATGACCGTCAGTCTGCACGCCCAGACGTACGCCGACATCCACGATTTCAACTGCAGCACCGATGGTTGCGGCGTACAGTGGCCGGGCATCGTGGCCCAGGGCAGGGATGGGAATCTATACGGAACGTTGCCGACCTCTGGGAAGAACGGTTTGGGCACGGTGTACAAGATCACCCCCTCGGGTTCTTTGACTGCGATCTACAACTTCTCCGGATCACCGGACGGATCCGTACCCCTAAGCGGACTGACGTTAGGCACCGACGGTAATCTGTACGGTACGGCCAATAACGGAGGCGCCAACGGCTATGGAGCGATTTTCAAAATTACTCCTGCGGGCGTACTGACCACGCTCCACGATTTCACCAGTACGGAGGCAGGCGGCGCTTATGGTCCTCCCGTGGAAGGCAAGACTGGCGGCACGTTCTACGGCGCGACCAACTACGGAAAAGCCTATTCGATCACTTCGGCGGGCAAGTTCAAGTTGCTGCCGAATGCGATTCCCGGTTCCAGCCAGGCCCCGCTGATTCGGGGCAGCGATGGCAACCTGTACGGCACTACTATTACGGGAGGAAACGGCTACGGAACCGTCTTTCGCATGTCGTCAGCCGGGGCCATCAAGGTCATCTATAGCTTCGACATCACCCACGGATATCTTCCCTACGGTCCCATCGTTCAGGGCAGTGACGGGTTTCTCTACGGAACCACCGCCAACGGCGGCTCCATCGCCCATGCCGCCGGGATTGCATTCAAGCTGAGTACCGGGGGGAAAATCACGGTGCTCCACGAATTCGACAACTCCAGCACCACCGATGGCTACCTGCCACTGGCGGGCCTGGTGGCGGGGTCGGACGGAAATTTCTACGGTGCGACCAGCGCCGGGGTGTTCGGCGGGTCGGCACCTTATGGCGCGCTCTTCAAGATCACCAAGACTGGCACCTATACGATCTTGCATGCTTTCGACTTAACTCACGGCGGAATCGTCGAAACAACTCCCATACAGCACACCAACGGCATCGTTTACGGTGAGACCGTTCAGGGAGGCTCCTTGAGTACCGGGGTGTTCTACAGCTGGAATGCCGGAATCGCCTCTTTCGTTTCGCTGGTCGGATTTCCCAGCGGCACTGCCGGCCAAACGGTGGAAATTCTCGGCAACGGGCTCACCGGCACCAGCAGCGTGATGTTCGGCTCCGGTTCGGCCACTTACACGGTGGTAAGCGATACCTACATGACTGCCGTGGTGCCAGCCTCGGGCACGAAGGGGACGGTTACCGTGACCACTCCCTCCGGTACGCTCAAGAGCAAGCAGACCTTCACCGTTGTTCCCGTGATCTCGAGCTTCACGCCGACCAGCGGACCGGTCGGAACGAAAGTGACGATCACCGGGAGCGGCCTCACGGGCGCAAGCAAAGTCTCGTTCGGCGGCGTGAGCGCGGCCTTCACCGTGAATTCTGGAACACAGATCACGGCGACAGTCCCCTCGGGAGCGGTCACCGGAAAAATCAAAATCACCACGGCGGGCGGAAGCGTCACCAGCTCGGGTATCTTCACCGTGAGCTAAGGTCCGACGCAGGGCCGTGTCGCGACCGTGCCACAGGTATGGGCAAGAATGCGCAAACCAGCCGTGCGTCACATTGTGAATTCGAGATCTGGACTTAGGAGAAGCACAAGCTAAACGAATCGCATTGTGCCTGCTTAATCGGCAGTGGCGTGAGCACACCGGCCTGCGCGCCCCTTAGCCTCGAAAATTACTCTATCCACTTTTCGACAACAGCCTTCCATCCTCGGGAGGCCGCTTGCTTGTTGAGGCCGGGACTATTCGCTAAACCCATTTGACGTAAACAGGCGACGGAAGTATGCACTTTACGCAACCCCCTAAAAAAACAGCAGTTTCAACATTCTCTGCCCACATTTACTTCGGCCAGCCTTCTGCGCGGCAAATCGCCTTCTACTAGCGACGCTTCCTGAAAAACTCCTGCAGAATGCCGGCGGACCGTCCCGCCAGTACCCCACCCTGAACCTCCATCCGGTGATTGAGTTGCGGATGATTCAATACCTGTAGGACGGAGTGAACCGCGCCTGCCTTGGGGTCGTCGGCTCCGTACACGAGCCGGCGAACCCGGGCGTGGACGATTGCGCCGGCGCACATGGCGCAAGGTTCAATTGTGGCAAACAACTCGCAGTCGCCCAGGCGGTGGTTGCCGATCTTTTGGCCGGCCTCGCGCAGCGCGATGATCTCGGCATGGGCGGCGGGATCGTTGTCGGCGACGTTACGGTTCCATCCGCGGCCGACGATCACGCCGGCACACACGACCACCGCCCCCACCGGCACTTCTCCCGTCTCCAGCGCACGCTGGGCGCAGCGGAGGGCTTCTTCCATCCAGAGTTCGTCAGTAGAGGTCAGTGGTCGGTGGCCAGTGGCTAGTTGCCGGAAATCAGTTCTCAGTTCTCGGTTCTCGGTTCCCAGTTCTCAGCCGCGGAGATACGGGGAGCAAGGAACTCTCAGGTGACATTCTAGCGGGAGGGGGTCGGGCAGGGAAATGTGCGCAAACGGAAAGGTAGCTTCTTCAGATCGTGCGCAGTACGGTGCGGACCACTTCCGGGACTACCGCATGGAATGCCTCCGGCACCACGACCATGACCACGCAGCGAGTGACCACGAGGNNCTGGTCGCCAGTCGTCAGCCGTTCGCTGGGTTCTTGCGGGGTAGGGGTTTGCCTGACGACCATCGACTAGCGACAACGACGATTTGTGATCCACCGCACATTGGCCGGTTTGGCGCCAGTGGTATCCTAAACGCGCTATGGGAATGACCGCGATCGTCCGGAAGGTGTTCCTGGTGGACCTGATCCAGGGGCTGAAGGTTACGTTCAAGTACCAGCATCCCAAGGAGATCTACACCGAGCAGTATCCGCTGGAGCGGCCGCAGGTGGCCGAACGCTACCGAGGAGCGCCGCGGCTCAACGTGAACCCCGACACGGACGAAACCCTCTGCATTTCCTGCGACCTGTGTGCGCTGGCTTGCCCCGAAAACCTGATCGTGGTGTCGAGCGAGCGCAATGAAAAGACCCGCCGCAAAGAGCTCACCAACTTCACCTACGACCTGAGCCGCTGCATGTTCTGCGGCCTGTGCGAAGACGCCTGCCCCACGGACGCACTCGAACTGACGCAGGACTTTGAACTGGCCAACTACACTCGCGAAGACATGATCTGGGACCGCGAGACACTGGAGAAGGGTCCACTACCGACGGTGTACAGGAAGTAGCCCGAGCCCGCATCCAGCCCAGCGATTAACCGAGCGATCCAAGCAGTTTCGCTAGCCTGCCCGCCCCCGACAGGACATGCCCACCTGCACGGTGGCAAGTGTTCTTTGGAGAGTCCCCGCCCATCTGATCGCTAAAGCCGATCCCAACGCCGCCGATGTCTGTCCTCATGTGGGGATGTTGTGGGGCGTCGTTCAGCCGCGGTTTGCGCTGAGTTCGCGACGAAAACACCAGAAAGAGCATAGCGGCAGAGGCGAGACGATGGCTGGGGCAGTTGCTTCCAATCCGGGTAAGGGACCGCGGGTTTTGCTCATCGAGGGGAACGTGGCGGGCCAGGGGGCGTCGGTTCGCGAACTGCCATATGACAAGTTTGTGATCGCAGGCGTCGACACACCCACGGGTGAGGGATTCCATGACTGGCTGGTTGCCAACAAGCAGTGCCCATGCAAGCCCCGAGCGCACGCTGAGGAAGAACTGGCACGAAAGGTCGAGGAACTGGCCCGCTCCAACCGCGAACTGGAACAATTTGCTTATGTTGCCTCGCATGACCTGCAGGAACCGCTGCGCATGGTGGCCGCCTACACGCAGCTGTTAGGCGAACGATATCGCGGGCGGCTTGATGAAACGGCTGACAAGTACATCGGGTACGCGACCGAGGGTGCCCTGCGCATGCAGACCCTGATCCAGGACCTACTAGAGTTCTCCCGCGTGGGGCGGAATGAGACGGTTGCCCGGAAGGCCGATTGCAATGCGGTGGTGAAAAACGTTTTGCTGAACCTGCAATCTTCGATTCAGGAAAGCGGCGCGGCGGTCGCGTGCGAGGCGCTTCCTGTGGTCCCGGCGGATCGTTCCCAACTGTCCCAGGTTTTCCAGAACCTGATCGGGAACGCCATCAAGTTCCGAAAGCAGGAACCGCCCATGATTTCCGTGCGGGCCGAGCGAGCCGGCGAGTGCTGGGTATTCAGTGTGAGCGACAACGGGATTGGCGTCGCGCCCGAACACGCAGAAGCTATTTTTGCCGTTTTTCAGCGCTTGCACACGCAGTCTGAATTCCCAGGCAATGGGATTGGTCTGGCGATCTGCAAGAAGATCATCGAACAGCAGGGAGGGAGGATCTGGGTGGAGTCGCAAGCGGGCCAGGGTTCCACTTTCAAGTTCACGCTCCCGGCCCCCGATTCGGATGGGCAAGAAGGGGTTGTGCAGTGAAGCGGATACCGGAAGTGCTGCTGGTGGACGACAACCCGGCTGACGTGGTCCTAGCACGGGAAGCCCTGGCGGAGAGCAGGTTTCAGTGTCGCGTGCACAGCGTGGTGGACGGCGAGGAAGCGATTGCCTTCCTTCGTCACGAAGGCATGTACGCGAACGCGGAGCGGCCCGATCTGATGATCCTCGACTTGAATCTGCCCAAGAAAGATGGTCCCACGGTGCTGGCGGAAGTGAGGGCGGATCCGGAACTGCGCGATCTTCCGGTGGTAGTTTTTACGACCTCACAATGGAGCCGCGATGTCGAGCGCAGCTACGAACTGGGGGCGAACTGCTATGTCAGCAAGCCGGTGAGTCTGCGGGAATATTTCTCCGCGGTGCAATCAATCGAACAGTTCTGGCTCGGTTTCGCGAGCCTGCCACAAAAGAGGACTGATGGACCCACAAGCGACAAGTGTATTGCTCATTGAGGATAACCCTGGGGACGCGGACCTGGTCCGGTTGCGACTGGTGGAGGGGCGACCTGCGGTACGGGTGAACTGCGTCCGGCGCCTTTCCGACGGCCTCGCGGCCCTCAGCAATGAAATGCCGTCGCTGGTGCTGCTGGACCTGAACCTCCCGGACAGCCACGGCGCGGAAACTTTTCGCAGAGTGCTGGAGAAAGCTCCGAACGTGCCCGTGGTCGTGCTCTCGGGACAGGACGATGAAGCGCTGGCGATCAAGGCGGTGCATCAGGGAGTGCAGGATTACCTGATCAAAGGCGACATTACCAGCAAGCATCTGGAACGCGCCCTGCGCTACGCAGTGGAACGGCAGGGGCTGTTGCGCTCATTGGAGATCACGCGGAAACAGCAACTGGAATTCAAGAACCAGTTCTTGTCGCACGTATCGCACGAGTTGCGCACCCCGCTGACCTGCATCCACCAGTACGTCACGCTGCTGCTGGACGGACTGGCTGGTCCAATTGCGCCGGTGCAGTCGGACCATCTCAAGACCGTCCTGAAGAGTGTGAGCCAGTTACACGCGATGATCCGCGACCTGCTCGAAGCGACGCGTGCAGAAAGCGGCAAGCTGCGGGTGGAACCACGGTGCGTTTCCATCGGAGATCTGATCGCGCAGGCGGTGACGATGATGCGGCCGACGGCGGCGGAAAAGCGGGTGGGCCTGGAGCTGGCGGTGGACCAACGGATCCCGCTGGTCTACGCGGATCCGGACCGGGCGCTGGAAGTGCTCATCAACCTGATCGACAACGGGATCAAGTTCACGCCTCCCGAGGGGTCGGTGACGGTGAAGGCGTGCGTGGTGGAGACCGATCCAAGCGCGGTCTACATCTCGGTGAGCGACACGGGGCGGGGCATCAACCCCGGCGCGCTGCCCCTGATCTTCGAGCGGCTCTATCAGGATTCCGAAGCGGTGGACGGCAACCGGTCCGGTCTCGGGCTGGGGCTGTACATCGCTAGGGAACTGGTGGCGCTGCAGGGTGGCCGGATGTGGGCGGCCAGCGAACTGGGCAGCGGAAGCACATTCTCATTCACGCTGCCGTTCTTTTCGCTCGCCAAGTTGCTGTATCCAGTCGTCTCCTGCGAAGGGCAGTTGCGCGAATCGCTGGTATTGGTGAGGGTGGAACTGACGCCGCTGCCAATATCACTGCGCGGGAACTGGAAAGAAATCTGCCACCAATCGCTGGAATTGCTACGCCGCTGCGTCTACGTGGACAAAGATCTGGTGCTACCGCAGATGGGCAACAACGGAACGGCAGAAACGTTGTTCGTGGTGGCGTCGACCGATATGGCCGGCGTGAACATCATGATGGAACGCATCCGGGAGCAGATGAACACGCTGCCGCTGTTGCAGGCGGGGGAAGGCACGCTACGAGTAACGGCAGACTCCTTGCCGGCCCGGGCGGCGTCCGATGCGAGAACCCTGGAACAGCAGGTGTGGGGAGTTTCCGATTGCGTCACCGAAATGATCCTGCACGGGTTGGGCTGCAAATCGAATTCCAAGCAAGAGGAGAGCCGCGAGTATGCACACTGAGAACAGAACTGAGAAGGCGGCAACGAATCGGCCGAAGATCATGGTGGTGGACGACGATCCGGATCTCCGGCATGCCCTGAATGTGCGTTTGCGGGCGAATCACTACGAAATCGTCAATGCTTCCGACGGCTTTTCGGCCCTCGCTCTGGCCCAGAAAGAACATCCGAACCTGATTATCCTCGACCTGGGGCTGCCGGCAGGCGACGGATTTCTGGTGCTGAGGAACCTGAAGACGTTTCCTTCCCTGGCGCTCACTCCGGTGATCGTGCTCACGGCGCGTGATCCGCAGGCCAACGCGCAGCGCACCCTTAACTCCGGTGCCATCGCATTTTTCCAGAAGCCGGCCGACAACAACGAACTGCTGAGTGTGATTCGAATGAGTCTGGAGGCGGCATCCTCACCAGCGACGCCCCGATTGCCAGCGTAGCGGTGGGGCGTGGTTACCCGGGGACCGCGGCGGGCGGAACGGAGTTTGTGGTGCCTTGTTTACTCCGGCGGAAGCGCCATCCCCTGAATATTCCAGGAAATGTAATGCACCGCGCTGTTGGTGGCCAGAATCGCCGACTTGCCGGGCGCGAAGGCCAGTCCTACCAGGCCCTGGCCTGACACTTCCAGGCTGGCTTGGCCTTCCGGCGTGATCTTGACGATGCCGCGTTTCCCGGCCAGCGATGCCGCCACGTACAGATTGCCTTGGGCGTCGAAGGCCAGGCCTTGGGGACGTCCGAGGCCACGATAGAACACGGACACGCTTCCGTGTGGGCCTACTTTGTAGACATTATCGAAGCTGGACGTGCTTGGCCCGGTGACAAATAAATTTCCGCCAGGGCCAAAGGCCAGATGGTAGGCAGAGATGCTGGGCTCCAGGGTGGCAAAGACAAAAATCTGGCGGTCGCGGGCAATCTTGAAGATGGTGCCGCTGCGGTCGCCAACGTAAAGATTCTCGTCACGATCAAAAGCAATCCCGGTGGCAATTCCCATGCCCTCGGCGTACGAGGACATCTTGCCATTCGGCGCAACCTGGTACACCGTTCCGTCATAGCGCGAGGAGACATACATCTGGCCCTGGCGGTCGAAGGCGATGGCGGTTGCGTTCATCATTTCGTTGAGAAAGGGCTTGACCGCGTAATTGGCGTCGATCTTGAAGATGGCGACGGGAACCTTCTGCCCACGCGGGCCCGAGAATGTCACATAAATATTGCCTTCATGGTCGAGCGCCGGGTTCGCGACGGGGTGCAAATTGTCAGCGATCGGGACCGCCACCTTGACAGTGTGGGCATTGCTGAGTTGCCCGTTGGTGCCGACGACGACCGGTCCCGAAACTGCGCTCTCGGGCACGCGCGCGATCAGAAAATCGTCGGAGCTGATCACAACCGAACCTTCCACTTCGCCGAAGCGCACCTGCGGGCGGCGCAGTTCCGCGGGGCGCAGACCGCTGCCCACAATCCGGATCTCGCCTCCGGGCAGGGCAAAGCTGGGGGCCACTGCCGCGATATGCGGCTTGCCATTGACGTTCTTCTTGCCCAAAATGCGGTCTGAAATTCCCATGGGTGTTTCCCGGCCCGAAGCCGGCAGCCTAGCTTATTAGAAGTCCAAAATGCAGCAACAGATGCATGACCGCCAGAGCATAGAGCCCCGCACCCAGATCATCCACCACAATTCCAATGCCTTCCGGTAAACGCTCCAACTGGCGAACCGGCGGCGGTTTCAGGATGTCGAAGACACGAAAAAGTATAAGTCCCGCGAGAAAAGTTTTCCAACCAAGCGGCACGCCAATCAGCGTGACCAACTGGCCGGCCACTTCGTCAATTACCACAAATTGCGGGTCTCTCAGCCCGGAAGACCGGGCGACGCGGGTAGCGGCGGGAATCCCAATCAGCGTGACGATCGTGGCCGCGACGATCGTTGTCCCGGTCCGGAACTCGACCGGAATGCGCGAACTGGCGAGATACCAGAGGACGGCCGCAGCCACCGATCCCCAAGTACCCGGACCGGGCTTGAGACGGCCGACGCCGAAGAATGTGGCGACCAGGGTGGCCCAGAGCGGTCCTTGGGACCGGGACGTCCTCGCGACAGCCGAAGGGCCGGCGCTACGGTCGGAACTCGTGGCTTCGGGTGGGTGATTCATTGCTCGTCGGGATTTTCCGGGTTGTTGTCGGGGATGCCTTCGTCCGCGTCTTTGAGCGGGGACGAGATCACATACGCTCCGCTCGCCCATCTGCCCAGATCGATCGTCCGGCACCGCTCGCTGCAAAAAGGGAAGTCGGCATCCGTGTTCTTCACGGCCTTCTTGCAGATCGGGCAGCGGAGTTTGAGAGAGCGTTTGCGGGGCATACGGACGATTGCAGAGGTTAGAGGTCAGATTGCAGAGGTGAGGCACTCACCGCCTCGGGCGGTTTTCACCTCTGCAATCTGACCTCTAACCTCCGACCTTAAATAATTGCCGCGACCAGATCATAGTCGTGCGCTTCGGTGATGCGACAGCGATAAAACTCGCCTTCATTCGGCGGCGCTCCCTCAGGATAGTCGTTGACGAAGACTTTGCCGTCAATTTCCGGCGCATGCATCGCGGTGCGGCCTTCGAGCAGAAGGTCGCTTTCCTCGGAGGTCCCCATGAGAAGCAGATCAAACTCCTTCCCGACCAGCGCCTTCTTCCTGGCACGGCTGACTTTTTTCTGGATCGCCATCAGCGACTTCCGGCGGCGTTCGATCTCCCGGGTCGAGAGTTTCTTCTCCTGATCGAAAGCGCCGGCGCCTTGCTGGTCGGAGTAACCGAAAGCGCCCATCCAGTCGAATTCGGCCGCTTTCACAAACTCAGAAAGCTCATGGAATTCTTTCTCGGTCTCTCCAGGGAAGCCGACAATGAACGACGTCCGCAGGGTTACACCCGGAATTACGTGGCGCATTTTCTCGATCGAGCGCAGGAACAGATCGGCGCCGCCGCCACGTTTCATCCGCTTCAGAACCGAGGCGGAAGCGTGTTGCAACGGGACATCGACATAGGAACAGATGTTGTCGTGGGCGGCGATGGTTTCGAGCAGACGGCCGGTGATCTTGTTGGGATAGGCGTACAGGAATCGGACCCAACGCAGACCTTCGACAGCGGCCAATTTCTCGAGCAGCAATGCCAAGCCGTCTTTCAAGCCCAGATCTTCGCCGTAGCAGGTCGTNNATGCAGAAGGTGCAGGGATGGTCGCAACCCTCGGCGATCTTGATGTAGGCAGTGTATCCAGGCGTTGCCAGGATGCGAGGCGTGGCCTCGTCGTAGAGATAGTTGGGGAGGTCGGAAACGGCGCCATCCCAGGCATCGCGCGCAAATCGCCCGTGCTCGCGCCGGTGGTTACCTTCCGCCCGCGAAGTCAGGATGGTGAACGGGCCTGCGTCGCGCGGAGCCTGGGCAACGCCTGCCGCAGCCAGAATCTTCTCCAGTTCGCCCGTGCCGACGACCGCATCCACCTCCGGAATATTCTTTCGAATCTGGTCGCGAAAGCGTTCCACCAGACAGCCGGCGACGACCAGTTTTCTGGCCTTCCCGTTCACCTTGTGTTTCGCCATTTCCAGGATGGTGTCCACCGACTCCTGCTGTGCGCTGCCGATGAACGAGCATGTGTTGACCACGATCACGTCGGCATCTTCTGCGGAATGCGTCAGTTGGGCACCAGCCTGAGCCAGCATGCCCATCATGACCTCGCTATCCACGAGGTTCTTGGGGCAACCCAGGCTGACGAAGCCAACCTTGGTGGGAGCGTTCCGCTCCGCGGGCGCGGAAATGTTTTTTTCTTGGGACACTTGGAAGTAGTGCAACACCTACAGGAATACCACTATCTTAACATCTGGGGCTTGCGCGGAAGGTGATCGCCAGGGTCGCGGAATCCCGACTCACGCCGCTGGCGAGAGTACCTTAGTGTTAACACGCGCGGGGTTAAGGCGTGCTAATCTAAGGGAAACAAACAGAATTCCCTCAAGAGTGTGGAGGAGAGATGTCGGCAAATCGCCTCGCAGCCGTGTTCGCGTCAGTGGTGATTCTCGTCTCTTGCGCTGTCGCTCAAGAGAGATCTTATGACAGTCCCAATGAGCTTTCGGCCACTTTCGGGCGTACGTTCGTCAGTACGCAGACCATTCAGAACGCGAACTGGTTCAACCACGAAGTCCGTTTCGGGGATGAAGAGACCATCGGACTGAACTATAGCCGCCTGCTCAAGACTCATGGCATATTCGCGTTGTCTGGGGAAGTGCCATTGGCAGTCGTCATTGATATGGACTTGAACTCGGGGCGGAATCTGATTCCCGAAAACTACGCAGCACTCTTTGTCGCGCCATCCGCCCGGCTGAATTTTTTCAACGAACAGGGAGTATCGCCCTGGGTCAGTTTTGGTGGCGGTTATGCCCGATTCAAGATGGCCGGGCACCTGCTTTTTGGCGGTCCAAATCCCGGGCCGACCAGCACCAATACCTTCGCCCTGCAGTTTGGGACGGGGCTGGATGTATTCCCTTGGCACCGGTGGGGCTTGCGGCTGGAAGCGCGGGATTTCTGGACGGGCGTGCCGGCGCTGAACGTTGACACGGGCCGGAGCCGCCAGCACAACTACTACGTCGGCGGCGGGGTTATCTACCGCTTCTGAATCAGCATGCCGAGCCTTGCTCGGCTGCTCTGGGTGGAGTCACTTCTCCCCAAAGGAAATGTTGTCGAATAATTCCGGCAAAACACGGGCATCGTCCACTGATTTTCCGAACCGGGCGGACTCGTAGGCGCGGGTGAACGCCGCCACTTTCTGTTGCAAGCGCGGCTCCTGAATGGCAACCACGAAGTCCTGCGGCGTCTGCGATGCCGATTTGCGCCAGCCGCGCCGTGCCAGGCGTTTCACCATGCGTTCGTACCAGAGGGTTGCCGCCTGTTGCGGAGCCCGTTCCGGATGCGCCCTCAGCAGGCTGGACCGCAGTCCGCCGATCATGCTGCGGAGATTGCCCAGGAGGAGCAGAAGCGCGGTCAGCCCCATCCCCCAGCCGATCCAGCGGGCAGGAGCAATCGTCATCTGATGATGGGCCTTACGCGCGGAATTCAGCAGCATCCGGTAATGGCGAGAAACCCAGTGACGCGCAGTCTCGATAAAGCGCCGGCTGTTCTGGGCAGCGTCCTGGCCCAGGGTGTGCTGGTGAGCCACGTCGTAGTTGACCACCCACTCGCGCCAGAAGGATGCGCCAGCATCCAAGTAGAGGAGCATGCGCGACCAGCCCGAGCGGTTGGGCAGGCTGCCCGGCGGCGTCGGGTCGAAACTGATCCAGCCGGTTCCCGGGAAATACGCTTCGACCCAGGCGTGGGCGTTGCTGGCGCGGACCACGTACTGATCCGTCAGATCGTTGAATTCGCCGGTGCGAAATCCGGTGACCATGCGCGCTGGGATGTGGAGCGAACGGAGCATGACCGCCATGGCGCTGGCGAAGTATTCGCAGTGCCCCTGTTTTCTTTCGAAGAGAAAATACGCCAACGGATCGCGCGGTATGCTGCGCGGCAGATCGAGAGTGTACCCGAGGCGGGTCTGCAGGTAGCGTTCCAGGGCCAGGGCCTTATCGTAGTTGTCGGGCGCGGAAGCCGTGATCTTCGCGGCCAGCTCCGGAATTCGGATATCGAGCGGCGGCAGTTTGAGGTAGTTTTCCAGTTCGCCCGGTACCGTGTTGGCGGCCACACGGAGAGCGCTGCTGTCGGGCGTGCTCAGATCTGACTCAGCCTCATAGCGATTGATGGGGCGATCGGCATCCAGGTTATAAACCGCTCCACCGGCGTCAATGCCCACTCTGCGAAAGTCTCCCTGCAATCCCTGCGGCCGCTCGGCGAGGAAAAAGACGTTGGTCCCCAGAGGCTCCATCAAAACGCGGTAGTGAATCGTGCGAGCGGGGAGTTTCGGCGGGGCCAGATGATAACTTCCATCGGGACCACGAGGGACTTCAGCCTGTCCAAATGAATTCGACCAGACCCTGCCGTCGAAGCGGGTGAGAGCGATACCGCGCCACTTCAGGTCATAGGCACCCTGCAGATCATTGTCGATCTGGATGTGCATCACGACCGCGCTGGACTGCTGGATCTGGCCGATTCGTCCAAGTTGTACGCGATCGCTGAACCCGGTGGACAGATCGCTGGAAGGCGAATAAGCGGTGAGATAACGCATTGAGACGCGCGGCAGAAGGAAGAAGATCAGGGAACTGCCGGCCAGAATGAGGAGCATCAGCACGGGACCGGAAGCGAGCAGAGTGTATCCCATGCTCCGGTGGGGCGTGCCTACGCGAGGCTCCTGCGCGTGCGCCCTGGTTTCCGAGAGGGAGTGGCGCATTTCCATCAGCACAAACGTGATCACGGCGACCAGAAGAAAGGCGGCAAAAGAGAACAGGAAAACGCTGTCCACCGTGAGTACAGCCGCTCCCAAAACCATCAGGAAAGAAAGCACGGCCAGGGTGTAGTGATCGCGCGGGCGTTGCAAAGAGAACAGACGGACGACCATCAGGAACAGCACCAGGTGCACGGTTGCGGAAAGGAAGCTGCCCGAAACGAACAGATAGTCCGCGAAATAGATGAAGACGTAAAGCAGCGTGAAATAGGTGGTCCACTGCTCCGGAATCACAAATTCCCGTCGAGTCGCCAGGTGATATCCACGGACGAGGAGCGCGAGACCGACCACGATCACGGCCGGCNNCGAAGTTTCTATTGTTGGCTAAACTGCCCAGGAAGGGAAGTGTCGGCAGTAACAGGGACGGCTCTCGGGATTCGCGCGCGCCCGGTCGCAACGCGTGGGGCGGGCGTCGCTGGCCAAACTTTCAGAAAACTACCTTCAAAGCCACCTGAATGACTCGTGCCTTGTGCGCGCCGTTCGCCCGCATGAAGAAATCCGTGCCGACCGAACTGTTGAGCCCGGAATACTGAGTGTGGTTGAGAGCGTTGAATGCTTCTGTCCGGAATTGCACGTCCACCTTATCGGTTGGCTTGAAAGTCTTGTACAGCGACATGTCGAGCTGGGTGCGGTGCGGAATGTTGAGGCTGTTCCGTCCAGAATTGCCAAATGTTAAGCCCTGCGTCTCCGCGTAGGCGTCGGGATTGAAAAGCAGCGGCCCTTTGGCGTTGGGGTCGTATTTCCGGTCGGGGGGGATGGCGTTGGGATCGCCCCTCCGGTCGGCGTACGAGCCCGTTCCCACGCCGTTCGCTACGCCGGCGCTGTCACCGAAAACGCCATCCGTGACCGAGAAGGGCTCCCCACTCTGCGAGTTCAAGATGCCGGCGAATTGCCAGCCTCCGAGGACGCGGTGCGAAAGACCCGGATTGCGGAAAAAGGGCAGGTCGTAGATCCAGCTCACCGTGAGGATATGCCGTTGGTCGAAATTTGAGCTGGCATAGTTCTTTTTTGGATGGAAGGAATCCACGAAATTCGCGTCGTGCTTGTCGGACGAATTGTCGAGCGAGTGGCTGTAGGTATAGGCGACGTCCAGAGTGAGCGGCCCACTGGTCTTGCGGATCGAAACCTGCAGCGAGTTGTAGTTCGAGTTGGCCTGCGGTTCCACCCTCAGGACCGACCCGAGACTGTAGAAGGGGCGGAAGGGATTCGGGTCCTGGAAGCAGGCAACGGCGAGGTTGATTGCGGGCTGGCCGTGAAATCTTTGCCCGTTCACCTTGAAGCTGAGGTTATTGGGCCATCCTGCCATCGTGTCGCAGATGTCATTGGTGATGGGCTGACCCGGCTGGAAGGGGTTGTCGGACGCGGCAATCGGCTGCAACTGATTGAGTTCGCGCTGCATGGTGAGGTGGGTACCTTTGCTCCCCACGTAGGAAACGGTCGCAACGAAATCCCGGGAGAGATCGCGCTGCACGTCGAGGTGCCACTGCTGTGCATACGGCCAGATCGCGTGACTGGATGAGATAGATGTCGCAGAAAGTGGAAATAGCAATCCGTCTCCGCCAATATTGGTGTAACCAGTCACGTTGTACTGGGTAGGTTCTTGGACGAGCGGCGGAGTGCCCTCCAGTGTCTCTGCGTTCCCCTCTTCGCCGTTCGTATGGTCAAAGAAGATCCCATAAGCGGCGCGGATGGAAGTCTTTCCGTTGCCGAAAGGATCCCAGGCCAGTCCAATCCGCGGCGCGGGGCTAAAGAAGTGGTCTCCCATGCAGGCGAGAGGAATGCCTGCAACGCCGCACTGGACGACTCCGTCGTAGGGAGTGGTTCCCGGTTTGATGATCAGCGAACCTTCGTGGTCGCTATTCAGGTTGGTGAAAATCTTCGGGGCGAGGTCCCGATCGTAGGCGGCGGGATCCCAGTTGTAGACCTGTTTCTTAATCTCGCGGAAAGTACCGAAGATGCCGATGCGCAAACCGAGATTCAGGGTGAGATTCTTCCGGATGTGGAAGTCATCCTGGATATAAGGCTCAAAGAGCTTGTAGCGGACATAGTACTTAGGCTGCGCGCTGTCCTGGGCAAAGGTTGCGATATTGCCCATGAGCAGATCGGCGAAGGCATTTCCCGTGGACTTCGGGGAAGTGCTGTCGAATTCCAGATCGCCGCCGAGATCGACATACGCCATCTCATTTTTCTGCGCCGCGGCGAAGTAGCCGCCAAATTGGAGGTTGTGCTTGCCCCAGCTCTTGCTGAGGTTGTCGCGGTAGGTATAAGTCGGGTTTGAATTGTTCCACGGGAAGGCAGTAGGCCCTTCGCAGAAGCCGCCACCGTATGCACCGTTGGTGGAGATGCAGAACCCAGGCAGCTTGCCACCGAAATCCGGAAAGAATCCGGTCATGGTGAAGTCCTTGGTGCGTTGCCAGACTTCGGGATGAGTATTCGTCACGCTGATGTGGTCGGTGGTGTAGCTGGCCACGAACTCGTTGAGCAGGGTGGGGGAGACCGTCGCCGTCAATCTCGCCACAATGCTGACCCCCGGGCCAACGAAGTGACTTCCGATCGTGGGAAAGCTCTCGCCACCCCAGGTGACGGAGGCATCATTGATATCCCATGAGTCGTGGATGTAACGAAAGGTAGCGCGCAGTCTGGAATTGAAATCGTGATCGATGCGAAACAATTCCTCGCGCCAGCGCATGGGCTGACCCACCGAAGCCAAAAAGACGGACTCCGCCCCCGAACCAGATGTTGGCAGGGAGATCATGGGCAGCAATGCTTGTCCGTTTGGATCGAGTGAGGGCAACTGATCACCCGGGAACCGGTCCCCATGCGGGTCGACGGGACAGTCGGGAGCATCCGCAACGCTGCAGACATCGCTAAAATCGCCCGTCCGGTTTGCCACTGACGGAACAGGCTGGTTAAAGTTCTGAGGCACGTTCTCCCGGCGCCAGGCCTGCGACCAGAAGAAGAACGTGTGATTCTTCCAGAGTGGACCACCGAGCGTGTAGCCGAACTCGTGCTTCTTGTATGGGGCCTTGGGCGTGTCGGGTTGGTCGAAGTAGTCGTGCGCGTTGAGGGCTTCGTTGCGCAGGAACTCGTACACCGAACCGTGGAACCGGTTTGTTCCGGACTTGGTCTCGACTTCTACCGTACCCGATGCGTTCTTGCCGTACTGCGCGCCGTAATTCGAGGTCAGGACCTGGACTTCGTCAATCGCCTCCACGCTCGGGTACACGTTGAGCGAGAAGTTGCTGCCGTTGTCCATCACATCGCCGCCGTCCACTTCCCAGTTGTTGTTTTCGGTGCGGCCGCCGTTCACACTGTAGTTGATGTTGCCAGCGACACCCACCTGACCTTCGTCCTGACCGGTCTGATTACTCACGCCGGGCACCAGTGTTATCAACTGCGTAAAGTTGCGGCCGTTGAGCTGGAGTTGGGTCAGTTCCTTGCCGGTGATGGTGCCCGACAACTCCGAACTCTGCGTGCTCACCTTGGCGAGGCCTTCGCCCTGGACCGTGACCTCGCTGTTGACGTCCCCCACCTGCAACGTGACGTCGATCCGCGCGCTCTGGGCGACGCGGAGAGTGACGTCCTTGGCTTGATATTTGCGAAAGCCAGCAGCTGTTACCGCGATGTCGTACCGCCCTGGCGCCAAAGCGGCAGCCAGGTATTCGCCGTCGGAGTTGGTAACGAGTTCGCGAGTTGATCCGGTTGCCGAGTTCTTGACGACCACGTTGGCTTTGGGGAGGACTGCGCCAGTCACATCCCGAACTGTCCCAGTGAGGGAGGCCGTGTCCTGTGCCATGGCAAGATGGGACAGCAGCACAACAAGCACAACGACACCCGGGATCAGCAACTGGCGTTTCATGGCCTTCTCCCTTCGGAGAGTTTGAACTTACCGGCGCCTGGCACTGCCTGGAGCGCACCCAAATGAAAACAGGGAGCTCAACTTCCTTTCGTTCGCGTTGCCACTTCCTCGTTCATCAATCCGAACTCGCCATCGACAATGTAGGAACAAAGGCGAAATGAATCACAGTCCACTCCCTGGAGCCGCGCCAGATATTCCGCCGCCAGTTGGGCGGGGATGACGTCAATCAGGAACTGCCAGTCCGGCGGCACAGCGGGGAGTTGGAATACCAGGCCGGCGGAACGTTCGGGAAGATCATGGCCGATGAGCAGCAGGGAGGCGCCCAAACGTCTTAGGTCACGGGCGACGGACAGATCCTGCTCGCGCATGCGTTGGGCGTCAATCCAAAGGCCGAAGCGGGCATCGCCATTGACAATTTCCTGTGGCCCATGCCGGAAACTGCCAGTTCCCATGGCGGTGGCGGGAGACTTGGCGCCTTCCTCCCAGAGCAGCCGAGCCTCATGACAACTTCCCATGCTGCCCCCGCGCCCCAGAAAATAAGTAAACTTGCCGGGCGTAAACCAGGCGCTGTCGGCAATCTGTTTGCGCCAGTCTGCAATTCTCGGTTCGGTCTCTGCGATCGAAGCCAGCAAGGAGGCTGCGAAATTGGCGTCGAAAGAACCGCTGGTGGCGCTGGCCAGAGCGCCCGCGGCGGCGGCCAATGTGGAGTAGGTGTTCACGGAAATCGCGTGATCGACCTTGGTGGGAACCACGATCGCGATCTGCGCCTCGCGGGCCAGCGTTCCGTCGGACGAATTGGTGATGCCAATGACGATCGCGCGGCGGGCGCGTGCTTTTGCAAGCAGATTGACGATCTCCAGGCTTCGGCCGCTGCGAGAGATTGCGATCACGACGGCCTCGGGGGGGAGAGTGGCGAACTGGAGCAATTCGCTGGCGTCCAGCAGGTAGACGGGGCGGGCAGCCTGATAAAACAAAGGCGCCACACTGAGCGCCGCGTGCCAACTGCTGCCGATGCCCGTCAGATAAACGTGGCGCGCACTCCTGACCGTGGCGGCCGCCCCCTGCAGAGCACTCTGACCCGCTCCACTCAGGTAATCGAGAGCGCGCTGCAACTCTTCGGGCTGGCGAAGAATGTCCTGGAGGAAGTGCGTCATTGTCCTGAAGCGAGGGAAGAAACCGGTTTCTGCAACCGGTTTCCACGCCCAGTTTTTATGCCCGGCCGGGGCCGGTGTCAAGCTCTTTCTGGGTGGCCCGCTTCTGGGTCTGTATTTGGTCTGAACCGTGATACTTTCTCGTTGCCGCATGCCATCGGTTGCGGCAACCGTTTCTACCTACGGCTACCGGGGCTGCTTTGGAGCGCCGGCGAACGCGGATCGCTGGTTGCTGCCCACTAGCGCTCTGGGCCGCGGAAAAGGGGAATGATGGGTGCCAAGATGAGTGAAGTGGCGGCGCGCGCCGGGGTTTCCAAGGCCACCGTGTCGCGCGTGCTCAACAAAACCCATACCATCGCTCCCGAAACCGAGCGCCGTGTTCTCGAGGTCGTGCGCCAGTTGAACTATCACAAGAACGTTCACGCGCGGCGCCTGGCCACGGGGCGCAGCGATTTGTTTGGTCTGGTCATCTCCGAGATCATCAATCCTTATTTTCCGGAAATTATTCGCGGATTCCAGGCTGAGGCCTGGGACCGGGGATTCGATGTGGTTTTGTGCAACACCGAGTACAGTTCCGAGCGAAGCCAGTCCGTCATTCAGAAACTGCTGGAGAGCGACGTGCGCGGAGTCGCGATCATGACTTCCACCCTGGACAGGAGTGTGACTGCGGAACTGAGGGATGCGGGGATCGGACTTGTGTTCTGCAACCTTGGCCCGCCGGAGACGCTGGTCAGCAATATCGCGATCGATTATCAGCGCGGAATCTCCGAGGCCATCGAGCACGTGGTTGAACTGGGTCACCGGCGGACGGCTGTCATCGCCGGCCCGGAGGACAACCGTACCGCGGTCACCATCAAGAATGCCCTGATGGCTGGATTGGAAGACCGGAAACTGAATCCGCTGGCGGTCATCCACAGCAATTACCGCGTGGACGCGGGCGCCTCGGCGGTGCGCGCGTTTCTTGCCACCCCCGAACTGCCAACGGTAATTTTCTGCGGAAGCGACCTGATTGCGATGGGAGCGATGAGTGCGTTGGAAGAGGCGGGAGTGCGAATACCCGAGGAGGTCTCCGTGATCGGAATCGATGACATTTCGTTCGCCTTCCTGGCGCGCCCGCCGCTGACTACCATCCGGGTGCCTCGAGAACGCCTGGGCAGGATTGCTTTTGAAGCGCTCGACAAGATGCAGAAGCTCAAACGCCGGAAAGGCGCGGACTACTACCTGGAAACGGAATTGGTGATACGCAAGTCGACTGCCCCGCCCAGAGACCGCCGGCAGCGTGCCGTTAAGCTGTCCCATTCGCGAAAGCGGTAGTGGACAGGCCACGGTGGGAAGATGGGAAGAGTGGGCGCCTGGTTCAACTTCGGCATCATCACTCTAAAAAAGAAGATGTGCCCCGAAGCTGAACGCCAGCAAACCACCTCAAAGGAGAGTAGGCTGAAGCATCCTGGCGATCTTCCGAGCCCACATCGCTGTGCCTGTACTGATCTGAATTCGGTCTGCTACAATCCATTTGCAAGCATGGACAGATGTTCTGCATGGCGGTGCCTGCGGGTGGTTTTGGGCAGTTTGGCTTACTGACCAACTCATCCCGGAACCCAGATATACTCTGTGGAAGCGTCTGAATCAGCGCAGCTGCGGGTTTGGCGCTAACCGCATGAAAAGCGAGTGGGGACGTAGTTCAGTTGGTTAGAACGCTGCCCTGTCACGGCAGAGGTCGCGAGTTCGAGTCTCGTCGTCCCCGCCATTCTTTTCAGTAGCTTGGAAGGAATCTGCAATTTCGAGTATGGTCCAACTTGGTCCACTTAGGCCAGTGCCTTTCCTTTCTGCATTACAGGTTGGACTAGTTTGCTTTGCGCCAGTCGCTTTTTCGGCATTCCGGCCTGGGCGTGAAGATGGAGCGTGATGCGGCTGTTTGCGTGCCGCAGTAATTCCTGCTCTCCGAGTCGCGCGAACGGTTCGCACGGCTGGAGCGCGGCTGCCGCCGATATTAGAGGCTCGACCGGCTGATCTGAAGCGTTTTCGCCACCAGTTTCGATTCCTTCCCTTGGGCCACTAACTCCCGTGCCGACGAATGCGCTGGCCCGCAACTCACTCGCCCAGCACGTTTCTTAAGATCTCAATCTGGAGCTGCGACCGGCCCAGCGCCCGTTCCAGTTGCTTGATCCGCTTCTCCTGCTCAGCGTCGGGCCGCGCGGCTGCGCTTCTCCCCCCAGCGCAGCCTTGGCTCCCGCTTCCACTTCGTCCTCCCGACGGTGAGGCCGGACCCGCGCTCGGAGCGCACAAAGACTCCTTCATCGTGTGGGTGGCATTTGTTTCGCAGTAGGGATGATTTACGCGGGATTAAAGACCAACCTGTTCCGGTCTGCCACGGTCACGGTTGATTTCCGCGAAGCGTAGAGCAGTGCCGTTGCGATATTGCGGTAACGCTCAATACCGTGCAGCGCAGTTGAAGAATTGCTACGCGCCTACCCACGTGGCGGCCGAAGACCAAGAAAGTCCTTGACTTCTCAATACTTGCGTTATATTACGATTCGTTACGTTCACCGCTCTTATCTATGGGTGGATGTAATGAAGACATTTCCAGTAGTCCGCACATTGACGCTGAACCAGCAACGCGAGGATTCGACTACCCGGCTACGGGACGTTTTGCGTAGCAATCGCCAGTCAGGGAAAGGTGGCATATATGCGGTGTGCTCCGCTCATCCTGCTGTGATCGAAGCCGCCGTCCAGCAATCGTTAGAAGATGGTTCGGTACTGCTTGTGGAGTCGACTTCAAGCCAAGTCAACCAGTTCGGCGGTTATACCGGGTTGAGACCTAGCGAGTTCGCGGGGTTCGTCCATGCCGCTGCAGGAAGCGCCGGACTCCCAGCAGAGCGAGTCTTGCTCGGCGGGGATCATGTTGGCCCCTTCCCATGGCGACATGAAGCATCGGTTTCCGCACTGAGAAAAGCTCGCGAATTGGTGCACGATTGTGTGGTTGCGGGATACCAGAAGATCCACCTGGACGCGAGCATGCCTTGCGGCGACGACGAGAGGGGAAGCTTCACCGAGCGAACGGTTGCCGCCCGGGCCGCTATTTTGTGCCAGGCCGCAGAGGAAGCGTACCGGGAATTGCCGTCGGGCACTCCGCAACTAGTTTATGTAATCGGAACCGAGGTTCCCGCGCCTGGCGGAGAATCTGTCGACGCAACCTCCCCCGTAGTAACAAAGGCCGAGGATGCTCATCGAACACTAGAAACCTTCCGGCTCGCGTTTGGAGAACGGGGACTGTCGTCTGCGTGGGAAAGGGTGATCGCGTTAGTTGTTCAGCCGGGAGTAGATTTCGGATCTACTGCGATCTTCGACTATGATCGTGCCAAAGCTCAGTCGTCCGCTGCGCTGTCAAAGTACCCAGGAATCGTCTTTGAAGCACATTCCACGGATTACCAGTCTCCCCAAGCCTTAGCCCGGATGGTCGAGGACCATTTCGCGATCTTGAAGGTTGGTCCATGGCTGACGTTTGCCTTCCGGGAGGCGGTTTTGGCTTTGAGTGCCATTGAGCGGGAACTGTTCACAACTAGGTCGGGGCGTCAGATCTCACAGGTGCGCGGAGCCTTGGAAGCAGCGATGTTGCGCGACCCGGTTCACTGGCGGTCTTACTATCGCGGCGGTGAAGATGACGTGCGCCGCGACCTCACATACGGCTACAGTGATCGCTGTCGATACTATTGGAACCAGCCTGCGGTCCAGGAAGAGATCGCTCGACTATTCGATAATCTTGGCGAGAGACCGATTCCTCTTGCCCTCGTCAGTCAGTATCTGCCGGTGGAATACGAAGCAATCCGGAGCGGAGAACTGAAAGCTGTTCCCGAACGGATGGTTCAGTATCACATTCGACGAGTCCTGCGTGCGTACGCTGACGCGTGCTCAGCAAAACAGCGTGCTTAACGTTGTCCACGTCATCCGCAAGCAGCAGACTCCGCACTGCGCACTTTATGCCGGGCATTGGAAAGCGCCCGTTGAACCTCGCGGCCTGGAAGGCCGAGGCTACGACGTGGTTGACTACGTCAACGGAACGAAGTTTGGAACAGTATCGGGACACAATGCCACCTGACGGTTGAGTTGGGAAACCATCTGCTTTTGGAAGTGCGGCCACAATGAAGTGCCGAGCGGGCAACTCCTTGCCCGAGGAGCTGGCGATGAAGAAGTTAAGGTTCGGTGCAGTCCTGCTGCTTCTGTGCGGAATGTCGCTTGCTTCGACCGCGTCGTTTACGCAGCCTCGGGTGGCAATCTTTCTGAGCAAAACCAGCTACCACCACGCGTGGGAAACGAGTCAACTAGCCGGACACGGCTGGGTCGGAATCGCGACGCTGGCGGGGATTCCGTACGACACACTCTTTGTGGAGGAAATGCCCGGCGACGAGGAATTGTCGAAGTACTCCACCCTCGTGTTTGCCCAGGCGACGCTGGTGGATGACGCGGCGTACTCACCGATGGTCCTTCGCTTGCGCGTTTATCTCGCGGGCAACCACAGCGTGATCCTCGACGGGCCACTCGCCACCAAAGATGAGAGCGAGAAGGAGCGCGATCACCGCGCCCTCGATGATCTGCTCGGACTGGAATACAAAGGACTGCTGGGCGGAGCCGAATACCGGATTCGAGTCACCTCAAATGATCATTATGTGACGCGTGGATTCGAGGTGTCGCAGTTCCTAACGCCGGTACTCGCGTCCGCCACGAATGTGCTGCAGCCGAGATCCGGCGGAGCGGTACTACTGGTCTCGACCGATGGCCAGCACAGTTTTCCTTACCTTTCCTGCGCAATACGGGGGAGTAGCCGCCTTGTTCTCGTCAGTGACTTTGGAACCTCAGCAGGCGCGGGAACGTTTTTTCGCAATGACCCGCCGCAAGTCAGCTATGCAAACGAACTTTGGAACGCGATGATCCGCGCGGTCCAATGGGCTACCTATGGCGATGCAGACGTCCCGTTTCCTGCACCGCAGGTCTCCAATGCCAACCTGACCGCGGTCGTGCGCTTTGATGGAGACAACAGCGGCGATCTCAACTATCAACTCAAGACGCTCAAGTTTCTTACCGGCGTAGCTGAGGACACCGGAGTCGTGCCGCTCTACACCTGGGTATCCAGCTTCGTGAAGAAGGCAGGTTGGGACAACCTAGCGCCGCTCGGCAAGCATCTCGAGGACCTCGGGGGCGAGATCGGCACTCATAGTAAGTTCCACGAAATCGATCGCAAAATGACTCCCGATCGCTGGCGCGAGGAACTCGACGGGTCGGTCGAGGAAATCGAGCAGAACATGCGGGCGCAGGGTTATGCGATTCGCAAGATTCAGTCCATGATCAATCCGGGCGACACGATCCCGATGGAGGACTACGGTGAAGTCGCTGGGCGCTTCTCGTTCTACATGACCCATGGCCTGGAGCAGAGCGTGCCACTAGGGTTTGGCAACATGACCTGGTTTACCGGCGCGAACAAGGACTTCGTCCTGCTCGAGAATTCTCCCCACCCCGACTACCAATGGTTCTATGACCCCACATGGAGCTATACGACAGCCCAGATCACCGCCAACGAAGAAGCCATCTTCGACCACATGTTTCACAATGTCGGGCGTGGTGTGATCTTCAACGAGATGTGGCACGACTACTCGATCTCGTCCGCGCCCGTCAATGAAGGCAAGGACAAGCGCATCACCAATGAGAATAACTTTCCGTTCTACGAGGCCATGAAGACGAAGTTCGGCACGCTTCCGATCTATTGTCCGGAGCCGCAGGAACTCGCACAGAAACTACGCGCGATGGCGCAATGGAACTATTCGTGGAAGGCATCGGACGACACGATCGAGATGACGCTCGACCTCTCGAGTCTGCGCCGGAACGATACTGCGGAGTCTCTTGGCGGCATGGGCATCCATGTTGAGAACACCCGGAAATTCATCCAGTCGGTTCAGATCGATGGACGCGTGCATCCTGCCTTTGATGACCGCTTGTTGATTCTGCCGAATCTCTCCCCGGGGAGGAAGCACTCCATCACGATCAAGCTGGGTGCTCAACCAACCACTGCACCTCATCTGACTTACGTGTCGAAGCGAATGACCGAGGCGGCGCGGACGCCTGCGGGGCTGCTGTTCAATGTAAAGGCGAAATCAAACGCCAGATTCGCCGTTGCAGTTGCGGAGCCGGCGGTCGTACTGAATGCCGACTGGCAGGAGTGGGACGATAACAATGGTCACATCAAAGGATTCGTGCGCTCGGACCGTCGGATTGAACTGGTAAAGGT
>PMCH01000251.1:24741-43325 GCA_003154055.1 Acidobacteriaceae bacterium
TAATTCTTTATTTCCGGGAAACGAACCGTTGACCGAGTGCGCAGCGCATGACCATCGTGCAGAAGTTCTGATCGATCCGCGAGCTCTTTTGTCTTGCGTGTCGGCGTGATCTGCGGTCATGAAAAGAAACAGAGGAGGCACTAATGGGATCAAAGNNCTGGAACATGGACGCCCGACACTGACTGGGGGCATTGGCGCCTTGGACAGAAACCGGACCAGGAATTCCTGAAGACGAACAATATGACCATCACGTTCGGAAGCGGCGCGCCCAGCTTCGAGGACGTGAGTCGCGAAGAGTTCAATCGCGGGATGGAGCAGGCGAAGGCAAACAACCGCATTCTTCACGATAAAGGCTTCATCGTCCTCCGATATCTCACGAGTTCGATCCACGGGCGTTCGGCATCGAACAAAGACGAACCGCAAAAAGATCAGATCCGCATGCTGCAATTCTGGCGCGAAAAGTGGAACGACTACGAGGACTACCTGGGTCCCAAGCCGGCAGAAGACCCGACGACGTGGATCACAGTTCGGCCGGATGGCACTTTTCCTCACTATCGCTATGCCCCTTACGGCCAGGAAACGACGAACGAGTTCGAAACCTGGGGCTGCCCCAACAATCCGCACTTCACTCGTTTGATGGAGGGCAGGATACGAGCGCAGGCGGAAACCGGGATCGATGGCTCCTACATCGACTGGACGCAGATCGCGGGTGGAACCTGCTATTGCGCGTACTGCAAACGGAACTTCGCTGCGTATCTGAAGAAGAACCTTCCCGCAAAGGTGGCGCAGGCCAAGTACGGCGCGGACCATTATGACAACATCGCACTGCCGAAGAAGCGCGGTGAACCATTCTGGAGCGAATGGATTACGTTTCGTGGTTATTCCGTGGCGGAATTCCATCACCGCCTGCGCGAAGTCGCCCGGAAGTACAACCCCAATTTCATGATTTCAGGAAATGTATTTGGGGGATTCGGCTACGGTCCGATCAGCTATGACGCGGCCGGCAACATGGAAATGCTCGGCCGCGACGGGTACGACGACTTCATCTACTCCGAAGTCCAGGAATTCCTCGATGCCGCTCCACGTAAGGACGATCAGGCCGCAAAAATCACGAATAGTCCGGCGTTCAAGTTCCTGGCCGCAGCCACGCATGGCAAGCCGGTGATCGTGTATGCCACAGAGATCACGCCTCCGATCTTTCCCCACCCCACCGAGGGCTGCTTGAGTGCGATGTCCCAGATCAACATCGCGGAGGCAGTGGCGAATCACGCTGTCTTCCGGGAAAAAAGGTTAACGCCATCCGGCGCCACCCAGACGTATCGGTTTCTGGCGGCGAATGAGGAGAGCCTACGCAACGTGCGACTGCACGCAAACGTCGCGGTTGTCGCCTCGTTGCGACAGTATCTCGCGGATGAGTTGAGCTTTGCGTTTAGTGCTTCGCGTGTGCTAGCGGACAACGGGATCGCTCACGTCATGCTGACCGAAGAAGACCTATCGAGCCCGGCGATCAATCAATTCGACATGGTGGTCGTCCCATATCTTCCGCTGATGAGCTCGGAGAATCAGCAAGCGCTCGTGCGTTATGCCAAGGCCGGCGGCACGCTGCTTGTTCTGGGTGCCAGCGGCAACAAAGATCAGTACGGCCTTGCTCAACGTCAGATTCCTTTAGCGCAATCACTGGGCAACGAACAATATCCTGCCGTCGAGGTTACGCGGAGAGTCGGCAAAGGGCAGGTACTGTTCGTCCCCGTGAAGGTTCCGGCATCCCGGTTCCTGATCCCGATGAAGTCGCACGGAGACTATACGACTTTTGGTCCGACGATGGCCGACGTCTTTGCTGACATCCCGGAGGGCTATACACGGAACCGCATCGACCCCGGGTTGCGCCAACTTCTGGGGCGAGTTGCCGGCAAGGTGCGGGAGAGTCTCGGCCCACGCGTAACGCGCCTCACCGCTGCAGCTCCGTTTGTCGAAATTACTACGATGATGGAAAAGACCGATCGATGGATGCTGCTCCACGTCGTCAATTACGACGTGACGGTGGACGGTACCATCACGCCTGCCCGGGGGCTGAAGGTGCAAGCGGCGATTCCTCGCGGAAAGACCGCTCGAAGCGTTACCTGGAGTGGGACACTTGGCGAGATGAAACCAATAAAGTACAAAACGGTGAGCAGGGGAGGGCGTCAGGTGTTGACGCTTGACCTCGATGAAGTCAGCATTTATGGGCTTGCGAAGATCGAACTCGAGTGACACATTTCAGACGTCCCGGGCGGAGGACCGCGAGCATCGCAGTAGCATCGCATCTCCGATGACGCACGCATCGGCAATGAGGCGCATCTCGATCTCGCTCTTCTCGTACTTCACACGGTAGTAAAGCTCCTGGGCATCGACCACGCCCTCCGGGCCGTAGATTTTCCGCAGGCTTTCGACGATGCCCGCGGGAACCACATGGCGAGGAGTGAGGAGCGCAATGTGGTCCACGTCTTTGCCGGCCGCGGCCTTGATGACATCCTCCAGGCGTTCGGCACGAATGGGATATTTCTCGTCGGCCAATTGCAGCAGTTCGACCTTGTGTTGATAGATTCTTGCTTTGGTCCCTTTGCATTTAACGCCGCATCACTGAACAATGGCAGTCTTGGGATTAACGTTCCATCCTTCAACTTCGACGCTTGGTGTCGCTTTGCTCGCATCGCCGGTGCGATAGGTGGCCGTCACCTGTCGCGTCTCTCCGGGCAGCAGGGCGAAGTAGTTGTCCTGCCAGAGCACGGGCAGGATTTCATTTTCGATCTCACCGTCACGACTGACTCGGTTGCTCGATGTCTTGTTCACTTTCAGGTGTACCGCAAAGGCCAGGGTTGATGTCGGATTGTGGACGGTGACCGTTGTTGAGCTGTCATCGCCATTGCGTTGTGACCGAGCGGTAGCGACCAGATCGACCCGCGGGAGCGTATTCAGCGCGGTATAGTCCGCGAAAGTCTTGGTGGGAGCCCACGTCGAAATATCGTATTCGCCGGTGGGGTCCTCTTCCTGCCTGGCCCAGTCAATCGTTTCTTCGCGGGTGGAGAGCCAGTAGAAATTTCGGCTCTTTACCTGGCCGGCCGATTCTAGGGTGAGGCTGACGAAGTATGTCCCACTCAGACCTTGGAAGGTAGGCAGAGTGAACACCCGCGTGCTGCTGTCCGGGCCCGCGTTGACCTCGGTTTCCTTTGAGAATCTCTCTGTCATGTCAAGGTTGTAGACCTTGGCCATAACTTTCAGGCCGGCGAACGGTTGGTAGTAAGAATTCACCACCACCACCGAGCGGTCGTCGTACGAGTACTGCACGTGCAGCGGTTCGCACGCTTTCTTTACGCCAAAATACGATCCCCCGGGGCGAAGATACCAATCATACATGTGCCAGATCATACTGGGCCAGGCGTTGTTTAACATCCACTGAATAATCCCGGTCGAGGTATACTTGTTACGGCCATACGCTTCCATCATGGCGCGGTGGCCCTCGTAGGCTTGAACTTGAGCCTTCCGTGCGTATTCCTCCACTGAATTCGCCTGTCCATAGCGTTGGTTAAGCGCCTCGGTGAATACATCCAGAGTGTGAGACATGCCGCCGCCGTGGTATTGCCAGACGGAATCAATCGGCCAGAGGTGATCCGGCGGTAACATACGCCGCAGGGTCTCAATGGGCGGGATGGCGGGGCCCGGGCTGGTCTCAGTGTTGAAACCGAACGCGCCTCCGTGGGTTGTATCCACATACCAGAACGATGGCGCAACGTACTCGTAAGGGCCGGTCATCTTCACACCGCTTGGGCCGACCGTGGTGGTCCTGGCCCCGGCCGATGCGACGGAAGGGTTCGGCCAGTCCACCTCCTTCAGGATCTGCAAGTACAGGTTCTCAATCCTGGGCGGAGGCGCGAAGTCGCTGCCGTACAACCATGTGAACACAGAAGGATGGCGCTCAAGCCGGCGGATTTGGTCGCGCAGCGAGTCTCCCGCTATACGTTCGTTTTCTTTGTCCCAGGTGGGCCAGTTCTCCCATTGGTCACAACAGCACCAGCCTGCCATGACAAGAATGCCCATCTGGTCGGCGAGATCGAAGAAGTGATCGTTCTCCAGTTTGCCTTCTAGACGTACCGCGTTGAGGTTCAGGTCGCGCACATAGTTGAGTTCGGCCTGCTGCCTGTCCGGCGAGGAGCGCAGAAGCATGTCGAAGCTGTAACCAGCTCCCCGGATGAGGATGTTCTTTCCATTGACTTGAAAGACACGATGACCTCCCTCATCAAGGTTCGAAGTCACCTGGCGAATGCCGAAACGAATGTGAGCTGAATCCGATACCTGCCCCTGGACTTCCACTGCCAGTTCAAGCGGGTAGAGGTCCTGCTTTCCAACCTGGACCGGCCACCACAAGCGAGGATTGGCGAGGTTCAGCTGCGGAAATGTCGCCGGGGTGAAGCGGACCACCTGTGTTTCTCTCGGTCCGAGGTGTACTGGCTGCTCGAACGTGCGGTTTTCAATGCGCCCCTTCAATACACCATCAACCGGATGGTCGGCGGCATTCGTCAGCTCCGCTCGGACCATCAACATGGCCTTCTCAGTGGAAGGCAGGTTGAGTTTGGTCAGGACGGCCGGGTAACGCAGAGCGACGGGCCCCGTGGCAGTAATGTGTATGTCGCGCCAGATCCCCATCTCTTTGTCGGGTGGCATGGGGGCCCAGTCGACGAGCGTGATGGCCAAATCGCGCGGTTGAGGAGGAAATATTTCAACGGCAAGGGAATTGGTTTGACCGAGCTTGGCGGCAGCCGTTACGTCGAAATTGAACAGCCGCCAAGTGCCAGCAAGAGTTTCCGAGGAGGCGACCTGCACACCGTTCATCCACACGTTGGCACGGTAGTTGATGCCGTCAAAGCCGAGCCATAGCGTCTTTCCGCTGTATTCAGCCGGAAGTTTGAACTCCGTGCGAAACCACCATGGCTGCCGGAAGGGGCTGTCTGGCGGCATCGGGATATTTGAAAAATCCTCAAATATGGGGTAGGTCGTGCCGGGGATGGTGCGCAGGTTCATCCCCGTGTAGGGATCGGGGTACACCTTGTCCTCCACCAGCGCGCTCAGAACTGTGGAAGGAATCGTGGCAGGATACCAGCCGCGCGTCGGAAAACCAACTGCCGAGATTGCCGCTCCGTCTGCATGCACATCGGCCGAGGGCTGGATGAACCAATTCTCACCAAGCACATTGGGAGAATCGTTGCCTTCAGATGTGGATGCTGTCGCGATCCCAACGAGAGAGCTAATAAGAAAGCTGACCACAACCAGGAATGAACACCGAACCATGAGTAACGCTCCTCTTCGAATGAACCGGAACTCCACGCGCTATACGCCGGGTACGGAACCAACTGCTACCGCGGTTTCTACAATACCATCGGGATCTGTGGAGCACCCAGCAGCACAACTGCCCGAGCGCAAAGCGGTTGGATGCAGCGATGCAGAAGTCGAGCTTCTGGGAGGTTCGCCAGTTGCAGATTGACATGTTTATCCACGAGTGACGGGCAAACNNCCGGAAGTTATCGGTTCGTCCGTCGGATTGGTGCCGACAAAGGCCCTTGTGGGAAGTGGGAACCTGGGTTCCGGCCAGATTGTCGGCAAACCGGAAGTAAGCCCCCACTCCGGTTCGAAAATCGTCTACTACGGCCGACTAATATCCCTTTAGATGAGTGGCCCAGCAGCGCCTGCACCGTTCCCAGAGGAGCGCCGATCGAGTCGCTGTTGTTCTGGGGTAATCGTGCCAGGGAATTGATCCAACGCAAATCTGACTCTCGAAATCGCCACCCCCGCAGAATCTTGATCGAGGACACTGCTCTGCGAATGGCCAGGTTCTGCACAGGCATCGCAATCCCACTCTCAGCATGTGAGCTATCTTGCTCAGACTTGCCACTGCCCACCTGTCATTCTTCACCCTGCTGAGTGTGTCGACCGAGCGCCAGCGTGTGTTCGTGGCTCTCGCCGCCAGGTCGCTGCCGGACACGCTCCAAGAAGTTCTAGTCGAGGCGACCACATCCGGCATTAGAGTTTGACGCGAGTTCCGATAAACTGGGTTGGCAAACAGACAGTCCGAGGACATCTGGTTATGGATATGACACTGAACAAGAAGCTGGGCTGGTTGAGCGCGATGCTGCTGGTTGCGCTCGCGATTGTGGCACGACCACAAAAAGCAGTCGCGCAAGATCAACAAGACGATCCGCCGAGCCGGGTGGCTCGACTCGGCTACATGCAGGGTTCGGTTTCATTCCAGCCGGCCGGCGAATCGGAGTGGGTGCAGGCGGTTGCCAACCGGCCCATGACGACCGGCGACAAGCTCTGGGCGGATAAGGACTCGCGCGCCGAGCTGCAATTGGGAACGGCCGTGATTCGCCTGGACGCCAATACCGGCTTCTCTTTTCTGAATCTGGATGACCGTACCGCTCAAATCCAGCTTACGTCGGGTTCGATCAATATCAGCGTGCGGCGGCTGGACCGTGACGATGTCTTCGAGGTCGACACGCCCAACCAGGCGTTTTCGGTATACCAGCCGGGAAGCTATCGGGTAGAGGCCAGTGAAGACGGAAGCTACACGGTCGTAAGCGTGCGGCGAGGCGAGGGCGAATCGACCGGCAACGGTCAGAACTTTACCCTCCATGCCGGGCAGAAAGGCACGTTCAGCGGGACGGACTCGTTGACCGCCGACGTGGTTCAAATCGGCGGCCCAGATGAATTTGATAACTGGGCAAACACCCGCGAGCACCGGTACGACGACTCGCGCTCGGCGCAGTACGTGTCGCACGATGTGGTCGGCTATGACGACCTGGACGACAATGGCGACTGGCGCGATGATTCGAACTACGGACATGTCTGGTACCCCAACCGGGTCGCCGTGGGTTGGGCGCCCTATCATGATGGCCATTGGGACTGGATCTCTCCCTGGGGATGGACGTGGGTGGATGACTCTTCGTGGGGCTACGCGCCGTTTCATTACGGACGCTGGGTAACAGTCGGCGGACGCTGGGGCTGGGTTGCCGGGCCCGTGGCAGTGCGGGCGGTTTATGCACCGGCGCTAGTGGTTTTTATTGGCTCCGGTGGTGTTGGCTTCGGCGGCAATGTGGGATGGTTTCCGCTTGGTCCGCGGGAAGTTTATGTCCCCTCGTATCACGTCAGCCGGGAGTATGTGAACCGGGTCAACATCAGCAATACGACCGTCAATAACGTCACGATTACGAACGTTTACAACACGACCATCGTCAACAAAAACACGAACATCACCAATGTGACTTATGTGAACCGGAATGTAAGAGGCGCGGTGACAGCGGTTCCGCAACGCGCTTTCGTGAGTGCCCAGCCTGTGGGCAGAGCCGCAATTGTCGTGAGCGCGCGCGATATCGCCTCCGCGCCGATGAGCTCGAGGGTTGCGGTGGCTCCCACACGAGAGAGCGTGCTTGGAGCCCGGGCTTCGACGGCGAACCGCGTAGCCGCTCCGCCGACAGCAGTTGCGAACCGGCAGGTGATCGCCAAGGCGCCCGCGCCCCCGCCTCCGGTCCCTTTCGCAAGGCAGCAGCGGGCTCTGGCGGAACATCCCGGAGAACCGTTGGCGAGGAGTGAAGTGCGGACCTTGCGTCCGGCTGCCGCGGCTGAGGCACATCCGCTAGTCAGACAGGCACCTCCGGGAAAACCGGCGACACCGAACATGGGGCGCCCCGGGAACCAGCCGAACCAACCTGCGAACCAACCGGGTGCTGCCAGACCAGGCCAACCCGGCAATGCGGCGCCTGAGAACCAGCCGAGTGCTGCCAGACCGGGCCAACCCGCCAACGCGCCTCCTGAGAACCGACCGGCGAATCGCCCGGGCAACCAGCCTGCTCCGAACGAGCGTCCGGGAGCGGCCAATCCCGCTCAGCCGAATCGTCCGCCATCAGCGCAGCCGAACCAGCCGGCGCCGACACAACCGAATCGGCCGGAAATGAACCGTCCTGCTGAGCCACCCGCGCGGAATGATCGTCCACCGTCGACGCAGCCCAATCGATCCGAGCCGGCACAGCCAGGCAACCGGCCGGAGCCGAATCGTCGAGCCGAGCCCCCCGCGCGGAACGAGCGTCCGCCGTCGACGCAGCCCAATCGACCCGAGCCGGCACAGCCAGGCAATCGGCCGGAAACGAACCGTCCGGCTGAGCCCCCCGCGCGGAATAATCGTCCGCCGTCGACGCAGCCCAATCAGCCAGAACCGGCACAGCCAGGCAATCGGCCGGAGCCGAATCGTCGAGCCGAGCCCCCCACGCGGAATGAGCGTCCGCCGTCGACGCAGCCCAATCGACCCGAGCCAGCACAGCCGACGAATCGACCCGAGCCGAGCCGGAATCAGCCCGCTCCGCGGCCGCAGAGTCCCTCGCCGAGCGCGCAACCACGCACGCCCCCTGCGGAAACCAAACCAGCGCCGCCGCCCGAGCGCCAACGGAAGAAGGCGCAAACGCCCGAGGAGAAAAAGAGGGAACAGGAACAGCAGAAGCCTCCGCGCGAGTAAAGCCTCACCAGGCTTTCTGGCCCCACTTCTGAGCTCGATCTACCGTTGTTTGGCATTCCGCCGACGGTTGTGTGTTCGACTGCGAGCACTGTCCACTATTTGCTCTCTTATCCATTCGCGCGAAACAGCTTTCACGCGGACATGCGGACGGCCGCCCCTGCTCCACTCCGCGTCCGGGTGGGTGAAGGAAGAACTCGATGCGTGGAGCGCTCCAGCTTGGAATATGCTCAGGCAAGGCTGGTCTGCTGCGGCGACGCTTGGACGCAGGGGGCCACGGTTCAAATCCGCGCACCCCGACCAACAACTTCGGCCTGATTCTTCAGAGCCATGCAAGCGAACCCTTCCCACACTTTTGAACCTCATTGTCCTGCGAGATCGTCCGCCCTTCACACGAATTACTTCCGGTTAGCCCGTCACTCGGGCGCAATCCTCGGGGATCTTCTACCCAACCCGGCTTGTCACTCCACTCCATTCCATCCCGCCTAAAATCCCTGTTACACTCTGCCTTCTGAAGATCATTTATGGCTCAAGACAAATTCATTGGCGGCAATGGGTGCTTCCCCGCCACTCGCTGGTCCGTCATCGAAGGAGTTCGCAGTGAGGATTGGGCGGAGCGCAAGCGAGCGCTGGACACACTTTGCGAAGCGTACTGGAGGCCCGTTTACAAATATGTGCGCTTGCGCTGGAATCGTGCTGCGCCGGACGCTCAGGATCTGACCCAGGGTTTTTTTGCCGAACTGCTGGAGCGCGAATTGTTGGCTCGATTCGATGCCGCCAAGAGCCGCCTGCGTACATATTTACGCCTGTGCGTGGATAGCTTCGTGATGAACGAAGAGAAGGCCGCGCATCGCCAAAAGCGTGGAGGCGACGTCCAGCACTTTGCACTCGATTTCGCCGCTGTCGAAGACGAGATGAGCAGCGGCACCATCGATGCTGCTGCAATCGCCTCTCCGGAATCACTGGACGAATTCTTCGAGAAGGAATGGATTCGCAGTCTATTCGCGCTGGCCGTCGAAGACATGCGCGAGGTTTGCGCCCAGCGGCAGCGAGACCGGGCGTTCCACCTTTTTGAGACCTACGATCTCGAAGGGGACGACGAACTTTCATACGCGCAACTGGCTCAGCAACACGGAATCGCTGTCACCGAGGTAACCAACGCGCTCGCATGGGCCCGCCGCGAGTTTCGCAAGATAGCGCTCGAACGTTTGCGGGAAGTCTGCGGCAGTGATGAGGAGTTCCAACGAGAAGCGAAGAGCGTGTTCGGCTGGGACGCCCGGTGAGGGCGAGAAGCATCTGCTCTGATACAAGGGACTGGGCAGTTCGAAGGAGAACGTCCCCCCTCACTCCATGAGGCATCTTTCCGACAAGGCGCTCACCCGACTGCGCAGCGGCACGGAGCTTCCGGACCTGGGCGGCACGCGCTACCGGCTCATTTCGCAGGTCGCACGTGGAGGGATGGGCGTCGTCTACGCAGCGGAAGACGAGTGCCTGCAACGCCGCGTCGCACTGAAAGTGCTCGAAATATCTGGCTCCGAAGGCGACCTCCCCAATCGCCTCATGCGCGAGGCGCGTGTGCTGGCCCGGCTGGAGCATCCGGGCATCGTTCCGGTGCACGATGCCGGCACGCTTGCGGATGGCCGCGTTTTTTACGCCATGAAGTTTGTCGAAGGGCAGCGGCTCGATCAATACATCGAGTCGCAGGCTTCCACTCCGGATCGCTTGCGTATTTTTCTGCGTATCTGCGACGCGGTTGCTTTCGCACACGCTCACGGAGTCCTCCACCGCGATCTCAAGCCCGCCAATGTGATGGTCGGCTCGTTCGGCGAGATTCTGGTAATGGACTGGGGGCTCGCGAAAATCTTGGCGGACGTCCTCAAGCCCGACCCGCTTGAGGACGACGCCTCAATCGTGCACAGCTCTACGGATCGCGAAAACGGCACGGCGATTCCGGCAACCGCGATTTCGGCAAGCACAGGGCACGGGAGCGTGTTGGGCACACCGGGGTACATGTCTCCGGAGCAGGCGCGCGGGGAAATCGAATTGCTGGATGCGCGGAGCGATATCTACTCTCTCGGAGCACTTTTGCGATATCTGCTCAGCGAGAAACTGCCGGCACATTTGTCCACCCTGCTGGATCGATCACTCGAGGCCATCTGTGGGAAGGCCTGCGCGCCAGCACGCGAAGCACGATACTCCGCGGTGCAGGAAATGGCTGCGGACGTTTCGCGGTACCTCAACGGCTTGGCGGTCGGGGCACATCGCGAGAGCATTTTCGAGAAGGTGACCCGTCTCTATCGGCGGTACCGGTTCTTTGTATTGCTGATAGCCGCCTACTTAGTCATGCGTATCCTGCTGATTTTGCTGCTCAAGCATTAAGGTTTAAAGGAATTGCCCGTTCCGTTGTAAAGAACCCCAGAACAGAAAATGGAGGGATTTATGAACAAGCTTTTGCTCGGTTTGCTGCTGGGTGCCGTGCTTGGCGCCCTTGACGGAGGCACGGCCTGGTTCTACCCGGAAGTGCGTGCGCAAATGGTGGGAATCATCGTAGGCTCCACAATCAAAGGGCTGATTGCCGGAGTTGCCGCCGGGATCTTCGCCCGCAAGGTAAACTCCGTCCCACTCGGAATTTTGTTCGGCTTGGCCGTGGGTTTCGCGCTCGCATTCCTGGTCGCGTATTTGCAGCATGATCACTACGTCGCGATCATCCTTCCTGGAAGCATTGTGGGGCTGCTTGTGGGATATGCTACGCAACAGTACGGCGTGATGCCAGGGCCCGCCAATGCCAGGTAATGTCCTAACTCAGCTGCGAAGTCACAAGGAGGAGCGCATGGGTGCTCGAANNATCCGTATCGTCACCCAGATTCAACGGGCGGACTATGAAGGCGACCGCGCGACTCTGAAGCGCCTTCACGACGAACTCACGGCCATCCCAGAAGACAACAGGCTGGCATCGCGGGTGCTCTACTGGCGTGGATTTGCCTTGTGGCGCAGAGCGATTAACGGTTTCAACGAATCCCCGACTCCAACTGATCTGGAAGAGGACCTCACGCAGGCGGTCACCGATTTCAAAGACGGCATTGCCCGGGACCCTGCATTCGTCGAACCTAAGATTGGAGCGGGATCTTGTCTGGGCTACCTGATGTACTTGAGCAAAAAAGACCCAAAGCGAGTTCAGGAACTGCTGCAACAGTCGAGTCCGCTTTTGAAAGAAGCCATGGCGACAGCCCCGGACAATCCTCGGCTGCTCTGGGTGCTCGGCCCCATTCGTTGGTCGTCGCCTCCAGAGCGGGGAGGAGGTCAGGACAAGGCGATTGAAATTTACAACAAAGGATTGGAGGCAGTCCGTAACGATAAGCGCGACGTGGTTGATCCGCTGGAGCCCTCATGGGGAGAACCCGAGCTGCTGATGAATCTCGCGTGGTCGAATCTGAACCGAACCGCGCCTGATTTGAAGGCCGCCGAGCAGTATGCAGCGGCTGCTCTCAACCTGGTTCCTTACTGGCACTACGTTCGCGACATTCTGATGCTCCAGATTCGAACTGCCCAAGCCAAGACTCTCCTCCCAGTTGCAGGCTCGGCTCTCGCGCAAAGCCAGAACCAGCCGAATGCCAAGCCTGCCCAGTACTTCTTCGTACTGTTGAATCGTCCTAACAATGCTCCGCAGCTGAGCAAAGAGGCGGGTGAGAAGCTTCAAGAAGAGCACATGGCCAACATCCGCAAGATGACTGCCGAACACAAACTTGTGATTGCTGGGCCATTCCTGGACAACACCGTACTGCGAGGCATCTTTGTGTTTCAAGCGGACTCAGCGGCACAAGCACAAGAGTGGGCCAACAGCGATCCCGCTATCAAAGCAGGCCACTTATCTGCCGAGGTCCATGGGCCATGGCTCGTCGACACGGGCACCATTGACAATCCAGCCGAGTCTTCCGGATTCGAGCAGTACGCTCTTGTTCTGATGAAGCGCGGCGATCATTGGAACCCAAACGCTCCGGAGTTTATGGATGTGATGAAGCAGCATTCTGCTTTCGTCAAACAGATGGCATGTCAGGGAAAGATCGCTATTGCCGGACTGTTTCCCTTCAGCGATCAGGGCGAGCTACGAGCGGTCGCCATTTTGCGTGTGGGGACAGAGCAGACTGCCAAGTTGACGCAAGACGATCCGGCAGTCAAAGCGGGTCTGGTCAAGACGAAAATCCATCCGTGGGGCACGGGCAAAGGAGTGCTGGCGCCGGGACAGCCTATGCAGTAACAGCGTGCCGAAGCTGGAAGCGAGACTCTCAAAGACCACCTTGCCCGCTATCCCGCCAGATCCAGGTCAGCGGCGGTTGGGCCAGCGATGCCCTCGTGAAGAGACTTGGATTGCAGGCCCTTCGCCGCGCCGTACGATTTTCTGGACTCGTGATTTCGGCGTTGAGCCTCACTCTCACCATCTTCTTCAACTCCAATACTATGATCCGGCACCCGGGTTCCACCGCTAATCGGTGGGCGTGGGACCGGACGATTCTGGTCGGATGGTCGGCAATCCGGAAGCAATGGCGAGACCAGGACCTCCGCTACTCATCTGGCGGATCGGGCCCCGCGGAATGCCTTTTTTCGCGCACGACGGACCTGACTTTGGACGAAAGGTTGCCCACTTGGAGCTATCGCAGTGGTTCTGGACAGGTTCTCGAACTCTGTTTTCGTGCCGCGGTGGATTAGGCGGAACGGTCTAAACAAGCTAGGTAACTCCGGTCATGAATATGGTCACAATCGCTAGCATTGTCGTTCCGATTTCTTTGGAAAAGGCGTTTCGGCTTCGCTCACCGCGACGGTTCATTTCCAAACTGCGCCTACTGCCCCTCGCGCCCTTAAATGTCGCCGGCAGCGGTTACCACCGGCGACAAGGTTCGGAGTCATTACTCTGCACCCAGCCTAGGCGGCTTTGCCTGCTCCTGGGTCACTCTTGCTTTGGTCAGAGCTCGCTCCACGGGTGAAAGAAAGATTCTGTGCGCCTGCTTGCTCCAAACGTCTCTGCTTTCTCCACCTGCTAATAGAAGGAGCCAATATGCCAAGCACGATGATCACTACGGCAAACGCAATCAAGAGCCATAAGGACCCGCGCCTGGCGGGCGCAGCGGGTGGAATGGCTGCTGCAGCCGGTGTGCCTTCAGTCTCCGGGGATGGGCTGGCAGTCGCCGCGGGCGTAGTGGTTGCTGCATCCGATGGGTTGACAAGCTCCGAGGACTTGCTGGCAGTCACAGCGGGTTTAGCGGCGGCAACTGGTGTTGCTGGCCGTCTCTGAGGAGGTGGTGGCAGTCGCGTTGAGCGAGCGGCGGGTGCAGGAGGTGTGCTGGCAATCTCCGCAGGCGTGATGACAGCCGCGGCGGGGGTAGCGGCGGCCGCAGGCGGTGTGACCACAATCTCCGCAGGTGGAGTGGGGATAACAGCGGGCGTGCTGGCAGTCGCAGCGGGTATAGCGGCGGCATCAGGCGGAGTGACGCCAGTTTCCGGAAGTGTGCTGATCGTGGCCGCCGGTACGCCGGCGGGCGCAGCGCAATGTTCGGAGATCATATTCACTTCGGTAACGGCAAAGGTGCTATCAGCAGTGGCGGGATTGGCCCCACTCGCTCTGATTACGGTGAGGGCTACGTCGTGTCCCACATGTGCCTTGAGATCAACACTGTTGGCAGTGATTTTGAAAATGTGGCCGGTCTTGTCTTCCACCACGGTGTAATTGCCATCCGAACCACCCAGGCAACCCTTAACGGTGGCCTGATCTGGAGTGCTGCTCGCTGGGGGAGTCTGTGCAAACCCCAGCGCGATCAGCAGGGCCGGTACAACTATCAACAACAATGCTCTCTTCATGGAAATCCTCCGAGATTCTCGCCTGGCGCAGTCTGAAAATTTCGCTTGGGACTTGATTCTGCTTCCGATTCTCGCGTCGAACCCGAGCGTTTCGGGCTCCGGCCTGAGAACTTGGAGCGTCCAAGTGAAACAACCCAACTTTATTCGGTAAGAATCGGACCGTCTGTTCCAAACCGCTCACATTAGAAGAGAGAGGCGAACAAGACATCGATCAGAATGATCGTCACTCAGGTCCAAGGCCAGCGGAGCGGTTGCTAGTTGAAAAGAAACAGGGCTACCAGTGTCGATTGCCGATGACCACTTTGCCGCGCTGTTAGTTGGACCGGCAAGCTTTTGATTTCAAGCTGCTTAGGAAGTTTTCCATCGGGTCCATGAGGGTCTGACGGAGCCCTCACAACGCAAACGGAAGCTCATCGGTCGGGCGGCTCACATCCTTCGGGCGCGAGATTATGAGAGGCTGGGCTTAGAGACCCGAGAGCAAATGAACATCGCTGCCAAGCAAGCGATACCCGCTCCCAGCACATACACCGCGGCAGAACCACCTTCAGGGACCTGCTGGCAATTCCTTCCATTTCTGTGCGCGTCACATCTCCGGGCTCATTCTGGCTTACTAGCATAAGCCAGCGGAACCATACATAAGAGAACGACCAGCGCAAGCCGCCATTTCCGCTTCATCGGGTTGCCGTCGTCTCAAGACCGCCGAGCCGCGAACTGTTCAATGAAGCAAGTAAGACGGTGCTCCGGTGGATAACTCGCTTTCAGAACAGCGGCCTGCTGAAATTCTGGATTGCCTGGTCATGACTCGGCGATTCACCCTTGATCGGCCCTTTCTCGAACAGTTCTTGGGCGTAACATCACTAATTCAACAACTGAATAGGCAGGTCCGGAACGGTCGGGAGCCCGACGAGGATGACACGCAGCCACTCCCGAACCTTCGGCTGCACACCTGCCGTAATCGGCGCGAGAGCTCCTGCGATGAAAGCAAAGGCCATAAGAAGCACGACCATGGGGGCGTGTCCCGCGGCACGGGTTGGCCCTGCCCTCAAGGTTGCGCGTGGCGTGCCGATGGCAACTATCATTGAGAAGCGCGACGGATGGATTTGTCATATCCACGTCGGGAGCACGGCCATGCAACTCGACAGGCAGGCGCAAACAAGCCGGGTAACGAATAGCCGGGTTGCCAGGCAACATCCCCGATACCTGTTCAGTGTTCCTGTGATCCTCCGGCACTTGCGGCCAGGCGGCTTCCAGACAACCCGCGGCATGAGTCTCGATATCAGCGAAGGCGGCATATCAGCCATCGTGCAAGGAAGTTTGAGGGTCGGCGAAACGGTGGAGATCAATCTCCGTTTGTCTGCGGGCCCGCTTCACACCGTTGCCATCGTGCGCCACGTGACCGAGATCCGGTCGGGATTCGAATTCCTGGGGCTGACGGCTGAAGAAAAGCATCAGATCACCGCTGCCGGCACGGCATTGTGAGAGCCCAGGCGCGGGCTCCAGGAATCTATTTGGATTTCATGACGTGGACGCCGTCCCAGTCTTCGGCGGGGGCCTCTTCGCGGAATTCCACACAGCGTTGCAGGAGAACCTGGGTGGGACCGTCGTCGGGATAGAGGGCGAGCAACTCGCCGAATTTGCCAGATGCTTCCGCCCACTGCTGGTTGCGATAAGCGTTCAAGGCGGCGTTGTAGCGCTCCAGCAGCGCGGCGTAGGCCGGTTGCTCCGAGGCGGGAGCTAACAGTTCGTATATCGTGACCGGCTTCTTCTTTCCCTTGACGCGGATTTTGTCCACCTCGCGCGCCACGAACTGTTGAGAGACCTGGGCGTAGGTGCCTTCGCTGATGATCACGCGGGTGCGGTACTGCTTGGTCATGCCTTCGAGTCGGGAAGCGAGATTGACGTTGTCACCCATCACAGTCCAGGCGAGACGCTTGTTGGAGCCCATGTTGCCGACGTTGACCGGGCCAGTGTTCAGGCCGATGCCAATGGAAATCTGGCGGCCGCCCTTCGCGGTCCAGTTACGGTTGAGTTCCTCCAGGCGGGCAGTCATTTCCAGAGCGCAGCAGCAGGCACGATAGGCGTGGTCCTGCTGCGGGTAGGGCGAGCCCCAGAAGGCCATGATGGCGTCGCCGATGTATTTGTCGAGCGTGCCCAGGTTTTCGAACAAGATATCGGTCATGGCGCTCAGGTACTCGTTGAGCAGGTGGACGAGTTCGTCCGGGGTCATGCCTTCGGAGAGCGTGGTGAAGTCGCGGATGTCGCTGAACATCACAGTGAGATCTTTGACTTCGCCGCCGGGGCGGATGTATTTCTGAGGATCTTTTTCGATCAGGGCAATGACGCCGGGGGAAAGATATTGCCCGAACGTCTTGCGGATCTTGCGCTTCTCGCGCTCTTCGAAAATTACGCGGAAGGTCGTAATCGAAGCGTAGGAGCCGATGAGCGTGAGGGCGGGGATGACCAGGCTGAACCAGCGTCCCCAATGGACGAAGCTGTAGTAGACAAACCAGAGGAAGACGCCGAGGACGACGAAAGCGGTGACCGTGGCGACCAGTGGCCGGATGCGGCCTAGCCAGAAGCCGAGCATGGCGCCAAAGAGAATAATGAAGCCGATGTCGACGAGTTCTTCGCGGAATCCGCGGATCAGGAAAGTCCGGTGCGGCTCGGTGGTGTGCAGCAGGTTGTCCAGGATGTTGGCGTGGACTTCTACGCCCATGTAGCCGGTGTCCTGTTTCTGGAACGGTGTGTTGCGCATGTCGCCGATTGCCAAGGCGGTAGGGCCGAGCAGGACGATCTTGTCACGAAACGTATCGGCGGGAACGGTTCCTTGAATAACATCCACCATGGAGTAGTGAGGATAGGAGTGGTATGGTCCGGCATAGTTGATGAGCGCGGTCCCGTCTTGCCTGGGCTTCAGTTCATGAATGCCAAACTGAATGCGTTCCAGCCCGTTCGCCGAGATATAGGCGGCAATCTGCTGGTCGGGAATATTTTCGTACTGGCGGAGAACTTGGAGATCGAGGGAAGGGAAGTAATCCTGGTCCTGATAGCGAGTGATAAAGAGCGCTCGACGCAATGTGCCATCGGCATCCGGTTGGATATTGAAGTGTCCGTAGGAGGCCGCGGCTTCAGCGAGTTTAGCGAGGTTTGCCTCCACACCTTCGGCTTTTGAACCTCCGCCTTGAATCCATGCCTGTCCCAGATCGAAATCATGCTTGGCGGAAGTAACTTTGAGAACCTGTGGGAAGGACTTTGCCCAGACGATATTGAAGTATGCCTCAGCAAGTTCCCGATCCGAAGACTTTGCGCGATCACCATAGAGGAACAGATGCCCAAGGACAACATTACCTGACTCTTTGAGGGCGGCGGCGAATTCAGCGTCGACGTCGGACTTCTGCTGAAGCTGGTCGAGTCTCTTCTGTAATTCGGGAGATGCCGCTGGCCCAAGCTCCTGCCTCAGGCGAGCCAGCATGGCCAGGGATTCGTTGCTGGCTGGAGTTGGGAACGTCATGTCGAATCCGACTACGCTGGCGCCAGCTGCGTGCAACTGGCGCACAAGAGCTGCGTAGGTGCTCCTGGGCAGGGGATAGGCACCGATCTTCTGGAGTGTCTTCTCGTCAATGCCTACGATCACGATGCGCGGGTCGACCGGGCGCTTGCCGCGCATGGCGAAGCGGAGGTCGAGCGAGCGCTGTTCAATGTCCTGGAGGAAGACGAAACCGGCGCGCTGGCTGGCGCCGATTCCGGAGTAGGCGAAGAGAGCAAGGCCGATGGCGGTCGCCGCGAAAGCGATGGCGGCGTGAGCATGACGCAAAAGCCATCGGGTCAGGACTTGCACGATGTAGTTAGCTTACCTCTATCTGCACTTGGGGTCTTGAGGATTGGGGCATCCCCGCGGCGGAGCCGGAGTCGAAGTCTTGAGCTGGGTGACGGCCACAGCCCAACCGGCGGCGGCTACTCCAACTGCGAGCACCACGTTGCGCACCAAATGGCCGGAAGCCTTAGCGATCACGGGTACCTGGTCGGGCACGGTGGTGTCCTGAATGCTGTTGCGGCCAACGTCGCGCGGCGTGGACTGGGGCTGATATCCGGCGGGGGGAATTTCCAGGCCGATGACGACCATCTGTCCAGCGATCAGCGTGACTGAGTTGCTGCTGCCGGTATTTCCGCTGTCGCTCTTGACCACTTTGGCGCCCTGCAA
>PMCH01000018.1 GCA_003154055.1 Acidobacteriaceae bacterium
TTCGAGTCCTGTCGCGCCCACCACTTAAACGCTTCATAATCAGCAATTTAATTCTGAGCTTCATTTCCTACCCCGTCCTCAAAACCCCAAACTGTAGTGTCCTTTCGGTAAGGCTGCGTAGGGAATCGCCGGGCTATTTCTCCGGGAAATAGGTGACGCCGAAAACGGGGCCCAGCGGGAACCCAGCTCAGAGACCGTAGCCCTGCGCCACCCAGTAATGCCAGTCACCTACAGCTTCAGCGGTTGATTCGTCTGGATCGACAGCGGTGAGTTGAGCGAGCGGGGCTGCCATGGTTCGACCCTGCCATCGGACCAGGACGAGCATGTCGTGCTCGCAGACTTCGTCCGGCGCCATGCGCACGACTTCCACGGTTTCCCCTTTCTTGAGCGGCGAGACGACCTTCGTAGCCAGGCACTTCGCCTGGAACGGGAAACTGATCTTGCTTTCCAGATAGTAATACCAGCTCATTGCCTGCTCATCCGGACTGGCATCGACGATGGCCTCGTTGTGAATGCGGTCCTCCCGCTCAGGGTTTCGCTTGGGTCTTTTCATGACTTCGCTCCCAGGATTCGGCGGACTGAGGTGCGCCCGATCTGCACTCGACGAGCGATCTCGGATTTGCTAACACCAGCACGATGCAACTTCCGGATTTCCGCAGCGTGAACGGCCGCGGTTGCCGGCCGACCCAGCTGTTTCCCGTTCTCACGCGCATGGGCCAAGCCAGCCCGAGTTCGCTCCCGCAGAATCTCCCTTTAGAACTCAGCAAAGATGGCCAGCAGGCCAGCCATGGCACGCCCGGCTGGTGTGGTCAGATCCAGTGCCTCAGTAAGGGAAACGAATCCGACGCCAAGATGTTCCAGTTCCTGAAGGGTTGCCAGCAGATCCGTTACCGACCGGCCCCAGCGGTCCAGGCGCCATACCAGCACTACGTCGATCTCCCGGCGGCGGGCGGCCTCCAGCAGTTTCTCGCGAGCTTCTCGCTTGGCCGCACCGGAACCGACCTCACGGACGTTCACGGCAATGGTCCAGCCCCGCCGGGCAGCATACTCTCGCATGGCGCGACTCTGCATGGACAGCGTCTGCTGATCATTGGTGGAAACGCGGGCGTACAGACCGGCGCGGAACATTTTCGCCGACTTCCGTGCCTGGCCAAAAACGTTACCGGGTTTTGCCTTTGGAGAAACCCGTTTTATGAGCATTTCAGGATGTCATCCAGCCCTGGCCGCAGACGATCCTTTTCGGCCAGGAAGGATTCATCATACTCCAGGCGGCGGCAGCGTCTCGCGGTAGTTCCAGGGCATCCACTGCGCGGGGCTGACCGTCAGTTCCCGGGCATGGCGCTGGAGCTCCGTCAGATAATCGAACGAGTTGGCGCCACACAACTGGCAGGTGTGGATCAGCGTCATAAACAAGTCGCCCACATCGGCCCCGTGCAGCGTCCGGTAGAACAACGCATTCTTCCGGTGCAGCACCGCCCGCTTTAAAGCGCGCTCGCAGATGTTGTTGTCCAACGGCGCCCCGGCTTCTCGCAGAAACGTCGTCAAGGCTTTCCAGTGCCGCAACAGATAGGTGATCGCCTTGCCCAGACCGGAGTTGGGCTCCGTCTTCCGCTCGGCGAACTGCGCCTCCAGCCAGCCGTGCAGTTTCTCCATCACCGGACCGCTGTGCTCCTGGTGAAACCGCAACCGCTCCGCCGCTGTCAGGGCGCCCTCGCGCGCTTCGGCATCGTACCGGTACACCTCTCCCAGCATCTCCAGCACATGCCGGCACTCCTGGGGAAAGTTCTGCACGACTTCCACAAACTGGCGCCTTCCATGCGCCAGACAGTTCGCCACCAGGATCTCCACGCCGCTGGGCAGCTTCGGCACGTTCCGNNTTCCGCGACAGCGCATCACACATCTGTATCACCGGGCTCAAGTCCTTCGCCCGCTGCTTCAGCACATCGGCGATGTTCTCGCCCGCATGCTGGCGCCCGGTGAAGTACAACGCAATCTTGTGGCCCTGCCCGGTCGAAACGATGCCNNGGAATCCCCAGCTGACCTTCCAGTTTTTCCAGCCGGTAGAACGGGGTCCCGCTGCCGTACTTGAGTTGCGCGATCATCGCCGCGGCCGTCTCGTCGTACTTCTCCGGGCCTACGCCTTCCGGCTCTTGCGCCGTAAACACCTGCCCGCACGCGCCGCATCGCAACCGCTCCAGCGAGTAGACCGTGGCTGCCAACGGCGCCTGTCCCACGATCCGCACCAGCACCTTCGGTTCCTTCTGACCGTATACGTTGCCTTTTCCGCACTCCGGGCAGCGGTCCCCGTGCGTCAAGTTCTGGTGCGCAACGTCGACCGTCCGCGCGCCGCCAAACGCCTCCGCTCCGTTGCGCCCGTGTCCCGGTTGCGGGGAAGCGTTGGTATCCGGTTGAGTTCCGTCGCCGGCTTCCGGGCTTTCCGGTTCTTCCAGCACGGCGCTGNNCGCCGTTTGGTGGACTTCATCCTACCTCCCCGAGCAGTTCGCGAAACCGCTTCGTCAGCGGATACCCCAGAACCTCTTTGATCGACCGGTTCGGCACATAGCTGTTGGATTGCTTACCCCGTCCCGTCGTCTTGCCAAGCAATACCCAGTTGGCCGCGCGGTAACAGGTTCCGCGGAAGCGCTCCAGATCCACGAAGGTCTCCAGAAAGTAAATCGGATGTCCGTACATCCGCTGCCAGTCTTGGGAGACTCGCGCTGCCATGCGGCCCAGGATGTGCGACGCCAGATGTTCTACCCGCACCCACGGCAGGATCAGGAATCGCGTGTTGTAAGCGATGAAGCGGATGTTGCGACGCCGCGCTTCGGCGCTCCAGCCGAGGTAGCGATCACGCGCACCAATGTGTCTCGGTGCGCTCGAACATGCCACACAAGCCACCGGACGGCCTTGCGCCCACACCAGATACTTCAAGTGTTCGCCCACCGGTTGCTCGTAGCCGAGGTAGTGATACTCCTCCATCAAGCTGTTGAACAAGGGCTCATCTGCGGTCCGCCGAACCTGCTCGAACTCCAACGGCTGGAGCTTGCGCAGCCGGTCTTCCATGGGGGTGGTATCAATCTGCGTCGGAGACGGAGGTGTTCTCTTCGCCAGCGGATTATGCCGTACGTAACTCACCGGCGGCAAGGTGATCTCTCCGGCCCGCTCCAACATCAGCAGCATGCCGCGGCACACCATGTCGCGCAACGCGCCATTGGCCTGGCGCCACTGCCAGGCTTCACATAACTTGGTCGATAGCGTGCGCCGGCTTTCGCTCGGATGGCGCTCGACCAGCGCGCGTATATAAAGGATGTCTTCCTGGCTGATCTCCCGACCCCGATACCTGAACTCGGCCATCGACCGCAGTATGAGCCACTTTTTCTTGGAACGCAAGGGGCTGCAGCCCCTTTTTCACGGAATCTACTTCAGCACGCCCACTCGACGCCACATCGGCGCGGCCCGCAACCTGGAAAGGTCGCCTGCTGCCATCAACAATTGCGCCTCATATGCTTCCAGCGGCTTGGTCGGTCCGGTCGCTTCCGGCCACCACACGAACCGCCCCTTCGAAAGCCGTTTCTGTGCCAGCCAGTATCCCTGGCCGTCATAGCTGAGCAACCGGATCGCGGTCCCGCTGCGGCTGCGAAACACGAACACACACCCGGAAAACGGATCCTCCGCGAACTTCTCCTGGCAGAGCCGCGCCAGAGAATCGATGCCCTTTCTTCCATCGACTGCCTCGATAGCCACCAGCACGCGCATCTGCGCCGTGATCTGAATCATCCGATCGTTTCCCGCCAAGCCCGCAGCAGGATTGTCCAGTCTGGCGGAGCCGTGGCCTTCCACTGGATGCGCATCTTGCTCCCGCCCGAGGACTCGAACTCAATCACGCATTCTTCGAGCTGTGCGCGGACCGGCGCAATCAACTCCACGAATGCCGGCTTGGTTACCTTCCGACGCAAGGTCGGGGATCCGCCGAGGCGTTCCTTCAGCCTCGTATAGTCCAACCGTAGCGGGTGAGCGACGGGATACACGCCGTGTTGGCGGGCCAACTCGACCGCAGCCTGCCACAGCGATTCCGGAAGCTTCCTGCGCCCTGGCTGGGTGCTCCGAAACTGCTCCAACTGGCGTTGCAGTTGCGCGATTGGTTCTGGAAGTGTGCTTTCACGCTTCATTATCAGCCGCACCTCGGCGACTGAATGAATCTAACAGCGTGGGTTAGTAGCAGTCACGCACGCTTGCCGAAAGGACACGATAGATTCGACCGTTCCCGAAAAATCTCCGCCGAGCCGAGGCGACCGCGGTTTGGGAAGACCGAAGCCGAGGCGCATTAGATACGGCGTGCCGCGCATTAGATGCCAGTCCAACGGGTTGACGGAGGCCGCGCGGACTTT
>PMCH01000245.1:0-860 GCA_003154055.1 Acidobacteriaceae bacterium
AAACAAGTCGCGGCCCGGGCCAGCCACCCGAGCCGCGCTGTTTTGGGCGAATATTCTGACCGCCGTCTCCCGCCGAAGCGAAAGATTAATCCCGTGGCTTGCGCCACCGGACCTGCGTGTTCAGCGTCTCGGTCCCGCCCCGAAGGGGAAGGACCGTTGAGGAGGCCGCAAACGGCCGGGCACCGATCCACTGGACGTAAACCGGAGTTCCTGCCAGTAATCACCCTCGAGAGATTACTGGCACGCTGAATCGCATCGGCTGAGCGTCAGAACAGCTCGCACCTGAATGTTCAGCACTGTGCGGGATGGCGGAAACGAAGGCAACAGGAAAGTGCCCCCGCGTTGTGCAGAAACTGTGGAGCGAAGTAAGTTCCTGTGGAAGAAGAAGGAAAACCGGGTNNCTGGCTACCGGCTACCGACTCCTGCGTTACACTACCCCCGATGATCGCTCACCTTCGCGGAACGCTGCTTGCGAAACATCCCAACCAGGCGATCGTGGAAACACACGGGGTCGGCTATGACGTGGTCATCAGCGTTCCTACTTTCTCCGAATTGCCGGCGGCGGGGGCTGAGGTTGCTCTTCATGTCCACACTCATGTGCGCGAAGACGCGCTCAGTCTTTATGGATTTCTGCGCCTCGCCGAGAAGAAGCTTTTCGAGAAGCTGATCACGGTCAGCGGGATCGGCCCCAAGCTGGCCATCACGATCCTGAGCGGCATGCCGGCCGACGAGATGGTCGGCGCGATTCGCAGCGGAGACCTGGCCCGCCTCACGCGCATTCCCGGTATCGGAAAGAAAACCGCCGAGCGCATGGTTCTGGAGCTGCGTGACAAGCTGCCGGCCCCGGCGGGAACGGCGGA
>PMCH01000245.1:876-2534 GCA_003154055.1 Acidobacteriaceae bacterium
GCTCCGCTGGACGGACGAGGGCGTCCGTCCCTACGCGGTCTCTTCTAATTCCCTACGAAGCGCAGGTAAAGATCCCGGTCCTGGCGGCAGGCTTCGGCCATCTTCTTTATTTTTTCCCACGCTTCCATCTGCGATTCGTCGCGGGCGCGGTCTTTCGCGCGCTCCCACTCGCGCAGGAAGGCTTCCATCTGCTGTTGATTGAAGACAGTCTTGCCGAAGGGCGCGATCCCGCTGAGCAGTGGATAGTCGGCCGCGCCGTTGGTGGGCACGACTCCGTGCAACATCACCCACTCGGTGCGTTCGCCGAGATCATCTTCGAGTTTGACTACCAGGGACATGAGGGCTTTCAAGAATTTAGCAGTGCCGGCGGAGTTTTCCAAGGCGGGCTGGGAGTACCGAAGGTAACCGGGTGCTAGTTCCCGGTTCTCAGTTCTCNNNGCGGCCAGGGCTGGATTGACTCCGCGCCCGGCAGCCTCGATCGAGCGGACCACTTCTCCGCGGCAGATCACTTCGGTGGCGGCCAATCCGGCGATCTCGGCTGGAAGGACCAGGCTGATCTCCAGTTTGGCGTTGGGTTGCAGCACTTCTTCGCCCCGGAACAACAACCCTGAGCGGCTGATGTTCTCGGTTGTGCCATCGATCCAGCGTTGCTCTCCCACCTCGCGGTAGCGGAGTGGAAGATGAAGGTTGAAACGGCGGGCCCGGAACGGTGGAACTTTCATCCCGACCCGCGAGCTTATTTCGGTACTGCGGAATGGCATAGCGGTCTCCTGGGGAAGTGGCTCGGAGTCCAGCGCTTCCCGCACCCGGTCTTTGAGGGAGGGAAGGCTGAAGGGTTTTTGCAGCAGGTTGATGCCGGCATCGAGCGTGCCATTGTGTCCAATAGCATCCTCGGTGTAGCCCGACATATAGAGCACCCGGATATCCGGGCGTTGCCCGGTGATGTAGATGGCCAACTCGCGGCCATTCATCCCGGGCATGACAACATCGGTGAGAAGCAGATCAATGGTTCCCTGATGGCCCGACGCGATTTGCAGGGCGGCGGCGCCATCTTCGGCTTCCAGAATCTTGTATCCCTGCGTTTCCAGATACTGCCGCGCCAGGCGGCGGAGATTGAATTCGTCTTCGACCAGGAGAATGGTCTCCTGCCCGCGTTCCGGACGCGGCAGATCCAGCGAACTCTGCACGGCCGCGGTCTCCTCGGTCCCATCCACCCGCGGAAAATATGCGCGGAAACTGGTGCCCCGCTGCGGGCGGCTGTCCACAAAGATGAATCCGCCGCTCTGCTTCACGATCCCGTACACGGTGGAAAGGCCCAGGCCAGTGCCCTTGGCGCCTTTGGTGGTGAAGAACGGCTCGAAGATGCGCGCCTGGGTGTCGGTGTCCATGCCGGTGCCGGTATCGCTGATGGCCAGCATGATGTATTCGCCCGCAGCCAGCGGAGCGTGTGTACGAGCGAAGTTTTCATCGAGCACGACGTTGGTGGTTTCGATGGTCAGCTTGCCGCCCTCGGGCATAGCGTCGCGCGCGTTGACGGCCAGGTTCATGATGACCTGGTCGATCTGGCCCGGATCGGCCTTGATCGCGCCCAGGTCGGCCCCGGGCACCATCACCAGGTCGATGTCTTCGCCGATCATGCGGGTCAGCATTTTCAGGTT
>PMCH01000245.1:2549-4954 GCA_003154055.1 Acidobacteriaceae bacterium
TTGTTGAAGTCGTGGGCAATGCCTCCGGCGAGGCGGCCAATGGCTTCCATTTTCTGGGCCTGGCGAAGCTGCAGTTCCAGCGCGCGGCGTTCGGTGACGTCCTCCATGAAAATCTCGAAGGAGTTCCCCGATTTCCCGTTGGCAATCACGCGCCCCGAGATACGCGCCACGATGATCGTTCCATCCTGCCGGACGCATTCCGCGCTCAGGTTGTTGAATTCCTTGCCCGCGTGGAAGAAGTCGGCAGTCTGAAACCATTGCTGGGCGTCGGCAAACAAGCTGCCAAGATGTTTCCCGGTGAGATCTTCGACCTTGGAGTAGCCGAGCATGGTGACCAGGGCTGGATTCACATCCAGCAGCACACCCAGGCTGTCACACCGGCAGATGCCGTAGGGCGCATTCGTCACCAGGGAGCGGAAGTTGCTCTCCGACCTCCGCAGGCTCTCCTGGGTGGCGCGGAGCGCGGCATTGAACCAGCAGATCAGCAGGGCGACGGCGAAGAACAGGATCAGGTGGGCCAGGGATTTGCGGTACTCGGCCGGGTTGTGCTCCCCGATCAGCGAGTAGTAGGCGCTCACCGTCAGCGCAAACGAAGTAGCCGCCAGCCCTGGCTTCCAGCCTCCGTACCAGGCGCTGACCATGACCGCAACGGCAAATACCACCAGCCGGCTTTCGGCCATGTCGGAGAGGAAAAGCGTGGGAATCAGCGCCAGTACGGTGCTGAGCAGGGCTACGCCATAGCGCAGGATGGGCGCGCGCGCAGGTGGGACGACGAAGGTGCGGATGAGGGGGAGGTTCATTCGCATTGCAAAACGATACTATTCGCGGAGCTAGAAGACAGCGAGTTACGCCAGTCCACCGCGTGGCCTTTGTTTTCGTATACCCCACATTGCCCAACAGGACAACGTGAAAAGCGAGACTGGACTGGCGGTCTGGGGGACCAACTAGCCTACGATGAGATGCTCCTTACGGATTAATCGGTGGTGCACAACCGGCTACTCGGAACAAAGACTTGCAACAGCACCCCCGAAACCCTGAAACTAACGGCGCAGATCAGGAACCACTGGGATGAATATCGGCCTTTTCGGCGGAAGTTTCGACCCCATCCATCGCGGACATCTGGCACTGGCCCGCGCCGCCGCCGACCATTTCAAGCTTCACCAGGTGCTGTTCGTCCCGGCGAATGTCCCACCGCACAAGCAGAAACAGCCGCTGGCGCCCTACATGCACCGCTATGCCATGGTCGCACTCGCTACCGGGGATGAGAAACGGTTTGTGCCGTCGCTGCTGGAGGCGCCGGACTTGAATTTGGCTGCTGCCGGGCTGCGCCCGACTGGGCGGACGAGGGCGTCCGCCCCTACGCAGGCGGAGGCGAACTACACCATCGATACCGTCCGGCGAGTGAAGCAATCGCTCAAGAAGGCCGACCGATTGTACTTCCTGATGGGGATCGATGCCTTTCGCGAGATTGCGACGTGGCACCAGGCTCGGGCGTTGCTGGGAGAGTGTGATTTCGTGGTGGCCAGCCGTCCGGGATATTCGTTGAAAGACGTGGCTGAGTCACTGCCGGATGGCCTGCGACCGCCGGCCGCCGTCAGCAAGCCATTTCATAAGCAGCCCGCCACCGGTGATCTCATACTGCCGGGGCTTGCTTTGCACCTGCTGGAAGGCGTGGAGAAGGACGTTTCAGCCACGGCGATCCGGGCCGCGGCCGCTCAGGGAAAGCCGCTGGGGCGCTGGCTCGATCCCCGGGTGATCGAGTACATACGGAAGATGGGACTGTACCGGAAAAACGCTTGAGACCTGAAGGGTTCTCGCCAGGAAAGAAGCTCGGATCTGGGTTCGCGCCGGAAACATCCTCTGCGTATGTAGGATGTCGAACAGACATTCGCACGAGCACATGTAAGCTTCGGAATCGAACGGACTACCCGCTGACATCCTGAGTGCTCCTCGGAATGTCGACGGGGTCCCCTCTAAGGTCGCCATGACAGAAACCAGGACAGAGCGTAGCAATTGTCGTTTCACGGTTCAGGAAGCAGGCGACGGGAAACCTCTCCTTGTGGTGCAGCTTTACCAAGAGACTATTCCAGCGCTGAGGAAAACAGTGTGTGGATTTGACCTGCTTGGAGGCACACGTATAGCGGATGCCAGGAAGCTCGCCGAGTTGCTCAATGAACGCGTGCTCGACATGTTCGTAATTTGTGAAGAAAAGGGCGGCTGAGTGGAGTCTGGTAATAGCCGGCGTAGCATCCCCATTTCGCAAGTGACGGGTGGGTGGATGCATTGGCCACCGCTCCAGGACAGCCCGACCCTTCCTCCGCGTCATGCGGGCGCGCCCACCACTCGCAGCCAGCACGTTACAATCAATATGCCAGCCTATGAAAAAAGCGAACGACCTCAAACGT
>PMCH01000323.1 GCA_003154055.1 Acidobacteriaceae bacterium
TCCAACTCGGCCGCGTCGACTACGCCACTGGCCTGCGCCTGCAGCAGAAACTGCTGGACCTGCGCAAGGCAGGACAGATCGGCGATGTCTTGCTACTGCTCGAGCACACGCCGGTCATCACCCAGGGACGCAATGCGAAAGCCGCCAATATCCTGTCTTCTCCTGAGGAACTCACGCGCCGGGGTGTCGAACTGTTCGAATGCGATCGCGGGGGAGACGTGACGTTCCACGGGCCGGGGCAGCTCGTCGGGTATCCGATTTTTGACCTGCGGGGATTCGGAAGCAGCTCTCAGCCGTCAGCTGTCAGCCTTCAGGAAAACCCGGAGCCGGATGCGACTTCATGGCTCGCGAAACGCGGAACCCTCGGCGCTGTGGATTACGTCCGCCGCCTGGAGGAAGTGCTGATCCAGACGTGCTCGGATTTCGGAATTCCGGCGAAGCGCATCGCAGGGTTGACCGGGGTTTGGACCGATCATGACAATGTGGGCCCGGGTCTTCGACCCGGGCTGGGCGGGTCGCAGACCCGCCCCCACACATCCGAAGCAAAGATCGCAGCCCTCGGTGTGCACATCTCACGCTCCGTGACCTCGCATGGCTTCGCGCTCAACGTAAACACCGACCTCGGTTATTTCGACCTGATCGTCCCCTGCGGCATCGAGTCGAAACCGGTGACATCCATGCAGAAGGAATTGGGGCGGGAGCTTGACCTCAGCGAAGTGGCCGAGTCGGTATCGCGCAACTTCGGCACGGTGTTCGGACGGCAAATCTTGTGGGTCAACACGCTCGATGCGCTCCTGGGAAACTCGGTTGGCGTCCCGCTCAAGCCGCCCCAGCAACTGCGGGCTTTGCATCCGGAAGACGACGTTTTCCTGGCCTGATTTTGAACTTGAGCGCCTCCCAAGGTAGTGTTGACCATGTCGGCGGAGTGCCGGCGAACTGACCATGGCAAAGAAAAAGCCCGCTTCGGCCGCAAAGCGCAGCAAAAGCTCGGCGCCGCCAGCTACACGCCGAAAGCCGAAAGCCAATGGCCAAGAGCCAAGAGCCAAAAGCCAGGGGCCGATCCGCACCTACACCATCGTCGACTACCGCCTGGAGAAACCCAACTTCATCCTGCGCCAGGTCCGCACCGGAGACGAAGTCCGCTACGAGGTCGAAAGCGGCGATCTCTCTGCCCCGGTGCCTCCCATCCGCGAATCGCAATATCTCTCCAGGCAGCAGTCCATCGAAATCTACCGCTGGATGCTCCTCAACCGCCGCATGGAGACGGCGCTGGAGAATCTCTACAAGCAAGGCAAGGTCGTCGGCGGAGTGTATTTCGGCCTGGGCCAGGAAGCCTGCTCATGCGCCTCCGCTTACGCTCTTCACAAAGACGAGTGGCTCGGGCCGATGATCCGCAACCAGGGCTCTGTGCTGGTGCGGGGCTTTTCGCCGCGCGACATCATGATGCAGTACATGGCCAAGGCCGGCTCTCCGACCAAGGGCCGCGATGCCTCGTCACACTTCGGCGATCACGAGAAGCGCAACGTGGTCGCGCCGATTTCAACTCTGGGCGATCTGATTCCCGTGCTCGCGGGCGTGGCCCTGGGTGCGCGACTGCAAGGAAAGAATATCGCCGTGATGACCTACATCGGCGACGGCGGACAGTCCACCGGCGTTACCTACGAAGGTCTGAATTTTGCAGCCGTGCAGAATCTGGGCCTCGTCCTGATTGTGGAAAACAATCTCTGGGGATACTCCACGCCCGCCGACATGCAGTTCCGCGTCAAAGACCTGGCCGAGCGCGCCATTGCCTACGGCATTCCAGGCGTAATCGTGGATGGCACCGACGTCTGCCAGGTATACGACGCCTGCCACGAAGCCTGCGAAAGGGCGCGCCGGGGCGAAGGCCCTACGATGATCGAGGCCAAGATGATGCGCATGAAAGGCCACGCCATTCACGACGCGGCGGAGTACGTCCCAAAACCGCTGTTTGAATACTGGCGCAAACGCGATCCGATTGCGCGCTTCGAAAATTATCTGATGAAAGCGAAGAAGTGGCTGACTGCGGACGAGAATCAAAAACTGATTGCGGATGTCGAGCAGCAACTCGAGGCCGATCGCGAATTCGCCGTGAACTCTCCCATGCCGGAACCGGAATCCGCGGCGGGCGGAGTATATTGCGAGCCAGGCTGCCATGAGATCAAGCCGAAGTATGCGATGCCGAAAGTGCGCGGCGTGAAAGCGGCGGGACCCAGGAGATCGGAAGCGGCGGTGCATCTGAAGTAGTCTCAGGAGTACGGAAATGATTACTACCAACAACCATATCCATCTTTCGATCGCCTCTTCCGTGCTGTTGCTCCTCGGAGTTGCTTTCGCGGAGGATCACAAGGTGGCTGGCGAACGGCTGGTTCAGGCAGCCCAACAAGCATCGGATATCAGAGTGGAGGGTGCACCGTCCTTCCGACTCGAGGGGACCTTCCGAATCATCCCTAAAGCGCCTGGGAAAGAGTCGACCGGACGCTATACCGAGATCTGGCATTCGCAGACCAAGTGGCGGCGTGAAGTGGAGACAAGTTCCTTTCACCATGTTGAAATCGGAGGAGGCAATAGGAGGTGGGTAGTGGCCACTGGAACAGACCGACCGAATGCTGCTTTCGATCGTGACCTCACCTTGCTTCCCAACCCAATCAATCTGAAGATTACAGGCACGTCTAAGCGCCATCTCAACAACGCAACAGCAACCTGCATAAACTTCGAAACAGAATGGTCGAAAGGCACGGATTGTCTAGACCCACAAACCGGCGTTCTCCTGTTGCGGGAAGAGTCGATAACTCGAGGTGATGCTCGTCATTCCTCGTGCTCCTACAAAAACCATGAAAAATTTGGTGATCATTGGTTTCCTCGGTCCATCCGCTGTCTGACCAATCGGGGTGACGACATCGAATTGACAATCTCCAAGCTGGCGGCTGAACTTTCTGTGGAGGAAGGTCTGTTCACGAAGCCGCAAGACGCGATTGAGTCCGTCAATTGCCTGGGCCACGTGGTACCGCCAAGGGCCATCTATTCGCCTGACCCGAAGTATCCCGATCACCACAACGAGAGCCCGATCGTAGTGCTTTGGATGACCGTGGGCCTGGACGGGAAGGCACAGGATCCCCGGATCGCACGCAGTGCGGGCAAAGACTTCGACCAGCCAGCCTTGGATATGGTTCGGCAGTGGAGATTCGAGCCTTCGACCTGCGATGGAGTCTCCGTACCCGTGCAAATCAATATTGAGGTGAATTTCCGGAAGTTTTAGGGTCCTGTCCTTCTGTCAGATCACCGAGTCATAGGTTGTCTTGAGTGCTAGACTGCTGCGGTGATGGTCAAGCATCTGCTCTTGGCAAGCCTCGTAGCGTGTACTCTCTCTGCTTCCGCCCACGCCTCTACCTACCAGTACATCCGCATCGGCCATGCCGAAGACATCACCACCAAGGCCACCGCCGGCTACGCCCTGCTCGGCGGCGGCGATGACATCGATGAAGCCTTCCGCTTCCTCTGCGAAAAAGGCGGCGGCGGGGATTTCCTCGTCCTGCGCGCCGCCGGAGGCGACGACTACAACCCCTACATCAACGGCCTCTGCAAGACAAATTCCGTCGCCACGCTGATCATTCCCGACCGCGACTCAGCCAGCGATCCCAAAGTCGCCGACATCATCCGCCACGCCGAGGCCATCTTCATTGCCGGCGGCGACCAGGCCCGCTACATCAACTGGTGGCTAAGCACTCCGGTGCAGGATGCCCTCAACGCCCAAGTCGCCGCCGGAAGGCCGATCGGCGGCACCAGCGCCGGGCTGGCGGTTCTAGGGCAGTACATCTATTCGGCGCAAGGCGACGCGCCCGACGACGCCGGCCTGGCCTCGATCCAGGCTCTCGCGAATCCATTCATGCCCCGCGTCACCGTGCGCCGCGATTTCCTGAAAATTGACCTGCTCCGCAACATCCTCACCGACACTCACTTTGCCAAACGCGACCGCATGGGCCGCACCCTGACCTTTCTGGCCCGCATCATGAAAGACGGCTGGTCCCCCGCCCCCCGCGAGATTGCCGTCGACGAGAAAAGTGCCGTCCTGATCGAGCGCAACGGCAAAGCGCGTGTGATCGGCTCCGGCAAGGGCGCGTATTTCCTGTCCGTCCGTGGAGGCCCGGAGGTTTGCCGCGAGAATACCCCGCTCACCTTCCGCGACATCACCGTCTATCGCAGCCCGACCGGCTCCGAATTCAACCTCAAGGAATGGAAGGGCAAGGGCGGCACGACCTATTCGCTGTCGGTAGTAGATGGCCGGATCCAGAGCACGCAGGCGAACGGCGAGGTTTACTGATGCTGTCGCGAAAAATCAACCCCCAGTCCCGCATTTCGCCTTGACGTAAGTCCACGCCTCTGAGAAACTTCCGGCTGTCTCCGGACGACTCGTGACCACCATGGCTGCTGAAGAGATCCACGCCCGGCTTCCCCATTTCCCCTCCCCCCTGGTTGACGTTGGAAAACTCGCCTCCGGGCTGTGATCCCTGTTACTGACGCTCCCGACATCTTGTTGCACTATTCCGGAGCGTCTTCCGGTTGTGGACGTTGAGGGCCCCGATCCAGATTCCGCTGCCTCAGGAGAACGACATGAACACCTCGAAAACTTTCATTTGGATGGCCGTATTGCTCATTCTGTCCGGCACGCTGTGGGCACAAACTCCGCAGGGCCGTATTTCGGGGCGAGTCTCCGATCAGACCGGCGCCATCGTCCCCGGCGCCAAGGTCACGATCTTGAATACCGAGAACGGCGTTAAACGCGTGCTCACCACCAACGGCGTCGGCGAGTACGTGGCCCCGAATCTCAGCCCGGGTCTCTACTCGATCGTAGTCGAGGCTCCCTCGTTCAAGAAGTTGCAGCGGCCTCCCTTCCGGCTGGAAGTGGCCACCGATGTCCGGCAGGATTTCGTTCTGCAACCGGGAGCTGCCACGGAAATCGTGACGGTCAGCGGAGAGCAGCCCCTCGTCGATACCGTCAGCGACGTTCTCGGCGGCACTCTCACCAACAAAGCCATCAATGAATTGCCCCTGCAGGGACGCGACTTCCAGAACCTGCTCGAACTCCGCCCCGGAGTGCAGCGCACCCCCGGCGGCGGGTTCCATTCCGTCACCTCCAACGGAAACCGCCTCGAGGACAACAACTACATCGTCGATGGCACGGATGATAACGACGTGTACTACGGCGACACCGTCCTCAATGGGGCCGGTGTGCAGGGAACCCCGGCCAGCCATCTATCCCTGGACGCCATTCAGGAATTCAACACCCAGGAAAACCAGTCCGCCGACTACGGCTTCAAGCCCGGAGTGGTCGTGAACATCGGGCTGAAGTCCGGCACCAACGACTTTCACGGGACGGCCTACTACTTCCACCGCAACAGCGCCTTCGACGCCCGCAACTATTTCAATCCCGCGCCCCAGTCCGCGTCCGCCCTTCTCCTCCATGATTTCGGCGCATCCGCCGGCGGCCCGATTATTAAGGACAAGTGGTTCATCTTCGGCAACTACGAAGGCGTCCGCCACAAAGTCGGGAATCCCTATTTGGCCACCAGTCCGGTCACCGAGTCTCTGGCCACTCCTGACAATCCCGAGGGCAACCCCGACATCAGTATTCCGGACGCGCTGGCCTATTGCGCTGATCCCGAGAACGAGTGCACGCCGAACTCAGTCACCCAACTTTTTCCCAAGTTTCTCAACAACCCTGGCTTCACCGGATCGTCTGTGGATCCTGCCCTCATCAACTTCGATTTCAACAACGTCAATCGAGAAGACAACTTCATCATCAAGTCCGACTACCACCTCAGCCAGAAGCATGTCCTCAGCGGCCGCTATATCTACTCGAGCAGTCTGCAAACCGAAGAAGATACCAGTCCCTTGCGCCCGGAATGGCTTTCCCAAGCGGATACCCGGCTCCACGTCGTCGGGGTGAACTGGACCTGGACCCCGAGTTCCGGCTGGGTCAACGAGGCTCGCGTCGGCTACAACCGCAATTCCCAGGTATTGAATCCGGTCGACCATAACCGTAGCCCCGAGTCTTATGGTTTGAACACGGGCGTCACCGACCCGCGCCTGTTCGGGTTCCCGCGCGTCTCCATTTCTCCTTTTGACTACATGGGCGGCAATTACAACTGGCCGCTTTCGACCACGCCGAACGCTACCCTCCAGTTCGTGGATAATGCCTCGGTCACGCGCGGTTCTCACAACCTTCGTTTTGGAGCAGAATTCCGGCACGGCGGCTCGGATTATTTCCGCTCGCGCTATGGCCGCGGGCGAGTTGATTTCAGTTCGCTGGAAGACTTCATTGGAGGCAACGTCCGCCGCGGCCGGTTGCTCACCGGAGACACCCACCGCAACATCACCCTCACCTCATTTGGCGGTTTCGTTCAGGATGACTGGCGCATCCGCCGCAGGTTGACCCTCAATCTCGGCCTGCGTTACGACGTCACCCTCCCCATCAAGGAATCCAATAATCTCCTCGCCAATTTTTACCCCGACCGGGGCATCGTCCAGGTGGGCCGCGGTATCGACTCTCCCTATCCCGCTGACTGGAAAGATTTTTCTCCCCGCATCGGGGTAGCCTGGGACGTGTTCGGCACAGGCAAGACTGTGCTTCGCTTCGGCGGCGCCATCATTTATGAGCAGCCTTCCATCCGGAGTTTTGTCGATCGCGGCGGCCTCAATGAGAATCCCAGCGGCGCCCTGATCCAGGGAGTCCAGAACAACGGAAACATCGAGGTATTCCTTCGAACCGTGGGAGGCTTCACCATGGACCCCGCCCAGCCCTGGTTCGGGTCCCCCGCTCCCGGAGGCGGAAGCTGCTACTACAACTCGCCGGACGACTATAACGCTTGCGATTTGTTCGGCGTCGCTCCTCACCTGAAGACCCCCTACGTCGCGTCCTGGAATTTCAATCTCCAGGAGCAGTTGACCAAGTCCACGGTTCTGCAAGTCGCCTATGTCGGAAACCGCGGCATCAGCCTCTATAGCCATCGCGATATCAACCAGTCGGCCCCCGCTCTGAGCGCGGACTGTTACTACAATTCACCCTACGATTTGACAACCTGCGAGCAGCTCACCCGTCCCATGGTGATGAATTGCCCCGACCCCATTGGCGTGGGAACCAGCGGTCCTTGCCAGCCCTATGTTGGGTTTGGAAACTACCTCGAGAACAAGGCGAACTCCATTTACCACGGCCTGCAAGCAACCTTGACTCAGCGGGCTTATCGAGGCCTCAACTTCCTGGCGGGGTACACCTGGGCGCACGCCCTGGATGTGGGAACCAGCAACCGCGGTGGCTACCCCCAGGACAGCACAAATTTCAACGCCGAGCGTGGCAACGGCGACTACGATATCCGTCACCGTTTTACTTTTTCCTTAACCTACGAACCCCCTAGCTTCCACGCCCCTCTCCAGTTCGGCCAGGGTTGGACGATTACCAGCATCGTTAACCTTCAGACAGGGGAACCCTACACCCTTTACGATTCCTTCAACGACATCAGCTTCACCGGCGAAGCGCTCGACCGTTGGAATTTCGCCGGCAACCCTGGGGACATTCATTGGTCCGCCAGAACCCCGCTGCCCTATTTCCCTGACGGCGCTGGTAACCCGGCGTGCCTGGCTCAGGCCACCACCGACGCCCTTCTCGCCAACCTCGAATACTACGGTTGCTTCCAGCAGGGCAGTGCCGTCGTTACGCCCCCCGCTGACGGAACCTTTGGCAACATGCGGCGCAACATCTTCCGTGGCCCCGCCTTCCACAACTGGGACATGTCGGTTACCAAGCGGTTCAAGCTGAGCGAACGAATCAACCTCCAATTGCGCGGTGAGTTCTTTAATATTTTGAACCACACCAATTTCGACATCTTGACGCTCCCCACCGATCTTTCCGATGCCACAGCCGGTTCCAATGACGTTGGGCTGGCCTTGGCCACACCCGATGTCGGCGCCTCCAACCCCGTCGTCGGCTCCGGCGGCTCGCGGCATATCCAGTTGGGGGTGAAACTGATCTGGTAGTTCAAGGCCCCAATCGAGTCCGGGAAGAGGTTTGTTAGAATCGAAGCAGGGATGTCAGCCTCTTCCCAACTCGTCCAGATCGATCTCGGCCCTCCCATCCGGACGCCGAAACCGGAGTGGCTCCGCGCCAAGGCTCCCGTCGGCGACAACTTCCACAATCTGAAGAAGCTCGCCCGCGGCCTCGGACTGCACACCGTCTGTGAATCGGCCCAATGTCCAAACATTGGCGAGTGCTGGAACCACCACACTGCCACCTTCATGCTTCTTGGCGACATCTGTACCCGCCGCTGCGGTTTCTGCGCCGTGCCCAAGGGGCGTCCCGAGGCCATTGACTGGGACGAGCCGCGCCGCGTTGCTGAGGCCGTCGCCACCCTGGGCCTGAAGCATGCCGTCGTAACCAGCGTGAACCGCGACGACGACAACGTCGGCGGCGCCAGGATTTTTGCCGAGACTATCCGGCTGATTCGCGAACAAGTTCCCGAGTGCCGTGTCGAAGTGCTCATCCCCGATTTCCAGGGTCTCGAAGAGCCGCTGCGGATCGTCCTCGAAGCCAAGCCAAACGTGCTCAATCACAACACCGAGACTGTCCCCCGCCTGTATCGCGCCGTTCGTTCCGGAGCACGCTACCAGCGCACGCTCGACCTGCTCTCGAATGCCAGGAAGTGGGACCCGGCAATGGTCACCAAGAGCGGCCTGATGGTCGGCATTGGCGAGTCGATGGACGAATTGATTGAGGTCTTCCGCGATCTGGGCGGCTGCGGCGTGGACATCCTCACCGTCGGCCAGTATCTCCGCCCCTCCAAAGATCATCTTCCAATGACGCGCTTCTACACGCCCGCGGAATTTACCTATCTCAAAGAAGAGGCGCTGAAGTTCGGCTTCAAGCATGTCGAGTCAGGGCCGCTGGTCCGGTCCAGTTATCACGCGCACGAGCAGGCGGACGTTGCGGCCGCACGCTAGCCCTTCGTCCCCGCCACGCTGTTTGTCGTTCGCCCTTTGCTCTTTCTTCTCGGAGAATTCTCCTGTCTCTTTCTCCCTGAACTCCCCAGACGCTCTTTCCTTGAACTCCCCCGCCACCTTCTCTTTCGACTCTTCAGCCCTCTTCTCCTTGAACTCCGCGGCCCCTTTCTCCTTGGAGAATTCTTCAGACGATCTCCGCTGCCGCCGACTCCACCGTGGAAGAGCGGCCCTTCAGGGCCGCGTACCGCTCACAGAATTGACAAGGGCTTTAGCCCCTGTGGTCCCGGGTGCCGCATGAACACCCTCCTCCTCGTTCTCCTCGGCGTCTTCGCCGGCCTGGTCGGCGCGCTCTCCGGCACCGGCGGCGGCATCATCATCACCCCCATGCTGGCACTTTATTTCGGACTCCCCATCCAGCAGGCCATCGGCACCAGCCTGGTCGCGGTCATCACCACCTCGGCCGCCAGCTCATCCATACACCTGCAACGCCACACCACCGACATCCGCCTGGGCATGACGCTCGAGCTGGCCACCTCCTTCGGCGCGGCCCTCACCGCGTACCTTGTCGGATACATCAATCGAACCGCGCTCGAGGTGCTGTTCGCCACCTTCCTGCTCTACGGAGCAATCACCATCCTCCGCAAAGGCGGCAAAACTGAAGACGAACAGGACGAACTAGTCCCCGCGCCCTCGGGCGAAGGCGTAGTGATCCCCGCGTACGAGCCGAAACGTTATGGCCTCGGCATGAGCGCATCGCTGGTGGCGGGCGGCCTCTCGGGATTATTGGGGATCGGCGGCGGCCCGATTAAAGTCCCGGTGATGTACCTGTTTATGGGAGTGCCGCTCATGGTGGCGACCGCAACTTCCAATTTCATGATGGGAGCGACGGCGGCCGCCAGTTCGCTCGTCTACTACCGTCGCGGAGACATTCTGCCCATCGTCGCCGCCCCGCTGGCCGTGGGCGTATTCATCGGATCGCTCTCGGGAGCGCGCCTGGCGCCCCGCGTCCCCGCCAGGTGGATCGGCTTCCTGCTCGTCACGATCATGCTGTATCTATCGCTGCACATGTTCGTCCATATTCTGGGGAAACTGCTGTGAGATTGCGATGAGCGAGAAACGCGAACCTGGATTCGATCGTGCCGTCGCCATGGTACTGCGGACCGGCGCTTTCGCCGCGTTTTTCGTCATGCTGGCCGGAGTCGTCACCCGCATCTTTGTGGACGGCCCGATCTCAACCCGCATCGAGCTCGCTGGCGTACTGATCATGCTGGTCACGCCGGTGGTGCGCGTGTTCGTTGCCATGGTGCTCTTTATCCGCGAGAAAGACTGGCGCTACGGCTGGATCTCCGCCGGAGTCCTGCTGATTCTGCTCCTCGGCACAATGTTCGGAATCGGAGAGCACTGAAGGCAGTTTCTAGTTGCTGGTTTCTAGTGGCTAGTCCTGAAACCGGCACCTGCGTGGTTGCGGAAAAAGTCACCACGCATGCACCACCGTGGAAGAGCGGCCCTTCAGGGCCGCGTAGAGCGGGTGAAATTGACGAGGGCTTTAGCCCCCGTGGTCATCGTCCTCCGCAATGGGAGTTTTTTCAGCCTGCTCAAGCAAAACGGCGGAGTCTGCCTTCCTCAAGACAGATCCGCCGCGAACTGCGCCCAACCGTTCTGCAACGAGTAACTAGAAGCTCGCCACTCCCTACCACACCCTGCACGCGTTCTGATTCACCATCGGCGCATCCGCTTTGCAGTGGTACGCCTCCCGGAATTCCGGCATGTTGGAAACCGTTCCGTTCACCCGGTTCTTGCCCGGTGAGTGCGGATCGATCGTCACCAGCATGCGCGCGATGGCATCCGTGCGGTTCTGGCACCAGACGTTCGCCCAGCCCAGGAAGAAACGCTGCTGCGCGGTCAGGCCGTCAATCGGTGGCGGCTCTTTCCCGGCCATCGCGCTGATCAACGCCATGTACGCGATCCGCATTCCACCGTTGTCGGCGGTGTTCTCGCCCAGGGTCAGCTTGCCGTTGAGCTTCAGATCGTCCACCGCCACGAAGCTGCCGTACTGGTTCTCGGTGCACTTGGTGCGCTCTTCGAACTTCTTCTTGTCGTCGGCCGTCCACCAGTCGCGCAGGTTGCCGTCCGCGTCGAACTGACTGCCCTCGTCGTCGAAGCCGTGGGTCAGTTCGTGGCCGATAACTGCCCCGATCGCGCCAAAGTTCAGGGCATCGTCGGCTTTGTTGTCATAAAACGGCGGCTGCAGGATCCCCGCCGGAAACGTGATGTTGTTCTGGTTCGGGTTGTAACTGGCGTTCACCGTCATCGGCGGATACGGCCAGTCTCTCTTATCGAGCGCTTTGCCGATCTTGTTGAGCCGCCGCAGCAGATCGTAAGTGTTGGCGCGCTGCGCGTTTCCGAAAGCGTCGCCCCGGACGATCTCCAAGGTCGAATAGTCGCGCAGTTTGTCGGCATAGCCGATGCGGTTGGTGATGGCCGCCAGTTTCACCAGCGCCTGTTTCTTGGTCTCTTCGCCCATCCACGGAAGCGACTTGATGTCCTCACCCAGCGCGGCTTCCAGCTTTTCCACCATGGCCAGCGTGCGGGCTTTGCCGTCCGCGCCGAAGGTTTGCTGCACGTAGATCTGGCCAATCGCTTCGCCCAGATCCCCGTTGGCATAGCTCACACAGCGCTTCCACCGCGGACGCAGTTCCTTTGTCCCTTGCATCGTCTTGCTGAAGAATTCAAAGTTCTCGTTCACGAACGCCGACGGCAGTATCGCAGCGTTATCGTGCACCACGTGCCAGCGCAGGTACGTCTTCCAATCGTCCAGCGAAAACGAGTTGACCACATTTTGCATCTGCTTGACGAAGTCAGGCTCCGCCACGTTCAGCGAATCGAACTTGGGCGCACCCACGCCTTCGAAATACACGTTCCAGCTGAACCCGGGGCTCAAGGCGGCAAGTTCCTGGCTAGCCATCTTGTGGTAAACCTTCTGCGGATCGCGCCGGCTGGTCTGGTCCAGCGCGCCCTTGGCCAGGCCGGTTTCAATGTCCATCACCGCCTTGGCTTCGGCCGCGGCTTTCTCCGGAGCGTCCCCCAGCAACTCGAACATCTTCTGTACGTGCGCAACGTACTTCTGGCGGAGTTCCACGGACTTGGCATCGTCCTTGAAGTAGTAGTCGCGATCGGGCAAACCCAGCCCGCCCTGATCCACTTCGCCGATGATCTGGCTGGCATTCTTGAAGTCCGAACCCGAGCCGAAGCTGAACATGACGTCCGCACCTTCCCGGTGCAAGCGAGTAGTTTCCTTGGCCAGATCGGCCTTCGATTTCATCCCCGCGATGCTCTGGAAGTCGCGGTCGAGTGGCTTCGTCCCGGCCTTCTCCACCGCCGCCTCGTCCATGCAGGAGGCGTAGTAGTCGCCGATCTTCTGCTCGTTGCCGCTGCGCCCGGGCTTGTTCTCCGACGCCTTTTCCAGGATCGCGCGCACCATGTACTCGCCGCGCTCCTGCAGTAGATTGAATGTGCCCCACGAAGGACGGTCGGAAGGAATCGGATTCTGCGCCTGCCACTTGTTGCAGGCGTATGCATAAAAATCAGTACAGGGATCCACGCTCTTATCGAGCAGGTCAGGGGAGAATGGCTTTTCGGGTCTGGGCTGGGCCCAAACCGCAGCAGCGCAAAGCGTACAAACAGCCAGCAGCTTCAATAGAGATCGCATGAGCTTCCTCAAATCGAGATGTCAGAGCGGGCAATGCCTGGGCGGATACGAAACCGGCAGGGGAGCGGCTCCCGAACGCGCCAAGCCATTGTATTGGACGCAAGCAATACAAAACAGTCAACAACGATTGTAGAAGTCAGAATGCAGAAGTAAAACCCGGAGGACGCGGAGGTGTCAATTCTGCATTCGGACTTCTCACTTCTGCATTAGCCTCCGCAGTCAATCTCTGATCTAGAATCAAGCCATGACTGACTTCGCCGCCTATCAAGCCCGCATTCTCTCCTACACCAAAGGCAAAGACCCGCTCACGATGCAACGCGAAATGCCCAACCTCCTCGCCGAACTGCTGGTCGGAATTCCCAGCGCAAAACTCGCTGCCCGTCCCGCTCCCGGCAAGTGGTCAATCGGCGAAATCGTCGCCCACCTCTCCGAGACCGAGTGGGCCGCGAGTTGGCGCTATCGCCAGATGATCGAACAACCCGGGGTCGCTCTTCCCGGATACGACCAGGACCTCTGGGAGCAGCTCGGCGACTACAGCTCTCGGCGACTGGAAGATTCCCTGCAGACCTTCCGCCTGCTGCGCGCTGCCAACCTGCGCATGTTCGCGCGGCTCACGCCGGAACAATGGGAGTCTCATGGAATCCACTCCGAACGCGGCCCCATGACCGTCCGCACTCTCGCCGCGCAGATGGCGGGGCACGATCGGAACCATTTCGAGCAGATAGAGAAGATTCTGGGAAGGAGAACGGCTTAACACGCCTTTCGAGAAGTCGAAAGGTGGAAGGTGGAAGTATGACCTAGTGGCCAGTTCGCGCAACGGTTTTACTTCTGCAATCTGACTTCTGCAATCAAAAGACCTTGACGTGAAATGTTAAGTATTTCTTCGGGTTTTCCCGAATCGCCTTCACCAGCTCTCGCGTCTCGACCAGCATCTGGTTGCTGTTGTTATAAAGCGCCGGATCTTTAAACAGCATTCCCGCCGCGCCCTCGCCCTTCTCCAGCCGGTTGCTGAGTTCGGCCAGATTGTTCATGGTCGTTTGCAGCTTGGTAGAGAATTCCTCATCATGCGTGAGCCTGCCGAAGGCGCCTTTGCCGGCGTTGATGTCTTCACTCAACTTCTTCAGGTTCGCGATCGTCTGGTTGGCGTTGTTATAGAGCTCGGGATCCTTCAGGATCTTCCCCGCCGTCCCCTTGCCCTGCTGGATCTCATCAATCATCCCGTTCATCTTGTCGACCGCTGCCATGACCTTCTTGTAGGCCTCGTCGCTGGTGAGCAGCGGTCCGATGGAACCTTGGCCGCTCTTGATATCGTCAATCAAGCCCTTGAATTCGCCGACCGTCGCGTTCAGGCGGCTATAAAGGTCCGGATCGTAGATCAGCTTGCCGATCGAACCCTGCCCGCTTTCGACGAACGCCACAATGCGGTCCAGCCGCTTCAGCAGTGCGTCCATGTTCTGCAGCGTGCTCTGGCTGGCGCGCACCACATCCTGAATGTCCGGAGTATCGCGCGTCGCCAGCGTATCCCCGTCCACCGCCGTCGGTCCCTTGGCGAAGGTACTGGCGATATCGATATAGGTCTCTCCCAGCACTCCCGCCGTGGCCAGCGAGGTCACCGAGTCCTTGTGCAAATTGAACGCGTACTTCGTGCTGACCTTCAGCAACACTTCCACCGGGGCAAGCGGCTTGTCCGGGACCAGCCGAATGCTCGTCACGTTCCCGATGTCCACTCCTTGCAGCCGGACGGGCGCTCCAATCCGCAAGCCGCCGGAATTATCGAAGTAGGACTTCAGCACGATCTTCTTGGTGAACAGACCGGTCGTCCCGCTCATCAGGAAAATCAGGATGGCAAGAGTGACGCTGGCAAACACCACCGTCAGCCCGACCCGGAGTTGCGACCATTTGATTTGCTTTTGACTAGGCACGGTGGTTGCGAACGACACAACATAATAGCAAATACGTTCTCTGTGCAACGGGTTGGCACGGAAAATCGGTGGTGGTGCGGTCTGGCAAACTGCTCGATTACCAGGAAATCTGGCCCCAGGCCCTCCAGCCGCGGAGCGGCAGTACAGGAAAGCCCNNCCCGACCCTCGCCCCCTCCCCGACCTCGAAACCACCGCCAAGCCCCTGCTTCTAATGGAAACCGTCACCGCGCTCTGCCTGGCTGTCGCGGTCCTGGCCCTCTTCTTCTTTTCATGGATAGCCGAAAGCGTCACCGAGCAGCGCACGAAGACCTTCGACCTCTTCGTGCGTACCCACATTCACCACTACGCCTCTCCGCCCTTGACCCGCCTCATGTTCGGCATCACCTGGCTCGGCGGCGACGGCCTGATCATCGCCGCCATCCTTGTCCTTATCATCTTCGTCTGGCTTCGCTGGCGCCGCGCCACCGTCTGGATGCTGGTCACTCTCGCTGGCGCCTTGGTACTCGACCTAAGCCTGAAATACGCCTTCCACCGGATGCGCCCTACACCCTACTTCGGCCCCGTCCCGCGCACCTACAGCTTTCCCAGCGGACACGCCCTGTTCTCCTTCTGCTTCTACGGCGTCCTCGCCGGGCTCCTCGCCGGACGCATCCGCTCACTCCCCCTCCGCATCTTTATTTGGACCTCCGCCGCCCTCCTCGTGCTGGCCATCGGCCTCTCCCGCATCTACCTCGGAGTCCACTACCCCAGTGACGTAGTCGGCGGATATCTCACCGCCACCCTCTGGGTCGCCACCATGGTTGCCCTGGACCGCCTCCACGTTCAAAGCAAGAACCGCCCGTAACAGATGTGGGGCGGACACTCCTGTCCGCCGCCGTTGATCTTGGTGTTGCTTGCCCGCAGTCGCCCAAAGCCGTTACGCCACAGGCCGAAGCGCCGACACCCACGCCGTCGAGCTCGCCCGGAGAAGCCACACCGTGCCCACCCGGTGGAAAGAAAAAACAGGCCCCGACAACATCGCCGGGGCCGCGTGCCTTTGAATAGCCCAACCCTCGCCTACGGAACTATGATTCTGGGCCCGCCACAGACGTGAACTTGGGGTTCGGCCGGGGGAACCGTTGTGATGGTGCTGGCCACCACGACCTTGATCTCGGTCGACTCGCCTTTCGCCACCACGTCCAGCTCCTTGGGTGTGCCACCCTTCAAGAATAGGGACCCCGTGTCGAATACTGCTGGGGTCAGGAACAGCAGAGTGCAGTCTTCAGCGGAACAGAACGATACCGCCTCTGCATGCGGATCGCTGTCTGTGATCGTCGCCTGTGCCTTCCAGGCCTTCAAATCAATGTTGATCTTCACAACCTCGCACTTCGTAGCAACCGTATTCATAGCGCACTCTCCTTATTTGGAATGTTGGGGGCCCATCCGGCGCGTAACCTGTCCTTGTCAGCGGTCCAGCGTTGCCTTGTTTTGGGCGACGGCAGCGCCGAACCGGGAGTCGAGTCGCAGCTTCCGCAAGCCGGGATTACGTTCCAGATCATCCATTGGCAAGCCGTTCGCGAGCGCTTCCTTGACCTGGCTCAGCGCTCGCGTGCGGTCGCCAAAGTTTTCGTACACTTCCGCCGCGCAGCTCAGCACGTCGGGATCATGCGCCGCAAGTGCCAGTGCCGCCAGGGCGGCAGGCATCGCCTTGCGGCGCAGGTGCTGCTTGGAATACAACAGGGCCAGATCACACTGGACAACCGCGTCCTGGGGCTTGAGCTTCGCCGCCTCCTCCAGCCGGACCAACTCTTCCCGATACGCGTTTCCCGCCTTCTCCGGCTCATTGAGCCATTCATACGCAATGCCCAGGTTTGCCCAAACCCGATAGTCGCTCCGGTTCAGTTTCAGGGCTGCCTCCAGCGTTGCCGCTGCCTGACTCCAGCGTTTCTGCTGGTAGTACACGACGGCCAGATTGGATTCCGCGAAGTACGTGGGGTGCAGCTTGATCGATATCTTGAGTTCTGCCGCAGCCTCATCGAACCGCGCCATTCCCAGGAACGCTGCGCCCAGGCCCGAATGTGCCTGCGCGTTGTCCGGCGTCAACTCCACCACCCGGCGGAACTCCTCGACCGCCTTGTCATACTGCCGCGTGCGAAAGTAGAACCGCGCCACCTCCTGATGCCCACCCCAGTAGTCGGGGCGCAACGCGGCCGCCTCTTGGTACGTTTCCTCCGCATCTTTCACCCGCCCCACGCTCTCATACACCCCGGCCATCCCCAGCAACGCATCGGCGTTGCGCGGTTCCAGCTGCAGCGCACGCTGAAACTCCTGCAGCGCAAGCTCCTTTTGCGCGTCGCTGTGGATCCGCCCCAGCATCACATACACGGCCGGCAACCGATCGTTGGCCTGGACCGCGCGCCTGCAGTATTCCTCCGCCTGCCGCAGCCATTGCGGGTTCTGGTCCAGCCGGTACTTGTGCCAGTACGCTTCTCCTAGTCCGGCGAACCCCAGCGCGGAATTCGGGTCCGCCTTGACCGCCCTCTCGAACTGCGTAATCGCAGCCGCGAGATTTCCCGCATCGTCGTAGCGTTCCAGATAGCCCCTGCCCTTCAGATACGACTCGTAGGCCGCCGGTTGTGCCAGCATCGCGCTCGTTGCCGTGGGCAGCCTCCCGGCGTTCTTCCCCTCGTGTTCCCCGGCGAATGCTCCGAGCGCACCGTACAACTTGAAGAGGATGACCACGACCACCGCCGCCAATGGAAGCGTCACCACCTGCCGAGTCAGTCTCGCCCTCCGTCGGACGCGCGCTGGGGAGTTGGCCCTCGACCGTTCTTTCTGGCCGATCGTCATCGCTGGGAGACTGGCTTCGAAATCGCGCAGGTCTTCCAGCATCTCGGCGCACGTCGCGTAGCGTTCCGCCGGGCTCTTGCCTAGCGCCCGCTGGAGGATCGCCTGCAGCCCTTGCTCCAACTCAGGACAGGGCGCGGGCGCCGCATTCATGATCGCCAGGATCGCTGCCGCGGGATTCTCTCCTTCAAACGGCAACCGCCCCGTCAGCATCTGGTACAGAACCACTCCCAGGGACCACAGGTCCGTCCGCGAATCCACCGGCTTGCCCATCACCTGCTCCGGCGACATGTAGAGGAGCGTCCCGCTCAGGTTGGTACTCTGCGTGGACTCCATCGGCCCGAAATGATGCGCCAGCCCGAAGTCCACGATTTTCGCCACGCCCTCTCGCGTGATCATCACGTTCGACGGCTTGATGTCCCGGTGAATAATGCCGTGCGCGTGTGCATGCTCCAGGCCGTGCGCAACCTGGCTCGCCAGGTCGATCGCTTTCTCGTAACGCAACGGCCCGCCCCGCAGCCTGTCCGCCAGGCTCTCGCCCTCGTAATAGGTCATCACGATGAACAGGCGTCCATCGTCAGCCTCTTCGACCGCGTGCACCGTGGCGATGTTGGGATGATCGAGCGCCGAGGCCACCCGCGCCTCGTGCAGCAGCCGTTCTTTGTCCGCCGGGTGTGTCTCGCCCAGAAACTTGAGCGCCACCGTTCGCTCCAGCCTTCGATCGACGGCTTTGTACACCACTCCCATACCACCGGCGCCCAGCTTACCGACGATCTGGTAAGCGCCGATGCAATTGGCCGGCAATGATGGCGCCGAAGCGGCCATACTCTTGCCTCTGTCTGACTCGCTTGCGGGCGAGTCTTATGGATAGGGAAGTTCGTTAACTGCAAGGCCCTTCGTCTTGCGTGGCCACCTTATTCTGACGACTGGGTGGTGGCCAGACTAGAGACGCGTGTCCGCTGACAGTTGGACGCCCGCGTGCCGCGTGAGAGTCACCCGCGGCCTCCTCCTCCTGATTCTCACCCAAACTGCAGTTCGCACCACAACATTCGTTCTCTTCGCCGCGCCAGCCTTCCCAAAACCGGAACGCTGGCTTAACCTCTTTCCCGTTTTGGCGACGCCCGCCCCGTCTTTTTTTCTGTTCTGCCTCTTTGCGCAACACGCCCCGCCCCTTCGGACTACACTATCCCCGAAATCCGGATCGATCGTCGATTCGCAATCCCGACCCGCCCCCTCTCCCGGGTCGCGGCTCGGCCTTGTGGTTCCCTTCTTGCTGGCTGTTCGAACGCCTCCCTCTGAGGCATGAAAAGGAGCCCATTATGTTTGCTCGTATTCTGGAATTCGTCCCAAAACTCGAGAAGAAAGAAGAGTTCATCCGGGTCGTCAAAGACGAAGTTCTGCCCATTCTGAAGAAGCAGCATGGTTTTCTGGAAATCCTGCCCTTCTTCCCCGAAACCAAGAACGAGAAGGTACTCACCATCAGCCTCTGGATTGAGAAGAAGGACGTGGAGCGCTACGAGCGCGAGTGGTTCCCCAAGGTCGAGGAGATCATGAAGCCCTACCTGACCACCCCGATCACCTTCAAGTACTACATGGTCGAGACCACTCTCTGCGAGCACTTCGAGAAGGCCCTGGTCGCCTGAACATGTCGCCTGAGCAGGAGTTTTGCCTTTCTCCTTGCATTGCCTGACTGGGGCAGCGCCCGCTGCTCCAGTTCTTGTTTTGCCTCAGTGTGGAATGTATGCGCGAGACTCACCGGACGATGCTGCCGCCGGCGTGGAATTTGATGGCCACGCTATCGCCGACTCTCAGAAAAAACACGCTAGGATTCTTCATACCCCAAAGTGCGTAGGGAACTGGAAAGGAAGCGTTCGCTTTCCACGTGGATCCCGACAAACTTACCTCGACCGGAATCGTGACTTCGTGCTCCGCTCCATGAATGCCAAACACGCCGTGCACCTGCAAAGTCGAAGTGCCCGACGCCGGCAGGACGCCCTGGGCGTGATCCGGCCGAAACACAATTTCCGGATAATGCAGGCTTTCGAGAACGTCCTTGTGCATCTTGCGATCGCGCGAGCTGTTCCCCGTGTTCCCGCTCGGAGCCGCGAAAACGACTTCCCCGCCCGCCTTCCCGCTCGCCGGGTCGAACTGAATGGTCCCGCGTTTCAAGGCAAAGCTGCCGCGAACGGTGTGCAGCACGTCCGGGAGATCGAAGTCGGCTCCGGTCTGCGCGGGATCCAGTTGCAGCACCAGGGCCGGCGCGGGTGGCGCTGTTTGCGCGGCCAGAGATCCCGCTGACAGCGCCAGGCTCAAAAGTACGGCGACAATTCCGATTATCTTTTTCATAGCTTCATTTGTACGGTCTTAGCAGAGGCGTCAAGCGTGCAGCAGTCCCCATCCCAGCGAGATTCCGTTCGAAACATAGTCCCGCGTCGAGCCTGCGCCAACATGCATGGCCAACATCCCCGCAAATCGCCCCGGGCTGGACTCGAATGCCCGCATGATTCGCTCCCGCAGGAATCTNNGTCCCCGGTCGCCAGACAATCGGCCAGCAGCGCCGCTTGTCGAAAGGCCAGGCACAGGCCTTCCCCCGTGATCGCGTCCACTCCGCCCGACGCGTCGCCGACCAGCACGGTGCGGCCCCCATGCACTCGCCGCAATTTCCGGTTGACCGTGATCGCTCCCCGCTCCGTGGATGCGTGTTCCACGCCATGCAGGCGTCCGGCCAGTTCAGGAAACTCGCCCAGCGCGTCCTCCAGCCGTAACTTGGGGCTCTCCGATATCAAAGCCACGCAAATCTGGTCCGCGGCCACGGGCGTCACATAGATCTGGCAGGAGCGGCCCCAGTGCAGCTCCATGAAATCCGTGTAAGGCGCGACGTGGTAATGGCGCCGGAATGCAAATCGAAGTTTCTTTTTCTGGTGCTCATCCAGTCGCGCCCAATGCCGGACGCGCGAACTGGTGCCATCCGCGCCCACCACCCAGCGCGCCCGCACTGCTTCTCCACCAACCAGAACGCCGTCGGGATGAAGGCCGGTCACCACCGTTTGCCAGAGCATGCCAACGCCGCAGGCGGCAGCAGCCGCCATCATCACCCGATGCAGGTTGGTTCGGCGGATCCCATACGCAACGCCTCGGGGAAACGTGGCCGCAGCGCTCCGGCCGTCGCTCACGAAACGAATTCCGCGGAAGGGATAGGCCTCGTTTTCCGGGATCGTGACGCCCAGCCCGTGCAGGGCTTCCAGTCCGTCGGGCATCAGTCCTTCGCCGCAGGGCTTGTCGATCGGAGGCACGGCGCCGTCGGCAACCACNNCGAATCTACCATTCCAGCAGCACCAGTTCTGAGCAGAATCCCGGACCCATGGCAGCCAGGATGCCGAGTGTCCCCGGCTCAGGCCGCCGGTTCTTCATCACTTCTTCCAGCACCACCAGAACCGAGGCCGACGACAGGTTCCCCGTCTTGCGCAAGCAGTCCCACGAAACATCCAGCTCTCCGTTTTTCAACCCAAGCGCTTCCGCCGTAGCTTCCAGGATCTTCGGACCGCCGGTATGCAACACCCAGCTCCCGATATCCGCCCGCGTATGTCCACGCTCACCCAGAAATTCATCCACGTCGTGCGCCAGATTTTTGCGGATCAGATTCGGCACTTCGCGCGACAGCACAATGCGGAAGCCCTTCTCCGACACCTCCCACCCCATCATCTCTTCCGTGTCCGGATAGAAAACGGAACGCGTCGCCACAATCTTCGGCCCCGGCAAACCGCAATCCGCTCCGGCGACAATGGCCGCCGCCGACCCATCCCCAAACAGCCCGGAAGAAATAAGATTTGCCATCGAGAGGTCCCCGCGCTGCAGCGTCAAGGAACAAAGCTCCACCGCCAACACCACTGCGACCTGTCCCGGATACGCGCGCACATAATCCGCCGCCCGCGAGATCGCCGCCGCTCCCGCCACGCACCCCAGTCCAAATATCGGAACCCGTCGGATATGCCTGCACAATCCCATGCGGTTAATCAGCAGCGCATCAATCGAAGGGCTGCAAATCCCAGTAATCGACGTAAAGAAGATCGCGCCCAAGCTTTTCGGGTTCAACCCCGCATCCGCCAGCGCCCCCGAGATCGCCTTCTCCCCCAGTTCCTGCGCCGTGCGTATCCAGTGCCCGTTCGCCTCACCCCAGGTCTTGATCCCCGGATAATCCTCCATCGGAAGCGACAGGTAACGCCCGTCCACGCCCGTATGCCGATGCAAGCGGCGCAGCAGATTAGGATTTTCAATCTGCCCGCCCCAATAGTGCTCCAGCGCCGCCAGCAGCATCTCCTGCGGATAGTAGTGTTCGGGAAAAGCGCTAGCCGCGCTCACAATTTGCATGAAGGTTCCTGAGTTTCCATTCAGAGGTTGATAGCTCTCCGTGCCAGCCCCAGCGCTTCGGACCAGAACGACCCCGGAGAATGCGCCAGTTCGACCACATCGCGCGCCGCCGCAACGAATTCCAGCATCTGCTCCTCGCCCACCACCAGCGGCGGAGCCACTTTCAGCACCATCGAGTTGTTCCCGCAGATCTGCGTGAGGATCCCCTTGTCCCGGAACATCCGCATAACAAGAATCTGCCCGAACATCGCCGGATGAATCCGCTGGAATGCCTCAAAGGGAACGCGCAGCCGCAATTGTTGCGGCGCCTGGAATTCGATCCCCAGCAGCAGCCCTTCCCCGCGAACTTCCTTCACCATTTCGAAATCGCCCAACGTTTCTTTCAGCAGCCGCCGCAGCCGTTCGCCCATATCCGTGGCCCGCGCTCCCAGCTTCTCCGCTTGCAGCACATCCAAAGTCGCCAACCCAGCCCGCATCGCCAGACTGTTTTCACTGAACGTCGAAGTGTGAATAATCGAACGTTTGAACGACCCATACACCGACGAGTAGATGTCATCCGTCATCAGCACCGCGCTCACCGGCACGAGCCCGCCACTCAGCGCCTTCGCCAGCACCACCATGTCGGGCTTCACGCCATACCGATCCCCCGCAAGAAACGGCCCCGTGCGGTACATCCCGCTCTGGACTTCATCCAGAACCAGCAGCGTCCCATAACGCCGGCACAAAGCGTCAGCCTTTCGCCAGTAGTCGGTATCGGGCACCCGAATCCCCGCCTCCGCCTGGATCGGCTCACAAATGAACGCCGCAAACCGCCGCGTAGAAAGCTGCTCCTCCAGCGCGGCGAGGTCGTCAAACGGAATCTCAACCGTGTCCGGAAGCAGGGGCCCGAACCCTTCCCGCCAGAACGGATCCCCCATCAGCGAGAGCGCTCCGCAGGTCAGCCCGTGAAACGCGCCCTGGGCATAGAGCAGCCCCGGCCGCCCCGTGTGCGCCCGAGAAAACTTGATAGCCGCTTCCACTCCCTCGCTGCCCGAACTCCCGAAGAAAACTTTGGATAGCTTTCCCCCAGCCAGCCCGCACAGCCGCTCGGCCAGCTCGCCAGCCAGTTCTGAAACGTGCGATTGCACCATCGCCGGCCCGCGGCGCTCCAGTTCTTCCCGGATGGCTTCGATTACGTGAGGATGGTTGTGCCCCACGTTGTGAACGCTATACCCCGACAGGAAATCCAGAAACCGTCGTCCCTCGGAGTCGAACAGTTCACTGCCCACGCAGCGCTCATAGCGCACATTCATTTGCAGCAGGTCGAGCAGTCGCGCCCACTCAGGATTCACGTGGGCAGAGTAGGCCAGCGCACCGGACGGAGCAGCGGTCGTTCCCATTAGGTTTTGTCAGCTCCCAATCTAGGAAGAAGAACTGCATATCGAGCACCATTGCCGATGTTGCAGTTGTTAATGTTAAGTCCGATGCAGCCGTGCGTCGTTTTCGTTGCTATCGGAGGGCCGAAAACGAAAACGCGGGACGATTAAGAACCATTTCAAGAAACCGGTATTGGGAAGGGCGCGGCTCCACAGCCCACGAAAAAAACTCAAGATTCGTATCCGGGCATCGCTTCAGCAAGGCCGCAAGCTCATGTTCGTATCAAGGCAAGCTCATGTTCGTATCAGGGCATCGCTTTAGCGATGCCGCAAGACATTTATCTATTGCAGCCCCTTTAGGGCCCGCACGATCCCATCGTCGCACCCGCCGCATCCCAGACAGTCCAGCTATTTGAACATTCCCCGCCAGCTTTCCTATACCGTCAAGAGTTTTGTACGCCGGATCAGCGCGAACCGCACTGCCTGGCCTTCCCGCAACGCGTAATCGGAGACTACTGAGAATTCCCAGGC